>JANNXI010000041.1:0-15101 GCA_031409495.1 Betaproteobacteria bacterium
AGCATCTACTTGATGGCGCAGTGCGGCCCGGGCATTTTCGCGGCGTGTCCACTGTGGTGCTGAAGCTCTTCAATATGGTCGGCCCTAAAAGCGCAATATTTGGTAAAAAAGACTTCCAGCAGTGCCGTGTGCTTGAAGAAATGGTGCAGCAACTCGCGCTGCCCATTGAAATTATTTTGGCGGAAACCGTGCGCGCTAACGACGGCTTGGCGCTGTCCTCGCGTAATGGATATTTAACAAATGCCGAACGCGCTGAGGCGCCGCTACTGTATCAAACCCTTGCGCAAGTTCGAGCGCAAGTTTTGGCGGGTAAGGACGATTATCAACGCATGGAGCTCGATGCAATGGCGCTGTTGGCGGGTCGCCACTGGGTGCCTGACTATATTGCTGTCCGACGTCGGTCCGATTTAGCGCTGCCAACGCCAGATGATCGCGATTTAGTGGTCTTAGCCGCGGCCAAGTTGGGTAAAACGCGGTTGATTGATAACGTCGAATTAACGTTACCAATGTAACCAGTTTGCCGCTGGTTTAGAGTGAAATCACTAAAACATTAGCGCTATACTGCGCGTGGGTTAGTTTTACAGCCTGCGCGCAAGCCAACTTTCCATTGTTTGATCTGTCTGCGCGATGAATCTTGATCGCCGCCCCTTAGGAGCCGTTAAATGCAACGCACTATGTTGAAATCCAAGCTGCACCGAGTGACATGCACTCAATCCGAGTTGCACTATGAAGGCTCGTGCGCAATTGACCAAAACCTTCTGGACGCGGGCGATATTAAGGAATATCAGCAAATCGATATTTACAATATTGCCAATGGCGAACGCTTCACTACGTATGCCATTGCCGGACAGCGCGGTACTGGCATCATCAGCGTAAATGGCGCCGCCGCCCGGCGCGTGGCCCCAGGTGATTTACTCATTATTGCCGCCTATGCGAGCTATGCAGAAGCGGAAATTGCGGCTTTCAAACCGGCACTGGTCTATGTGGACGGTAACAATCGTATCAAAGGCAGCGCCAGCAGCATTCCTGTGCAGTTAGTTGGATAAAAACGATATTTTCAATCACTGGATGGAAGTCGTCAATTTGAGTGACCAAAATCGACTTTGATGTGATAACGCTGTGACAATTTCTGAAAATTCACTTAAGCAGGCTGGAGATGCCCTAGATACAGGTGCCTTCAGCCTGTTTTTATTGGTTTTTTGAGGAGGCTTTAAATACCTCGTCACAGCGTGAAAGGTAATGGTAGAGCACAACTGTGGCGGCAATGCGAAATGTGCTACGCAATTCACCTAGCGGTAGGCGTAAATCGAGTAAAAGCTATCGCGACAAAATGGTAAACTGATGCATGCAAACTAGCTTGCAGGCTACTGCCACGCTATAAAAAATCACCAAAAAAAGGGACGTATCCATGAAGAAAAATGGGGAAAGAAATTTATTCCGTCGACTGGTATTGCCGTCGGCCGTTTTGACAGCATTATTTGCGCCGCAATTGATGGCGCAAACGATTGCCAAGCCAGCGCCAGATAAAATTACCAATGGTGGCAACCTTGCCTACGCCGGCGACACTACACGCGTGGGTTTGGGTGTTGATGATGATCGCAAAGTCCATCTTGAGCTATCGCACGTGATTGCGCAATCCGATGCAAATGCTGTTGTGGGTGACCTTTATGTCGGCCGCAATGCGCTAGGTTTAAAGCTGTCTTACGCATTCGCAAATAATGACTGGCGCACCACAGCGGCAGATAATTTAGCCGTGACTAAAATTTTTGGCGCGGTTGATCAAAACCGCGATCATGACCGCAAGCTTACTTTAGGTGTTGGTCGCGAGTGGCAGAACCTTTTTGCTGATTTGTACGTATCGCACACGACGTCGGAAAGCCGTTTAACGAATTCAGTTTTTGAGAGTTCGGTTGCGACCCAAACCGGCACCGAAGGCGGCCGTCCATTTACCCAAGCCATCACCACCGCCGTGCGCACCAATACCTTTACCCGCCCCTACAACAAGGGCTTAGGCATGCGTGTGGGTCGCTTCTTTGACGAGCCCCTTCTCCGCGCTACCATCGGCGCAGACGTTGAGCGTGGTGAAAACGGCGCGAAGCAAAACACGGTTTCGGTTAACGTAGAAAAGTATTTTTATAACTCACCAATTAGCGTGTCTTTGGGCCTAGACCGTTATTCTAAGAGCGGTACCGCAGACTCTGATCGTAGCGGTACGCGTGCCTTGCTCACGTTGCGCTACGATTTTGGTGGCAAAGGCTTCCGCCCAACTACCGCAACGCGTACCGTGCAAGTAGCACGGCCAATAAATGAAAGCGCCGTTCCAAGTAACAACACTACATCATCCGAGATAGCGGCCAGAGCGGCGGCAGCTTCTGCCGCAGCGGCCGCAACGGCTGCTGCAGCAGCGGTGGCGGGCACTGGCGCTGGAACGACAGCGCAATTTAAAACCGAGAGGGTACAAACTACAGTACGCCGAGAGATGGGGATTTTAGAAAATTTCCCGTTTAAATCTTCTGGTTTCACCAAAGAGCAAACTGCCACTATTTTGAAGTTTGCACTAGATGTAAAAGCCTCAAGCTGCCCAGTTGACGTGACGATCCAAGGATATGCCTGTCCCTACGGTAACGAGCAAGGCAATATCGCAGTATCTAAACTGCGCGCTGAAGTGATGCGTAAATTGCTGATCGCCGAAGGTATTTCGGGTGACCGTATTAAAGCCGAAGGCTTGGGCGGTAAAAACCCACGCTATCCGTCAGCGGACGCACGTAATCGTCGCGTTGAAGCGCAAGTAACAGGTGGTGTGTGCGAAGTTGTGACTAAGGAAGTGCGTACGCCAATAGCGGTTACCGGGCAGGCGGCTGTTCCTAACCCGCTAGCGCAAGCGACCGCTACGATCACCTCTAAAACCGTGATGGAAGACAAGGTTGAAAACGTCCCGGTAGAACCCGCATGGTTGCGTCGCGCCTTGCTCACGCCAATGCTCCACAAAACCCGTGTTGATACCTACACGCAGTCTGAATCCACCACGGCTGTTACCCCCGGCGCCAGAGTATTCTTAAATACTTGCCCGGTGCTTGCCGATGACCTGGCAACGTTGGATAGCGGTGCTGTAGCGACGATAAACGTACTCGCAAATGATAGTGATATCGATGCTAATACGCTAACAGTAACGGCTGTAACCCAGCCTACTAACGGCACTGCTGCGATTGTTGCGAGCAACAATCGGGTTACTTACACTTCCCGTGCCGGTACCAGTGGCGCAGATAGCTTCAGCTACACCGTGAGTGATGGCACTTGCACACGGACCGCTACCGTGCGTCTAACTGTAACGCCGCCGGTCGTAGTACCTCCGCCTCCGCCCCCACCACCCCCACCACCGCCAGTAGCGCCGCCATCGTGCAATACAGATACTTATGTGATCAATCAAATTACCTTTAATGGCTTTAATCCGTTGGAAAACGATACATCGCCAAACCCACCATTGCGCATCGTAAGCGTGACACAGCCAACGTTACCGGGCAGCACTGTGTCTATTAACGCCAATGGCACATTAAACTTTGCCGCTTTGGCCGTGTTTGACCGCGCCACATTTACCTATACAGCTCGTGATGCTGCAGGTGGTACTTGTACTAGCTTAGTCACGATTATCGATCCTTGATGATTTGATGCTGTCTTGCAGTAAAATTAATGGCGCCTGAAAGGGCGCCATTTTTTGTTGATGAGGGTGGACGTTGTTCAATTGAGAAACCAAGACTGCAAGTACTTCATTTGTTACGAAGGGGCGTAGCTGGTTTTGTAGCCCAGCTCTCGCGGCTTTTGCGATAGCTGGGTCGATATTTGCAGAAGCTATTGGGCGCTTCGAATCCAGACGGGTATTGAATGCGCGCTACTACCCCTCCCATCAAAAGTGTTTATTGTTGTATTCAGAAAGCTAGACGATGACTCAAAAAGCACAGTGGCAATTTTGGATTGATCGTGGCGGGACGTTTACCGACATCGTCGCGCGCAAGCCTGATGGCGCGCTTCTCACCCATAAATTGCTATCTGAAAACCTCGAGCAATATCCTGATGCTGCAGTGGCGGGTATTCGACATTTGTTGGGTTTAAGCGCCGGTGATGCTATGCCTGTTGAGGCTATTGAAGCCGTAAAAATGGGCACTACCGTAGCCACCAACGCCTTGCTTGAGCGCAAGGGCGAGAAAACGCTGTTGGCAATTACCAAAGGTTTTCGCGACCAGTTGCGCATTGCGTATCAAAATCGACCACGCATTTTTGATATGGAAATTACGCTACCAGAATTGCTTTATAGCGAAGTAGTTGAAATTGATGAGCGCATCGGCGCGCACGGCGAGGTGGTTAAAAAACTCGACGAAGCTGCAGCGATAGTTGCTTTGAAAGCCGCGTGGGATGGCGGTTTCCGGGCTATTGCAATCGTGTTTATGCATGGTTATCGGTTTACGCAACACGAGTTAAAAGTGGCTGAAATTGCGCGTGAAATTGGCTTTAGCCAAGTATCCACATCACACCAAACTAGCCCCGTAATGAAGCTCGTATCGCGTGGCGATACCACTGTGGTTGATGCTTATTTATCGCCAATTTTGCGGCGCTACGTGGATCAAGTCGCAACGGCATTAGCGCCAGAAGGGGTGAAAGCCCCAAAGCTGTTCTTCATGCAATCCAATGGCGGCTTAACTGACGCCGCACGTTTTCAAGGCAAAGATTCTATTTTGTCCGGCCCTGCCGGCGGCATTATCGGTATGGTGCGCACTGCAGAAGGGGCAGGATTTAGCAAAGTAATCGGCTTTGATATGGGTGGTACGTCTACTGACGTTTCGCACTATGCGGGCACCTTGGAACGTGAATTTGAAACAGCGGTTGCCGGTGTACGCATGCGCGCGCCGATGATGTCTATCCACACTATTGCAGCGGGCGGCGGTTCGATATTGCATTTCGATGGTCAGCGCTACCGCGTGGGGCCAGATAGCGCGGGCGCAAACCCCGGGCCTGCCTGCTATCGGCGCGGTGGCCCTTTAGCGGTGACTGATTGCAACGTAATGCTCGGCAAAATTCAACCCGCGCATTTTCCAAATGTATTCGGTGCGCAAGCGAACGAAGCGCTAGACGCCGAAGTCGTGCACGAGAAATTTACCGCCTTAGCTGCAGAAATTAAAGCTGCTACTGGTAAGGTGCAAACGCCCGAAGAAGTAGCCGAAGGATTCCTGCAGATTGCAGTCGCCAATATGGCCAACGCGATTAAGTTCATCTCCGTACAACGCGGCCACGACGTTACCGAATACACCCTGCAATGCTTCGGCGGCGCGGGTGGGCAGCACGCGTGCTTGGTGGCAGATGAGCTTGGCATGACGCGCGTGTACATTCACCCCTTGGCGGGCGTGCTGTCCGCGTACGGCATGGGCTTGGCTGATATTGTAGCTATGCGCGAGCGCGCATTAGAAGTGCCGTTGAACGATGAAAACTTGCCAAGCGTGCACGCCACGCTTGAAAACCTAGCGCAGCCCGCGTTTGAAGAAGTACAAGGCCAAGGCGTGGACGCTGCAAACATCAGCATTAAGCGCCGCCTACAGCTTAAATACGCAGGCACCGATTCTGCCATCACGGTTGATTTTGCTAGCGCTACAGTCATGAAGGCCGCGTTTGAAGCACAGTATAAACAGCGCTTTAGCTTCCTGATGCCGGGTAGAGTGTTGATCATTGAAGCCGTTTCGGTTGAAGCCATAGGTGCAAATAGTGCGCTCAGCCCTGCCGCGCAAAGCCATCCAACGATCGCAGCGCACGCCATCGCCCACGTCGCGCTAACTAGCCAAGGTGTAGCGCATCAAGCCCCCATTTTTGCACGCGATACTTTGGCACTCGGCCAAGTTATCGTCGGGCCAGCAATCATCGCCGAAAAAAATACCACAACCGTTATCGAGCCCGAATGGCAGGCCGAAGTGTCACCGCAAAATCATCTCGTGCTCACGCGCATCAGCCCGCGAAAGACAAACCATGCTATCGGCACTACGGTTGATCCTGTAATGCTGGAAGTGTTCAATAATTTGTTTATGTCTATTGCTGAACAAATGGGATTGCGGCTGCAACAAACCGCTTATTCGGTAAATATTAAAGAGCGCCTAGATTTTAGTTGCGCACTGTTCGATAGTGATGGAAATTTAATTGCCAACGCCCCGCACATGCCCGTTCACCTCGGTTCTATGGGCGAAAGTATTAAAACAATTGTGCGTAAAAATCACGGCAAAATGCAGCCGGGCGACGTATTTGTGTTGAATGACCCCTACAACGGCGGCACGCATTTGCCGGATGTTACGGTGGTGTCACCAGTATTTTTATCAGGGCAAACTGTGCCGCAATTTTTTGTAGGGTCACGCGGTCATCACGCTGATATTGGTGGCATTACACCAGGTTCTATGCCCCCGTTTTCCAAGACGGTGGTTGATGAAGGTGTGCTGCTAGACAACGTAAAACTAGTAGAAAACGGCGTGATGCTGGAAGTCGAAATGCGCGCGCTATTAAGCGGTGCGGTGCACCCTGCTAGAAATATTGATCAAAACATTGCGGACCTACGCGCGCAAATTGCGGCGAACGAAAAAGGCGTGCAAGAGCTAAATCGCATGGTCACGCATTTTGGTTTGGAAACGGTTAATGCCTATATGCAGCACGTGCAAGACAACGCCGAAGAATGCGTGCGCCGTGTAATCGGCAAGCTGCGCGATGGTGCGTTTGCCTATGAAATGGACAATGGTGCCGTCATTAAAGTTAACGTAAAAATAGGCGATGACAAACGCAGTGCAACCATAGATTTTACGGGCACATCCAGCCAATTAGCGTCTAATTTTAATGCGCCTTCCGCGGTGGTGTATGCAGCGGTGTTGTATGTGTTTCGCATGTTGGTTGATAGCGATATTCCATTAAACGCAGGCTGCCTAAAACCCCTCACCATCATCATTCCCGCAGGCAGCATGCTCAACCCATCCCCCCCTGCAGCCACGGTTGCAGGCAATGTAGAAACCTCGCAGTGCATAACGGATGCCATCATCGGTGCCCTAGGCGTAATGGCCGCAAGCTACGGCACCATGAACAACTTTACTTTCGGCAACGCGCAATACCAATATTATGAAACCGTATCTGGCGGCACCGGTGCAGGGCCCACCTTCGACGGCTGCGACACCGTGCAAGCCCACATGACCAACTCACGCCTAACCGACCCTGAAATTTTAGAATTTCGCTACCCGGTGCGTGTAGAAGAACACAGCATCAGAAAAAACTCAGGTGGCAAAGGTAAGCACCAAGGCGGCAACGGTGCAGTAAGAAAAATCCGCTTCCTACAACCCATGACCGCCGCAATACTAGCCGGTCACCGTATCGTCCCGCCATTCGGCATGGAAGGCGGCGGGGAGGGCGCGCTAGGTGCAAACTGGGTAGAGCGGGTAGATGGCAGCCGTGTTAATTTATCGTATTCAGACGAATGCGAAATGAATACCGGTGATGTCTTTGTGCTGGAAACGCCAGGTGGGGGCGGTTTTGGGGTGGCGTAGCGAGGTAGCGTTGCCTGCAGATGCCCTACGACCAGAAGATAGCCCCCTTGCGGGGAATAGTGCGTTTGCAAGCCATTATCATAGGGTGGGCAATGCTCTTTTGCCCACGCCCGGGTAGATTAATCGTAGTGCATAGGCACGTGGGCGCGTCGATAATGCTGCCGTTAGTTACCCTCCGGAGATGCCCTATTTTAGGCAATCTACGAGGTTTTCTTGGTGGTGTTTTTAGCGTCTGCGGCTTCGATTTCGCGTTGATGATCTATCCATGCACCATCAATATCGATTTTTTTAGCGATGGTCGAGCCTGCTTCGATTACCCGCCAAAAAGGCGATACTTCATCTGTTGCAGCGCCGGATTGCATTTTTTCGATTGCAGCTTGCGCACAAATTCGTAGGAAGATGGCTGTGCTTACGGGGCATGTTGCGTCGCACTTATTTTTTCTGGCAAGTTCGTTGCGAAGCCGAATAATGGTGCGGGTTTCGCCATGAGGAATTTTTTTGACGTAGTCGTCGATCAATTGCGGCGTGCCTACATAGAGCAGGCGGCCCGCTTTGATGCCTGCAAAATTCTTCTCAAGCCTTACTCTTTTAGGCAATTTTTTTATGTTGAGTTTTGTGTTCCAAGGGTCAACGGGTAAAGGGGATTTTTTCATGCGCTCTCCAAGTGAAATTGTGCCCGATAGATTGCCATAAATTTTTAGATGTAGAAATAACCCTATTTTTATTTGTTATAAATCAATGGCTTAGCGCTTTCTATGCGGCGCGGCTGTGCTTTGAATAAATTGTTGATGCGTAGCGTGGGGCACCTTAAAGAACAGGGTTTGCTGGGCGGCGGCGCGCAGCAGCACAGCGAAAATAAATTTTAGAATGCCTTGAAGATGCCCTAAATCAGGGCCTCTTCAAGGCATTCTTACCTGCGCTGTAGCTGTAAGCCGTATGAAAATAGCCTTACAAACACGGCGTTAAGTCGACCTTCCGCGCGCTGCCTGCCAACTTAAATACTTCGACATCCGCAGCCCAAATCGCGCCAGTTCTCAGCCAAGCGCATGCTAAAATTTAACACCGTCTCCCGTTTTTAACCTTCCGCAAAAGTGCCTGCCTTACTGTTATTACAACGCTGCAACGTCACGGTAAAGGCCATCATGTCGATTCAAAAAATAGTTTATTGCATCGCATTTATGTTGTTGCCCATGGCTTCGTTGGCATCACCGCCTGCGAAGGTGATGCTTAAAAAAACGGCGGATAGCGAATTAGCAACGCGCGATAACCCGAAAATCGACGCCCTCGGTCATCTAGCGGTTACCCAAGCGGCGCTGCTGCACAGGGCGAATCGGCGACTCACTGAAGCCGAATTTTTAAAATTGAGCCAGGAGCCCGACACCATTATTTTGGACGCCCGTAGCGCTAAAAAATTTGATGAGCTGCATATTGCGGGCGCCATCAATTTAAACTTTTCGGATATTACGGCCGAGAGTTTGGCGCAGATTATTCCAAGTAGAACAACGCGCGTACTCATTTATTGCAATAACAATTTTGCCAATGCGCCGAAGGCGTTTCCAACGAAGTTGCCCTCAGCGTCGCTTAACTTATCGACCTTTGCAGCACTCTACAATTATGGTTATCGTAACGTGTATGAGTTGGGGCCGTATGTGGATGTGGCAAAAACAAAGTTAGCTTTGGTGGCGGCAAAATGAATTGTTTTAATACCTTGGAGATTCCCTAAATACGGGCGTCTACAAGGGTTTAATTAAGGTAAATTCCTACCAAATTTTCCACCATTTCTCCAGCCGCTTCACAGCATTAATAGCGCGCGCATGACCGCCTTCTGCGGCTTTGCGGTACCACATTAGCGCTTTTTTTGGATTGGCTGGACAACCTTTGCCGGTTTCTAGTTGCGATGCTATTTGGTATTGCGCGTCTACATAGCCGCGTTCGGCAGCCATGCGATACCACATGAAAGCGCGGGTGAGGTCTTTGGGTACATCTACGCCGCGTTCAAAGGCGTGGCCCAGTTGGTAGGGCGCTTCGGCATGGCGTAGGTCGGCGGCCTTTTTGTAGAGCTGATGCGCGCGTGCATGGTCTTCGGCTAGGTCACCGCTGCCGATATCGTAGGCGATGGCGAGATCGAATATTCCCTCAGCATCTGTTGGCTCTTGCGCTTCGGGTTGGGCCGTGCCGGTTTGTTGGCGCAGGGCTTTTAAGCTAATTTTTGCATCTTGATAACCTTGGGCTGCTGCTTCGCTGTAGTAGTGCATGGCGGTATCGGTATTGGCTGCCACACCTTGGCCTTTTTCATAAAGCTGCCCCAAGCTATATTGAGCTGGTGCGGCACCTTGACTCGCGGCATTTTCGTACCACGCGATGGCTTGCGCATAGTCTTGGGTAACGCCTAAGCCCTTTTCATATTTGTCGGCCAAATTGCATTGTGCGGCGGGGTAGCCTTGCTCGGCTGCCAGAGTGTAAAACTTAACAGCCAGCGCATAGTCTTGCGGCACGCCTTCGGCGTGTTCATGCATATAGGCCAACTTATATTGCGCCATCGTATCTTGTTGCGCGGCGGCCTTTTCTAGCCAAAAAACGGCTTGTTTGGTGTCAACGGGAATGCCTGCGTCTTGTGTATAGATAACGCCTAAACTTGCCTGCGCTTCAGCTAAGCCCGACATGGCAGCGCGCTTCCATAGCGTGATGGCTTGTGCCTTATCTTGTTCTACCCCATTGCCGTGAAAATAGCGCCCGCCTAGCTGAAATTGCGCAGTGTCGTAGCCTGCCTCTGCTGCCTTCTGCCACCAGCGTAGCCCTATGGCATCGTTTAGCGGCAGGTGCAAGCCGATTACAGACAAATTGCCTAAATTGAACTGCGCAATCGCATCATCGGCTTCTGCTTTGCGGCGTAAATGGGCGATGCCAGCTTGAGCGTAATCGGTAGTGTTGCGTTCGACAAAATAGAAGGTGAGAGTGGCATCATGACGCTCGATCATGCGTGCGCTGGGTTGGTTGTCTTTAATTAAAACGGCATGCGGTTGCGGGTTGCCGTCGCCATCATTGATCAATAAAAAACCATCAACGATTGCCGGAAAGCGTCCGTTTTCAAAAAGTACAGCATCGCCTTTTTCGATGGTGCGACCATCGGCGTAGAAAAATTGCGAGGAACTTTCTATGCTTGCCATAGTTTTTTTTCTCTATTGTGGCTGAAGATGCCCTATTTTAGGCTTTCATCAGCCTTGTTGTTCTTCCGTTCATTATGATTTGATAAACTCTGCATACCAAATTGAGCAGCGGTTTCTTGGCGGCACTGGAGTCCTGCCCACTTCTCACGCGCCCGCGCTCCGCGCGCTCGCAAGTTTATTGGTATGGCGTAACCGCGAGGCTAAGTCCAGCGTTAGATTGAGCATGAGTTGGTAGACGATCTCGGGGTGACTTAAACGCAGAGCATTGAAGGCTTGGCGTGTTAATACGTACACCAGTAAATCCTCTTGCGCAACGACGGTGGCAGATCGCGGTGCGCTATCTAGAAAGCCTACTTCTCCAATTACGCCACCACGACGAATGCTGGTGATGCGGATATCGTGACCATGATCGCCGTGAATGATAATGCCCGCGCTACCGTGTGAAACGATGAGCAATTTATCGCTCGCCTCGCCCGTGGTGAACACCACATCGCCTGATTTATACAAGCGCTGTTGCATCGTCGCTTCGATGATGTCGCGCTGATTTGAATTTAAGCCTTTCAATATTGCCATTGCATCTTGCAACATTGATGTCGCTTCTGGATTGATGATAGTGCTGGTGCTGATGATGTTGTTTTCGGCTATTTCTAACGCGCGGTCAAGATCAGGTGCGCTGACGGCGTCGGGCAAATGATGTGCTAAAAAGGTGTGCGCATTACCCTTTTGCAATATGGCACCAGCGTGTAAGGTGCCTATATTTAGAGCTTGTGCCGCACGTTGCCAACGTTTGAGTGATAACGCAATGCTGCTGTCCACATTACGTACCCGCGACCAATCGAGAATCACGGTGTGCGCGTGTTCAAGCGATGCTTGCAGACTGCGGTCAAGGCTTGCGACAGCGCCAAAAAATAATTCAGCTTCCAGTTCTAAGATTTTAATTTTGTCACCTTGCTGCAACAACACTTCAATTTCAGCGCGACTGCGTGCGCAGTTTGAATGTAGCTGATCGCCGGTCCACTCAAAGCGCACGGGCTTTTTGGCATTGCGCATGGCAAATAGCACTAAGCCAAACATAAGGCCAACAAACACCGACGCGACCAGATTAAACACCACTGCAGTAACGGTTACTGCAGCTACCAGCGCTAAATCTTCCTTTTGACTGGCTTCTAGCGGCCGCCTACGCACCCAGGCACTGGCCTGCGCGAGTGCTGATCGATCAGCCATAAAAAACGCATCGCATAACATCACGCCGGCCACAGCCGCAAGCGCTATCCAATTCAAAATGCCCGTGCTGAGCAAGATGGCGCAAACAATGGCGATGAGGAAACTGCTGCGGTTGCTCAAATTGGTAATACGCATCCCCGCCATAGACACTTGCTGTGATCCCGCTACTGGCACGGCGCCTACAGCCGCACCAAGTCCACCAGTAAGGGCCACGGACATGTGTTGCCAGCGGCTGGCACTTCGATCATCAAGCTGCGAAATACTTTCATTGGCGATCGTCATATTAATAAACACCATCAATCCTAGCAGCGCACCATTGTTGAGGAGCGTTGGCAGCATGGTGGCTGTTTTGGCTTGCGGGGCGACAAGTGCGGCAAAGTCGGCAACGGCCCAAGGTAGCTGCAACGCTTGGTTTGCCGCCATCACCATTTGCACTGGCGTGTCTTTTAATAGCCACCAAAGTAGCGCTACGAGTGCGCCTGCAGCCACGCCGATGGTAGAAGCCGGTAGGCGCGGTAGCCATTGCCGCACCGCAAGATTGGCAACGATCGCGGCCGCGCATACACTAATGAGCACGGCT
The DNA here is from genome assembly GCA_031409495.1 of Betaproteobacteria bacterium. GTDB lineage: Bacteria > Pseudomonadota > Gammaproteobacteria > Burkholderiales > Usitatibacteraceae > JANMDR01. The sequence goes on from JANNXI010000041.1 coordinate 12,525, forward strand.
GCACTTTGGCCAGCTTCCCACATGTGCCAAAGGGTTTTGCTCTGCGACACCAGCAGGAGAATAGCCACACTAATGGAGAAGCCCGCATATACGGGAGCAGGAATAAATCGGGTAAATTTATCGGCGCCGAGCAGGAATAAAACAGCACAAACAATGAACGCAAAAGCGCTTACTACGCACATAAGAGCCAGCAAGGTTTCTGGTCGCGCAGCTAATCCCCACGCGGGCATATAGGTCGTAAACTGATGCAAAATTGCTGATAGGGCGGTCGCTTCAAAGAGCCTTGCGCTGAAGGCCATTGGGCGGCCGCCGGTGGCGCTCACGGCATGAATGAGGATCAGCAAAAGGAGGGTAGCAAATACGCCATAGCTTAAATATTGCGCAGGGAAATTGGCGTACACAATAGCAACACCGCCCAGGGCAATCGGAATCGCTGCCGCGGTCGCGTCGAAGGCACTGGTTGCAGCCACCGGCCATAGTGGTTGGCTGCCAGGGTTGTTAGCGTTAGCAGCGTTGGCAGCGTTGGCACTAGCGGGTTTGATTAACGTGGGCTTAGTGCCGGTCAAGATGCTGCGAGCAGATGTGGTGCTTTCGGTATCTTCGGGCATGCCTAATTTGCGGTAAGGTGAGTAATACCCACAATATACGCGCACTTTGGTCATTGCGTAGTGGGTAGGTGCGCCCTGATTTTAGGGTGTTCAATTAGTCTTTGCGCGGAAACCCGCGTACCTATTCTGAATTGCTTATGGTTGGCTAGCGGCTAAATAATACGCGCCCGAACAGCGCGGGCAAGGTGAGCGTGATGGTACTTTGGCCACCACCAATGACTTCACCAGTAATTGCATCTTTAAATTGTGCTCCACGCGCGTCTGTGGGTAGCAGCACTGTAACTTGCTTAGGGGACTCCGCATTGTTGGTAAAGATAAGTGCCACGCGGCTTTCTAATCGGCGCACTAAACCGATCACGTTGTCGTCCATATAAATTGGCGCATCTAAACTGCCGTGGCGCAAGATTGGGTTATCTTTGCGCATTTTTATTAACAACTTATAGTCTGCCAGCAAGGCTAAATCGGGCTTCCCGCCTAAGTCTGCCCATGGATAGGTGGCGCGGTTGTAGGGATCATCCCCCCCGCCTACACCGACTTCGTCGCCATAATAAATAGTCGGTGCGCCGGGAAAAGTCATTTGAAAAAAGGCGGCTAGGCGTAAGCGCTTTTTGGCGAGCAAGAGCGCGGCCTCGTCTTTTTCATCTGTAGCACCAAATACGTGGAGACTTCTGGCGGAGTCGTGGGATGACAATAAATTCATAAGTGCGTAGAAGGATTGCTGCGGATACACTTCGCGAATATATTCGATGTTGCTGTAATGTAACGGCGCTTTGCCACCTTTGGCATAGTCTTGTATGGCGTTACGGAAGATGTAATTCATAGTTGAGTCGAAGGTATCGCCTAAAAAGTATTTTGACGAATCGAACCAAGTTTCGGCAATCGTTAACGCGTCTGGTTGGTGCTTACGGATAGCGGTGCGCCATTCACGCCAGAAGCTATCGGGCACCCACGGCACTACATCCATGCGCCAGCCTGCTGCACCGCGATCTAGCCAGAGCTTCATAACGGAGTCAGCGTCGTTGTAGGCGAAGTTCCGCCATGCGGGGGCGTTTTTATTTAGCTCTGGTAAGTCGAGCACATCTACCCAGCCTTTGTATTGTTCGTCTGGCTCGGTTTGGGCTTGGTCGAAGGTATACCAACTAGCGTAGGGGGAGTTTTCTTGAATTTTCGCCCCAGAAAATGCACCCAAACTTGCGCCATTGGATTTGTATTTGCTGAAGCGATCAAAGTAAATTGAATCTGATCCCGTGTGGTTCAGAGATGTATCAAGAATGATCCGAATGCCCCGTTTGGCGGCCTCTTTCGTGAGTTTGATAAAGTCATCATTAGTGCCAAAATGCGGATCAATATTCTTGTAATCGGCCGTATCGTATTTGTGATTGCTCGATGCTTGGAACACGGGTGTCATGTAGATGGTGTTGGCACCTAGGTCGGCAATGTAGTCAAGCTTTTCGATTACCCCTGCTAAGTCGCCGCCGAAAAAATCATTGTTATAGTGTTCATCTGAACCATCGCCGGACTTCGGTTTGTAGGGCTTATCAAGCCAGTTTTTATGGAATTCAATTTGCTTATCGTGATAAGTGGTGACGCCTACCTTTGGATTATTCGCCGTGTTACCGTTCCGAAAGCGATCAGGAAAAATATAGTAGTACACAACATCTTTTGCCCATGCTGGTACAACGTAGTCAGGGCTAAAAACGGTATGGCGGAAGCGCCGAATGGTGCGGATGCTGTTCGGTAAGTTATCGGGCTTGTCTTCAATGAACCCCACACCATTGCTGCCTTTTTCACGTGTCCAATAAATGGCTTCGCGATTGTTTTGATAAATGAAGGTTTTGCCGTTAACCACGACTTCAAAATAGTAGCCGTACACACTCACATCGTTGAAGGCGTGGTTTGCCTCCCAGCGGTCAGATTGTGGATTACTGGTCTTTTGCATCGTTATGCGGGCAACTTCGGTGTATTCCAG
>JANNXI010000042.1:0-7353 GCA_031409495.1 Betaproteobacteria bacterium
TAGGCGCTTTATGACCAGCGATGCCGCTAGCGGGATACATAACTCCCAGGCTGCGCACCGCGTGACTGCGCCACCCACAATCGTTGACAAGTGATAACGATCTTATCCGCTTAACTTCGGATATCCAAGTATCTGCGCTTCATCAACTTGGTCGATTTGCGCGCTATCCAAAAACTGTTCTGCATATTTCAAATATACTTTGTCGCGGACAAAGACATCAAATAAATCGGGGGCAATGTGCCCGTTCAACTTAAGCTTCCCGAGTATATGCAAGGACTCTGACAGAATTTTGCCTCGTTTATAAGAACGATCTTTTTTGCTGTAAGCGCTTCATCACAAAAAATTAGTGCGAAAAAAAAGCCCCTCCGAGGAGGGGCTTTTTTACGTCCAGACAAATTATCCGCGGCAAGAACCAGGCAATAGTTTAGGATCAATTGAAGTACCATCGGCCACTAAACCACAACGCCATTCGAATACAGAAATACCAATATCAGCATTTGTAAATTGGGTAGCGGCTGCTTTCAATGGTACCAGCGACAGCGCTTTACCATCTGCGCCAGCGCCAATACCGGTAGCCATAGCTGTAACTACAATCTTACCTACGTTATCAGTAACAATTGAAGCCACATACTTTGTAGTTTGCGTTGCAGATTCGCAGCCCCATTCGCCAGCCGCTGGCAGAGCAGGTTTGGTAGTTGATTGAATGGTCTCAGTAATTGTTGTGCGGCAAGCAGATGCTGCCAAAATAATCTCAGTAACCTTAGCGCGCTTTGTGTAATCTTGATAAGCAGGCAATGCAACCGCTGCCAAAATACCAATAATCGCAACAACGATCATCAATTCGATAAGCGTAAAACCTTTTTGTACTGTTTTCATGTGTAGCTCCAAATAATTTAATTAAAATAAAACTGCAAGGGCGCCTCTACTGCTTTACTTCTTACTACGCGATAACTTGCGTTGATCTACTATAAGCACGAGCCATGCCAACTTGACTTACCATGGCCGCTTACGCATAAAGTCTGGATATTCGTTACTTAAGTGCAATTCAAAGTACTTTTCCGTCTCATTAGCACGACATCTGTGCTCACGGCCATCAAACTTGCCGTTTTAAGCGATGGAATGATTAACATGCCTGCCCAAAAGTGTCACTTTTACCTCGTTAAGCTGCCCCTTTATTGCGAAATAGGCGCTTTATGACCAGCGATGCCGCTAGCGGGATACATAACTCCCAGGCTGCGCACCGCGTGACTGCGCCACCCACAATCGTTGACAAGTGATAACGATCTTATCCGCTTAACTTCGAATATCCAGGTATCAGCGCTTCATCAACTTGGTCGATTTGCGCGCTATCCAAAAACTGTTCTGCATATTTCAAATATACTTTTTCGCGTACAAAGACATCAAATAAATCGGGGTCAATGTGCCCGTTCAACTTAAACTTGCCGAGTATATGCAAGGACTCTGACAGTGTTTTGCCTGGTTTATAAGGACGATCTTTTGCTGTAAGCGCCTCAAATATGTCGGCGATGCCCATTACACGGGCTTGTACGCTCATTTGATCGCGCGTGAGACCTTTTGGATAGCCTTTGCCATCCATACGTTCATGATGACCCCCTGCGTATTCTGGCACTCTTTTCAAATGCTTAGGCCACGGCAAAGCTTCCAGCATGTTAATCGTAGCGACAATGTGATGATTAATAATTTCGCGTTCTGCTGGCATGAGGGTGCCATAGGGGATGTTTAAATTATCTCGTTCATCGTTCGATAAAAATGTCACCCTATCGCCGCTGGCGTCAGTGTATTGCAATGCAGCAATCTGTTTTACACGCAACTGATCGTCCGCATTCATGCGTTCGCCACCAATATTTTGCTTCCGGAGAAATTCACGGTCTGAGTCAATTTGTGCGATGGTTTGCGCGAATGTGGCTTCCGCATGCGCGCGGCCCCGTGCGGTGGCATCGCCTGCCTCTAAGGCTTCCAGTTTGGCGTGGAGCATACTGATTTCGGCGTCGCGTTTAAGCACCTCAAAGCGTGTATCTATGAGTTTTACTCGATCAAAGATCGTTTCAAGCTTGGTAGCTTTATCAACAACATGAACGGGGGTGGTGATTTTTCCGCAATCGTGAAGCAAACCGGCAATTTTTAGTTCGTAGCGGTCGCGATCGGTCATTTGAAAGTTCGCGAGCGGTCCGTCCTTCGACCGCGCTGCGGCCTCAGCTAACATCATCGTTAACGCTGGTACGCGGTTACAGTGACCACCGGTATAGGGTGATTTTTCGTCAATCGCCGTGTTAATCAGCGCGATTAAAGATTCAAATAAATGCTCCAATTGGAGCATGAGCATACGATTGGTTAGCGCAATGGCTGCTTGGGACGCCAATGAAGTGGCTAAGCGCTGGTCTTCCTCAGTGAACACAGAAACATTGCCATCACCGTCCTTAGCATTCAATAATTGCAATACACCGATGATTTCACCTTCATGGTTTTTCATCGGAATAGTCAGAAAGGACGTGGAGCGATAGCCGGTTTTTTTATCAAAATTCCGTGTGCCAGAAAAATCAAATCCCTCAGCGGCATAGGCATCTGCGATATTCACGGCTTTATCGTTGAGCGCACAATAGGCGGCAACCATGCTGTTATTGGGTGAGCCGTCGGCATGGCGTAATGGGATGGGGTAAAACGGCACGGGAATGCCGGTGGTGCCACCCATCGCAATTTTTAGGCTGTCGTTAAGTACAATTTCAAATTTAAGCTTATCTTCAACTAATCGGTAGAGCGTGCCGCCGTCAGCACCAGTAATATTTTTAGCGCCGGTGAGTATGGTCTGCAACAACTTGTCAATATTGGTCTCATGGCTTAGCGCGATACCAATCTGATTTAAGTACTCAAGCGCACGCAGCAACCGTTCTGGGCTGCTTTTTGACGTGACACTCTTGAGCTTTGCAGTTCCGTTGAGATCCACGAGTTAACTCAATTACTTAATGCAGACCGCGCGCACTTGCACCATATCGGTTGTGCCTTCCAGTACTTTTTGCATACCATCCATTTTTAAGGTAAGCATGCCATCTGCCAGCGCCGTTCCTAACATTTCGGCTACTCGCGCATGCTCAACAATTTGTTTCTTCAATAAATCAGTGCCGAGTAACAGTTCATGCAGTCCTAACCGTCCTTTGTAGCCTGAGCCTCCACAAGCGTCGCAGCCAACCGGTTTGTAAAGGGTAAATTTACCGTCTTTGGCGTAATCCTTAACCCATTGCTCGTAAACCTTCTTGTAACCCGCATTAGGGTCTTTTGCGAACTCCGGCGTGTTTTTTAACTCCTGACAGTATTCGGTTAAAAATGCCTTCATTTCTTCGGATGTAGGCGAATAGGGTTGCTTACACTTGCAGAGCCGCTTCGCTAAGCGTTGCGCGAGGACGCCGAGCAAGGCGTCAGCAAAATTGAACGGATCCATGCCCATATCGAGCAAGCGCACAATAGACTCAGTCGCGCTATTAGTGTGGAGGGTGGCAAATACCAAGTGGCCGGTGAGTGATGCTTCGATACCGGTAGACGTTGTTTCTTTGTCGCGCATCTCGCCTACCATGATGATATCGGGATCCGCTCGCAAAAAAGCCTTCATCGCCATCGCAAAGGTATAGCCTGCCTTTACGTTTACCTGTACCTGACGTAGTCCTTTTTGGGTAATTTCAACTGGGTCTTCGGCAGTCCAAATTTTGGTCTCCGGTGTGTTCAAGTACCCCAAAACCGAGTGCAATGTGGTGGTTTTACCCGAACCCGTTGGACCACACACAAAGAACAAACCATAAGGCTTGGATACGCAGCTTTTTAATCGCGCCAAGTTCGCCGGCAAGATACCCAACTTGTCGAGTGGGATGGGCTCACCTGCAGCCAAAATGCGCATCACCACATCTTCGACACCACCAGCCGTAGGAATAGTCGCAACACGCAATTCGATATCTAGCGGACCATATTTTCTAAATTTAATCTTGCCGTCTTGCGGCCTGCGTTTCTCCGAAATATCGAGATCGCACATAATTTTTAATCGCGCAGTCAGTGCGCTTCGATAACTCGCTGGCACCTCAATATAATTCATCAACGTGCCGTCTTTGCGGAAACGCACGCCTGTTTTTGCTTTACCAGGCACCGGCTCAATATGAATATCAGATGCGCCTTGATTATATGCATCAATAATAATTTTATTCACCAACTTGACAAGCTCATTGTCTGAAGCGCCCGACGCTTCGTCGCCGCCAATTTCTGTGACCGGGCTGTCGTCGTCGTCCATGCTCGAGAGCATGTCGCCGATAGAGTCGCTTGAGACGCCGTCGACGCCAAAAAATTGCGCGACAGTTTGGCTAAAATCTCGCTGCGTACAGACCTTAAAGACTGGCTTTTGTTTGGGGAAGATGTTCTCAACGACACGCGAGCTTTTAGTGTGCTCCGGGTCTGTTGTCATCACTATCAACCCGACTTTACTATCCTCAATGGGTAACCAATTGGCGCCTTCGGCGTACTCTTTTTTAATATGTTTTAGCAAATCGATCGGCTTGATGCGATCGGCTTTGAATGGTTCACATTCAACACCAAAGTACTTGGCAAGCGCTGCTCCGAGCGCCTGCGGTTTTACTTGAAATTCATCAATCAAGATGTCTTCGACATTACGATTTTTGCGGCGAGCCGTGCGTGTGGCTAATTCTAATTCGCCCTCAGAGATGACGTTATCCATCACCAAGTACTCAAACTTCGATCTAATTTGCCCCGGCACTTGTTGCCGCACTTTAAACGCTATAGCAAGCGTTTTGGAAAGCTCTAGCATGCCCTCTTCAGTCAACGGCGGGAATGGGTCACCCGGCAAGTGGTTAATGACTTGAATGACACCTAATAAATCAGCGCCATCCGCGCTGACGATAGGCGAAACCATCATCTGCTTGGTACGATAGCCGGTACGTTGATCGACCGCCTTTAAAAACGCGAGATTCGGCGAGAAGCTTTTTAGCTCAGCATCATCGTAAACATCCTGAATATTCATGAATCGGCGATTAAGTGCTGCGCAACCTGCGATCGAATTCTCTGATAACGGCAGTTTAATATCCTTAAAGGAATTTAAGCCAGACTTAATCTTCGAAATAATGGACTGGCCATCCTCTGACGTGGTGTAAATGGTGAGTCTATCTGCGTCAAACAACTGACAAATATCGCGAGTGACATCCAACATAATTTCATCCACATTGGCTGTGGAATGAATACGATTGGTAACGGCTTGTAGTTTTTTCGAAAACGCGAGTTTTATCGAAATGTCCGCGACGGGGTTACCCCCTCCTGCTTTAGGCTCCAGCACTGCGCTCATGTTAGGTAAGCCTCATAATTTAGCGCGCATCAAAAGTGCGGCAGCTATACTTCAAATATTTGCCCAGCTTCGAGCATTTTGGGTTTCCATTTGGCCGCTTCGGTTTCGATCTCGGCCATTGTCAATTGCACCTCGCCTGGCTTCAAATGCGTGATATAGACCTCAACATCGCGTTTTAGTTTTGCGAGCTCAGAAGCCAACATGCTGGGGCAAAGATGCTTTGACGCAATCGCAATATCTCGCTCTTTATTTGAAAACGCTGTTTCAATCACCAAGTATTTTAAATTTGGCGTCTCATTGGCCACTTTCCACAGCGCATCATTAACGCTGGTGTCGCCACTAAATAAGAAGCTACCGCGTCCACTGTCCAATAAGTACCCCACCGCTGGCACTACATGATTTGCAGGAATAGGCGTAAATTTGCGGCCAGCTAAATTAACCGTTTGACCGACGACCACTTCCTTAAAAGCCATAAATGGCGACTCAGCGTCGGGAATCTGTGAAAAATCAGGCCAGATTTTCCAATTAAAAATATGGTCTTTCAACACTTGAAGTGTGGCCGCCGTCGCGTAAATGGTCAGCGGCTTATCCCGCATCCAGCAAACGGTATCAACTAGAAAAGGAATGCTAGTGACATGATCAAGATGGGCATGCGTGACAAAAATGTGATCAATTTTTGCCAACGCATCAATAGGCAAATCACCCACGCCCGTGCCCGCATCCACTAGGATGTCATCATCGACAAGAATGGCAGTAGTTCGTAGTGAACCGCCTATTCCGCCGCTACACCCTAGTATTTTTATACGCATCTAAAATAAAATCCGCGCTGTTTGAACTAAGAAATAAGGCCTAAACTACCAAAATGGCAGAGTTCAGCCAGCAGTTGTTAAGGCTCATTCTACGGCCGGTAAAAAAACTCCATCTTAATTCCAGCGATTTCAACCAAATCATGGTCGCTGAGCTGACTCGCTTGACCACCAAGAGCAACGCCGTTCACGGTAGGGAAGTTTGCGCCTTCAACGTGCGTAATAAAGAAGCCGTTTGGCCGGCGCGTGATGACCGCAACTTGCAATCCCGGTTTACCAACAGTAGTAAGCGTTTTTACCAAGTCTAGCGTGCGACCAGCTGCGGCGCCCGAAAGCACTTGAATTGCCGCTTCCCGCATGCTCGAATGCGCCATCGCCGGAGCCGCAGGAGCGGGCACCGGCGCTGCAATTGGAGTGATCGGCGCAGCGGCGGCCGAGGACTTTACCGTTGGTTTGGCCGCTGCGTGCGCATCTCCAAGTCCACTTGCTAGCGCATTTGACATGGGAGCGGCAGCAGCAGGCTTGCGGATAATCATCGTTTTTTCAAAATCGTTCGTTGCTGCAACAACGGGGGCATCGTTAAAATATTTGAGTTTGTGCTTACCTATTTCAATTACATCATTGTTTTGCAAAAAGTGTTTTTTGATGGGCTTACCGTTCACCAAGGTACCGTTGGTACTGTTCAAATCTTCGATAAATGAATCGTTCAAAATTGTAATAATTGCAGCGTGCTCCCCTGAAACGGCCAAATTATCAACTTGAATATCATTGTGTGGTTTACGGCCAAGCATGGTTCGTTCCTTATTTAAAGAAACTTCCTTCAACACTGTACCGTCAACACTTAAAATTAGTTTTGCCATAGCGCTAAATCCCCGAAATTACGTGTTGCTGGAGCTGCGGACTGTGCCACAACGAAACCGCAAACCACGTTGGAAACTGTTATAGATCTTGCATTCTCAAATTCAATTCAACTGCTACGCACACGTGCTCGACACAAACAAAAACAAATTAGCCAAACCACGCCTTTACTCGCGCCATGACGCCGCGTGGTACTGAAAAATCACTTACCACTCGCACCAAAACAACAGAGATATTATCGCGCCCGCCAGCATCATTTGCTGCCTGCACCAACTGTTGGGCGGTGAGTTCTAAATTTGAGCGCAAGGCAATCAGGGTCATTTGAATTTCCTCGTCCTC
>JANNXI010000043.1:0-11552 GCA_031409495.1 Betaproteobacteria bacterium
GCGATAGCCGGGGCAGTGGTAATTTGTGGATCGCGCCAAGATTCAACTACCGCCCCCGGCTATCGCGATACAGCCGCGAGAGCCGGGCTACGATTTTGCGCTACGATTCCGAGTTGCTCACGTTTTTTTCCTAAAAATACCTGAAGACGCCCTAAATTAGGGCATCTTCAGGCATCGAATCTAAGCCTAAGCCTAGTTTACTTTCAAACCCATTTCCTTAAAGTACTTCAATGCCCCCGGATGAAACGGGATCGGTGATCCACCGGTGAGCTGGTTATCGAGGGACAAAAAGCTCGCATCTTTATGCACGGCCACGATGTCAGCTTTTTTCTCGAACATGGTTTTTACGATGTCATACACGACCTTATCCGGTGTTTTTTCGTTCACTACTAAAATATTCCATACGGCCAAATTGGTGTTTACTTTGTCTTGGCCGGGGTAGGATTTAGCGGCGATGGTGTCTTTTACGTAGAGTGGGCCATATTTGGCGCGCATTTTGTCTGCTGCGTCGGCGTGGTCGATTAGCTTTAGCTTGGTGTTGGGTGTGGCCGCTAAATCAGTGATAGCCGGAGTAGGGTTGCCACCTACCCAAATGAGCGCATCAATTTTGCCGTCTTTCAACGCGTTTACGGATTCTGCTACCGATAAGCGTTCGCGTTTTACGTCTTTGTCTTTATCAATGCCGTAGGCTTCCAAAATACGGAATGCCATGATTTCTGTGCCACTGCCGGGTGAGCCAGTAGAAATCCGCTTGCCTTTAAGGTCAGCCATTTTTTCAATGCCTTTACCTTCCACGGTGACGACGTGCGTGATATTGGGGTAGAACACCACTAACGCACGCACGGGTTGCCTATTATCTTTAAATTTATCTAGGCCTTGGTGCGCATCCCATGCGGTGTCAGCCATGCTGAAACCTACTTCGGCTTTGCCAGCGCCTACTAATTTCATGTTTTCAACTGAGGCTCCGGTTACTTCGGCCGTGGCTTGCATGCCGGGCACATTTTTAGTCAGCACGTTCGCAATGCCACCGCCCAAAGGGTAGTACACACCACCTGTGCCGCCGGTGGCAATAGATATTTTTACTTGCGCAATCGCAGTTGTGGCTAATACGGTTGACAACGCCGCTGCGCTGACGATGGAAGCAGCAATCTGGGTAAATCGTTTCATATAAACTCCTCATTTTGTTGTTAGGAAAGAATAGTCTAGCATAGGACGATATTAAGACTTCATGACTTTGGCTAGCCGCGAAAACAGGGTGGTCATCCTGTGATTGCGTGTAGAATTTGCGATGGAGAAAGTGCAGCGATAATCATAAAAAACTTGGAAAACCAATGAGTCAAATATCAGGTGATAAGCCGCACGCGGATCTTGTTCGGTCGCAGGTGGAGCTAGAAAAGTCAGTGACTGAGCCGATAGTTAGCGCCGCCGCACTAGCGCAAGCAGAAAAATTTATCGAAGCCGAAGAGGGCGCTAGCCATAAAATTAAGGGCTGGTTTGCCGTATTTCTTACCGCCGTCGCGGTGCTCAGCACGCTATTTCACTTGTACGCCGCCTACAGCATTGTGCCGACACACCACCTGCGCGCTATACATGTGGGCATTGTGTTATTTTTGTCATTTTTAGCGTTTCCAATTGCGGTGCGTTATCGGCACCGCATTATGTGGTGGGATGTGCTCTTAGCCTTGTTGAGCATCGGCATCGTGGTTTATATGTTGATGGGAGGTGATGATTTTACCGATCGCGCTGTCACCCCAAACTTGTGGGATAGAGTGTTCGGTGTAGCGCTAATTGTGCTGGTGCTAGAAGCCGCGCGGCGCACCTCAGGATGGATTATGCCGCTGGTATGCGTATGTTTTATTGCCTACGCGATGTTCGGGCAGTGGCTGCCTGATCCATGGACGCATCGTGGCTATGATGTGGATCGCTTGATTGGCCATATGTATATGACGCTTGAGGGTATTTTTGGTGTGGCTGTGGATGTATCGGCCACGTTAATTATCTTGTTCACTATCTACGGTGCGTTCTTGCAGTTTTCCGGTGCGGGCAAGTTTTTTCTCGATTATTCATTTGCTTTGATGGGTGGAAAACCAGCAGGGGCAGGGCGCACGGTGGTGTTGGCGTCGTTTCTTTTGGGTGGGCCGTCCGGCTCTGGTGTTGCGACAACGGTGACGATCGGTTCTGTTGCCTATCCCATGTTGGCTAAAGCGGGCTATGAAAAAAATGCCGCTGGTGGCCTATTGGCAGCGGGCGGCCTAGGCGCGATTTTATCGCCACCGGTGTTGGGTGCAGCCGCGTTTTTAATCGCGGAGTTTTTAAAAATATCCTATCTAGACGTCATAAAGATGGCGTTGGTGCCGACGGTGCTTTTTTACTTTTCGCTATTTGTGATGGTGGAAATTGATGCGCGCAAATACGGCATGGGCAATGTTGTGTCCGAGCGCACGGCATCTGCATGGCAATTGGCTAAAACATACTGGTATCACTTCGCATCGCTGTTTTCAATTGTGGTGTTTATGTTGGTGGGGTATTCACCCACGCTGTCGGTGTTTTGGGCGACGGTTGTCGCGTTTGTGGTGAGCTTTTTTCGACGTGAAAGTGCGTTAATCCAGTGGGATTTATTTTCGAATACCACTGCATCATTACCGCGTAGGTTTTGGGATTCTAAATTCATAAAGGCGATGGAAAACGGCACCATCAGCACCTTGAATGTGGCCGCGACGTGCGCCGCTGCAGGCATCATCGTTGGCGTAGTCACGCTCACAGGGTTAGGGTTAAAGTTTTCGGCTATCGTCATTGCCTACGCCGGAGGCAGCTTGGTACTCACGGCTATTTATACCGCTCTCATTGTCTGGGTAATTGGCTTGGCCGTTCCGGTTACCGCGAGCTATATTATCTGCGCAGTAATTGCGGCCCCTGCCATGATTAAACTTGGCGTGCCCGATTATGCGGCGCACATGTTTATTTTTTACTACGCGGTGCTATCCGAAGTGTCGCCTCCCACTGCGTTGTCCCCCTTTGCAGCTGCAGCCATTACCGGTGGCGATCCTTACAAAACCACCTTGCAGTCGTGGAAATACACCCTGCCGGCGTTTGTTGTGCCGTTCATTTTTGTGCTCGACCCTTTGGGCGTAGGCGTGCTACTCAAGTTGCCCGTCGGTGCGGCTTGGGCGACCCATTGGACAAGCGTCGCAACAGTCGTAGCGCTAGCGTTTGTAACGATTGGCGTACTCGCTGCCGCCGCTCAAGGTTGGTTTCTAAAGCGTACTACTACGCTAGAGCGGGTGGTGTTGGCAGTGGCCGGTGTGATGATGCTTATCCCACAAACATTGTGGGATAAAGTTGGAATTGCATTGGCAATTGCGGTAGCGGTGATGCAGTTGCTACGTAAATCGGCAGCCCAATCCAGATAGTTTAAATGCCTCGAAAAGCCCTATTTACAGGATTCTCAAGGCATCGATGGGCTTTGCTGCCCGCTTCCAACAGTGATAAGGTGGCTAGTTATTCGTTGTCGTAAATTGAAACAAATCAAACTTAGAAGTGCGCTCCATCAATGTCGAGGCGCGCACGGTGTATTGGTGGCCGTGGTCGTTGATGGTGAATTCGCGAAGGTCGCTGAACGTATCCGGTAGGGTCAGAATTTCATCGGATTCAGTTTCGGAATGCGGTGGCGCTAATAGCAGGGCAGGAATAGGTCGATTGCCACCGCCGATAGTCGCTTCGATAGTCACACTCGTGGCAGCCGGGGAAACCAGCTCTAAGCCAAACTCTAGCGCATCGCCTTCTAGGAGCGTTAGCCAGCGCACCACACCCATATTCCAAGTGCGGCCGCCAATGAAACGCACGCCTACTGCCTCGCCGACAGTAACGGCTACGCTACCACCTTGTCGACGATGCAGCCGCAGGCCATTAGCACTTTGGTTTAGTACCTGCCATTCTTCGACACCTACTTGCTTAGCGGCATCGTCCTGCGGAATGGTAATGAGCGGCATCGTGTTTCGGCCTTCGTAGACAGCCGAATCATCTTCGGTCTCGGCTTGGGCTTGCTCAAGTTCACGTTCGGCAAAGTAGGCAATACCCTTAATGCCACTGCAAAGTGCCAGCGTGGCGCTGGCTGGATTGCGTCTAAACTGGCGCTTAGGCGGATCGCCCCAGAGCCGTAAAAGACGTTGAATTAGATCGCTCATGTCGTGGGTCGCACGGCTTTGAGCTAGGGTAGCGTTGTTATTGTTGGCGCCGGGTTGCGCGCGTTGCTTAAGCCGCTCAATAAGGCGTTTGGTTTCAAGAATGCGCAGTACCGAGCCGCCAGCTGCGGCACGCGTGCCCTGAATTACAGGCTTCGGCGCTTGGTCACCGTCGAGCGCAATGACGAAGAGTTCGTTGGGATTCGCGCCCTCGCTGTCGTTGCGGAAATCTACCATGGCGCGATTGCGGCCTAATACTTCCTGCACCCGATCGACTTCTTTGTACATCAAGCGATATGGATCTGCCAGCGAGACTAAACAAGTTTCAACATATACTTCGCCAATGGTAGTTTTGGCTTGGGCAGCACGCTGATTTTCATTAATAAAATCAACAGGCTCGGTCACAAGGTCAGAATCTTCGGCAAAGCCAAATAGCTGGTGTAATTCAGCCCACACGCCGTGTGGTACTGGGTGATAGGTTTTATAGCACTGTAAAATTTGGGCGGCGGCGTAATACATGGCGCGGTACAAATTTGGGCCGATATTCTTCTTGGCGTTAAATTTTAAGAACTTGCTGGACCGCTCCATCAGCACCAGTTTGTATGTAAAGGAACATTCAACAGCTAACTTGCGGGCAAGCTGAAACGCGTCAAGTTGGCGCGTGGGCATGGGTAAGCTGCTGTAGGCGTACGTTGCTTCGAGTTCTTCAAACACCACGCACAATATCGGGGTGATGGTATCGATAAAGATGAGGCGCTCATCAGCTGAAAACTTTGCGCGATTCACGTCTTCTAAAAATTCAAGGAGCTGCTTTCCGGCTTCAACGGTCTTAGTCAACGGCAGTGATTCCGCCCAAAGTTTGATTTTCTTTGGGTTAGTTTCAAAGTCTTTTGGCAAGCTTCGGGTTGAAACGGGTAGATTTAAACTAAGCGACATTTGCGCTCCCTGTCATCGCGTCGCCAGTGGCAACGTTAATAAATAAGTATTTTTTTGGATTTCTGATTTTGTGACATTATCATAACAGAGGCGCAAAACCCTGCCTAGCATTGCGACTGATTTCAAAATATTTGCGATGAGAGTGTTCTTTTAATGTCGCATTTGCCTCACACCAGGTTACCCACACTGCGTTTGTAGCGACGCGTATTTAACCCGAAGTGCCAATTTGACCAACTAGATGATTAACATGACCCTAAACCCTTTGAAGTTCGCCAACACTTCCGCCTCACTAGCATTTGTGGCGACATGTGCTTTTTCCATTTTTGCCACCCTTTACAGCAACCACGCTGCGGCCTTTGTGCTTACAGATACGCAGGGTCAATCGCAAAACTTAGATGCCTTGAAAGGTAAGTGGGTGGTAGTCAACTTTTGGGCCACATGGTGTGCGCCGTGCGTAAAAGAAATTCCTGAAATTGCTGAGTTTGCCAAGCAACAAGGCGATAAAGTGCGTGTCATCGGCATCGCCCTTGATTGGTACGACGACGATAAACCCACGCCAGCGGAAGAAAAGAAGATAAAAGCGGCCGCCATCAAAGTGGGACTTACGTACTCATCAATACTGGGGGATGATGCGACAGAGAAAATTTTTGGTAAGCAAAAGGGCTTGCCCGTCACTTTAATTTACAACCCTGCTGGTAAATTGGTCATCAATAAAACCGGACCGATTATTAAAAAATGGCTTGAAGACGCCGTAGCTGGCAAGGCCGTAAAGTAGATGCAAGCTAAAATTACGACTTGGGCGCGCGATGGCGCAGCCCTGTCAGCATTACGCCAAGCGGTGTTTGTGGGGGAGCAAGGTGTACCTGCCGCGCTGGAATTTGATACCCTTGATGCCCAACCCAAACGCACCGCCCACGCTGTTTTGCGCGATGACGCCGGTGAAGTTATCGCCACAGGCCGCATCGTTTTCTCGCGGGGCAAAACTAATAGCACGGTTACGCCCAGAATAGGCCGTATGGCCGTGCGCCATGATCGGCGTGGCTTGGGCGCGGGTGGGCACGTGTTAAGTGCGCTCGCCGACCATGCGCGGCGCTTGGGATATGATGAAGTGTTGCTACATGCCCAAGCGCACGCAGCAACGTTTTATGCGTTGCATGGCTTTGTACAGGTAGGCCCCACCTTTACAGAGGCTGATATTTTGCACGTCGAAATGCGTAAAAAATTGCACATAGCGTAGGCTGAAGATGCCCTAAAATAGGGCGTCTTCGAGCACCTAAATCACGTTTTAACGTGGTTTATTTTGCGCTTATGGGATATCCCTTGTGGCCCACTCCAAGCTGCAAACAATAATAATCCGGAAGTTTATCGTGACCGATCAGCAAACACCTCTGCCTGAAAACAATCTGCCCAAAGTTGCGGCAGCGGCGCCGCCACCAGTTCCAGCGCGGGTATTGCCCTATCCGCCCGACGGTCCTAATGGCGCAGATTCAGCTAAACCCGCACAAGAAGCCGGTTCTATCACGTTGATCCGGTGGTCAATTATGATCTCCGCATATATCGGTATTATTGGTTTAGGCGGCGTTTATGGCGTGACGGCGCATAAATTTTTTGCAGCGGTGTTCGCCGTTGAAAATGGCACCAACAGCGCGCTCATGTTGTGGTCGTTTTTAGCCGGAGTGCCATTGGCCATTGGCGGCCTGTGCACCTACGCGGCAACGCAGGCCAAGCGGGCGTTACAGGGAGGGCAAGCCGATACAAGCATTTTGGGGGCGAGCTTTATTGCAGCGCTTGCCGCTGCGTTTTTTGCCTTTGCAGGCGGCGCACTACTGCGCGAAGGCGCAATTTGTATTGTGATGGCATTGCCGTTGTTCATCTTCATGGCGCTTTTGGGGGTGTTGATTATCGTTTTATCAAGCGCCTTTGGCGCTAAAGCAAACAAAAAAGTGCTGGGTTTAATGCTGCTATTTCCCTTTGCTGCTGCGCCGTTTGAACAGCGCGCCACACCTGGAGACGCCTTTCAACAGGTGAATCGCAGCGTATTGATTGCGGCTAGTCCGACCGAAATTTGGCAGCATATTAATTTTCCGCTCGACATTAAACCCAACGAATTAAAATCTGGATTTGCCTACAAAATTGGTGTGCCTTATCCAATTGAGGCGCGTACGATCGAGCCGCGTGTGGGCGGTACACGGCAATTACAGTGGGAACGCGGGGTCAAGTTTGAAGAAATCATCACCGCATGGGATGAAAACCGCCACGTGGCGTGGAAGTATAAATTTGATAAAAATTCCTTCCCCGAAGGCTCGCTGGACGATCATATTGTCATCGGCGGCCGCTACTTTGATTTAGAAGATACCTCCTACACCCTAACGCCAGAAGCGGGCGGCACACGCCTTTCCATTGCCGTGAAATCGCGGGTAACCACGACGTTTAACTGGTACGCTGGGGCTTGGGCGGCGTTTTTAATTGATGATACAGCGCAAGCAATATTGCTTTTTTACAAAAATAGAGCGGAACGTACTTCAGCCAGTCGAATCGACGTACATAAAATGACCAACCCGGGAAGGGTACCGGGCTACGGCTACTGTAATAAATATGCTGCATCGCACCATATTTGTCCGATGAAGATGCAATAATAATGGGTCTAGCTTGTGCAGATGGCACAAGCGCTAGCTGAACACCTTTATGATTCTTGAAGATGTCCTAAAATAGGGCGTCTTCAGGCATATTTTAGCGAAAGTTAGGCATCATTTTCTCAATCGGAGTGCTATCGTGTCCACCATTCTTCAAAATTTACCCATCGGCGAAAAAGTAGGTTTAGCCTTTTCTGGCGGCTTGGATACTTCCGCTGCCCTGCTATGGATGCGCGAAAAAGGTGCGATTCCCTATGCCTACACGGCAAATTTAGGTCAACCGGACGAGCCTGATTACGATGAAATCCCGCGCAAAGCCATGCAATACGGTGCGAAAGAAGCCAGGCTAGTTGATTGCCGCAAACAAATGGTGGCCGAAGGCATCGCAGCGCTGCAAAGTGGCGCGTTTCATATCACTACCGCAGGTTGTACTTATTTCAACACTACGCCGCTTGGCCGCGCAGTTACCGGTACGATGTTGGTTGTAGCCATGCGTCAAGATGATGTAAATATTTGGGGCGACGGCAGTACCTATAAAGGCAACGATATCGAGCGATTTTATCGCTACGGCTTGCTGGCAAATCCTGCTTTAAAAATTTACAAGCCGTGGCTTGACCAGCTATTTATTGATGAACTTGGTGGCCGCGCCGAAATGTCGGCCTACATGACTAAATGTGGCCATGGCTACAAAATGAGTGGCGAAAAAGCCTATTCAACCGATTCCAACATTTTAGGCGCCACGCACGAAGCGAAGGATTTAGAGTTTCTAAATAAGGGCATAAAAATAGTCCAGCCGATTATGGGTGTGGCGTTTTGGCGCGATGATGTGGTGGTAAAGGCCGAAACCGTCACCATCCGTTTTGAAGCCGGGCAGCCTGTAGCGCTAAATGGGGTGGAATACACTGATCCGGTAGCGCTCATGCTGGAAGCCAATGCCATCGGCGGTCGTCACGGCATCGGCATGTCGGACCAAATTGAAAATCGCATCATCGAAGCCAAGAGCCGTGGCGTGTCTGAAAGCCCGGGTTTGGCATTGCTCTACATCGCTTATGAGCGCCTAGTTACCGGCATTCACAACGAAGATACCATCGAACAATACCGCGCTAATGGCCGTCGTTTGGGGCGCTTGCTTTACCAAGGCCGCTGGTTTGATTCGCAATCGATGATGCTGCGCGAAACTGCACAGCGCTGGGTGGCGTCCGCCATCACGGGTGAAGTAGCCATTGAATTGCGTCGCGGCAACGATTATTCGCTGCTCGATACGGTAAGCCCTAATTTAACCTATCGCCCTGAACGCTTAACGATGGAAAAGGGTGAGTCTGCGTTTTCGCCGCTGGACCGCATCGGTCAGCTCACCATGCGTAATTTAGATATTATGGACACGCGTGACAAGTTGCAAGGTTACGCTGAACTAGGTTTATTGACGGCGGCAACCGAAAGCGGCATGCCGGTATTAGGTGTGCCCAGTAAAAACTAGCTAGTTGTTGGATTTTTGCAACAATATTGCCATCGTTATAAAAGTGAGTTCCTTTGGAGAAGCCCCGAAGAATACCTAAAATAGGGCGTTTGCGGGGTTTCTTACGAATGTAATGCGGATAGTGGTTTTACTTTCACCGATTGTGCTAGCAGGGTTCCGTTTTTGAAACATTTGTTGACTAACGTGTGTTGTTATTCACAATTACTTGCCCTAGTATCCACCTGCTCGCAACTCATTCAAACGACCGTTTTAATTGTTGAAGTTGCGCTTTTAGCATAACAACAGCTTGTGTCCGCTAGAGGCATAAGTCATAAAACTGGAGAATTTCGAATGAATGTTCGCGCACAAATTGCATCCGCAGCCCTCGCACTATTCGCTGTATGTTTCTCGGTCGTTGCCGAAGCAGCTAATTATTCTTTATGGATAAATGGCCGTAGCAATTCTGCTCAAGTAGGTAATTACAACGACTTTGGATATTGGGGCCCGGCCGCAACTGCCGCAGGCGTGAATAAAAAAGCAGTGAACTGGGACGGCTATAACAGCATCGCGAATCAAAATGGCGTTATTCGCAATGCGCTGGATTGTTTTTGCACTGGTCCTAACTGGTGCTACGTTGCAACCCACAGCACCGGTGATTTGATGATGGGCTACACCATGGCCATGTACGGCGGCTCAACCCGCTCAATAAAAGCGCCTACGCCAAATACCAGTGGTGTTTGTGGTAACGCAACATCTGCCAACACCACACAAACCGGCTGGAACATTAAATGGGTGAACGCCGCAGGCGGCGCAGCGGGCGGCACAACATTGGCTGACGCTGGAAGTTGGGCTTTGAACGAGCCAATCGTAAAAGACTTAAAAACATCCACAGCACGTGCCATGTACGACCATAACAACACACGTGGCACCACGTTTTACATGTTTGCTGGTGCAAAAGGCACGCTCTATTCGGCTCTTTTGGTTGGTCAAGACGACGAAGTTATTGAATATCATTCCTCTGGCGCTGTTTCTGGAACATCTAAAGGCTCCTATTGCAACCCAGGTAACCCGTTCTGTCCTGCGCTTACATTAGGCACAGCAGTCAATTCTAATAACCGCGCAAAATGGACTAATCACAACGTGCAAGTGCGTGATACTAACGAAAGTTATAATCACTACGCTAGCGGTAACTGGGGTGGAATCATCGCTCCAATGCGCACTGATATGGTTAATTACTCAAAGTAGAGTAGCACCCATTATTTTTAAGCCTGCTCACTAAAGTACAGGCAGTTGCACTGTAATAATCAGCCCTTCGGCAATTTAATTCCGAAGGGCTTTTTCTTTTTAAGCCTCGCCATTGAGCTATGAAAAATAATTTAAAATTTCTTAAAAGCCTTGGAAACGCCCGTAATTCGGGTGTTTCCAAGCATCGTCAAGAGGGTCGCTGGCGACTTGTTGTGGTGCCAGCTTTAATACTACTGGCATGGTTTGGTTGGCGCACGGTATCCAAAGGCGAAGTCGGCGAATGGAAGTCAGCAGCAAATGAAACGAGTGCCGCAGCGCGTTATAGCGCAGGCGGGGTGACGACGAAGGCGTCGAATATAGGCGGCCCAAAATATAGTATGAACGCGCAGGGGATGATGGAAAATCCAGATGATATACCGTTTAATCAAGATCCACTCGTGCAACAAGAGCTATGGAAAAAGCGCCTGCAACGGGCGCAAGAAGTGCTCGATAACTATCGCCGTGTCACCCAATATCCCTATGATTCGCGCCCTGCTGACGAGCATGGCGATCAAATGTATCCAAATCAAGCCGTGGTGGAAGAAAAGCGGCTTTATAAGCCTGGCAACGAAACACCAAGCAAATTCAGCTTACGGACATCGCAGGAGCGGATTTTTGTTGCTGGCACAGAAACGGTGTTGTTTACCGTCGCAGCCATCGATGCGGAGGGTAAGCCCGTGGCGCTAAATATTAGCTCCTCAAACGTTATTGATCCACCACAAGGCAATGTGCCATCAACCCAAAAGCGTTTGCAACCCGTCTTTACCGTGAGTGCAGACGGCGTCTGGTCGTTTCGCTTTAGCCCAGCAACGCAGGGCTTTGCCAACTACACCGGTCTGTTGCGGCTCGATATGAACATTGAAGTTGAAGGCCAGCAAGGCTTTACCTATTTTGACGTGTATTACACGCCGGTGCCACCGGCTGTTTGGGTGGGTGGGTTGCGCGAAGTGGTTGAAAACGGTTCGCTCAACATCTATATGAAAGTAAATGTAAAAACACCAGGCCGCTACGTGGCAACCGGTCGTTTTGACGACAAAACCGGCAGATCGTTTGCGCTCGCGG
>JANNXI010000044.1:0-1679 GCA_031409495.1 Betaproteobacteria bacterium
AACTCACTGCCAAGCGCTTCGCAATTGCTGGATTGCTCAACCCATGGCGGAGCGCATTGACTAGCCGCCACTCTGCCGGTGTCAATTGATCCTCTATCGGTGGCCGTCCGCGTGTTTTACCCATAAACAATAGTTTAGTCTAACGAGATTGCATTTTCCCTACCCGAATGATGAGAATTACCGCGTGACCTTCCGAAGTTTTTTGTACTCGCTCTATTGGCGAAAAAACCTAATGTGCAGAATTGCGTTTTTGCGAGTGCGTCAGAGAATTTATTCTGCAAAAGCAGCGCAATTTGCGCATACTTGATACCTTGGCGAATATGTATAGAGAGCGCCCACGCTTATCAATGAATAAAGGAGTACAAAAATGCGATCAATTTTAAGTTGCGCCACTACCATTATATTCGCCTGCATTGCTAGCGTATTTCAGCCTGCAATAGCACGCCCAGTAACCACAACTAGCGCCCCGAAAGTCGGCACCGCAGCGGTCGAAAAAGCAATAGCCGAGCACATGCGCGAGCAGTCGATTCCCGGTGTGGGCGTAGCGATTGTACATAACGGTAAAGCCATTTACGCCAAAGGTTTTGGCCGCGCCAATTTAGAGCACGATGTTCCAGTAACTACGGATTCAATGTTTCTGATCGCTTCCGTGAGCAAACCCATGTTGGCAATGGGCATCGTGCTATTGGCGCAGCAGGGCAAGCTAAGTATTGATGATCCCGTGTCTAAGCACATCGCAGATGCACCAAGGGCGTGGAGTGAGATTACGCTTAAACACCTAATGCAACACACATCTGGAATTGTGCGCGAGTCGCCCGCGTTTGATGGCAACAAGCAGCAATTGGACGCCGATCTCATTAAAGCGACATTCGCCACCCCGCTTGATTTTGCCACCAATACCAAGTTGCAATATTGCAATATATGTTACTTCACTTTGGCCGAAGTCATCACGCGAGTTAGTGGTCAGCCTTGGCCAGACTTTATGGCGAAGCAAATTTTTGCGCCCGCTGGCATGGCAGCCACGCGCACCGCGTCAACATCCGCGGTGATACCGAATCGCGTGGCTTCCTACTCGTCCAAAGATGGCGCTTATGCTGTGGAGCGTGAGTATGTGGCGTTACGGCCAAGTGGCGCGTTCGCGTCGTCAATCAATGATTTAGTAAAGTGGGAACAGGCCATTTTTGAGCAGCGGATTTTAAATGCCAGCTCCCTCGCACGCCTCAGGCAACCCGCAATCTTAAGTGATGGAAGCGCTGCAAAGTATGCCACCTCGCCAGTCTCAGCTTATGGACTGGGCTGGGTATTGGCTACATTCAACGGTCAGCCACAGGTTTGGCATGGCGGTTCATTGGCAGGGTTCCGAACCATATTCTCGCGCTATCCAGAAAGCGGCATTACCATTATTGTGCTTACCAATTCAGCTTCTGCGCGCGTTCAAAATATTGAAAAAAGTATTGCAGAAATTGTGTTTGCGAAGTGAGTAGTCTGGGAGGCTGCTAGTCCTACTGTGTTGCAAAATTTAAATTACCGTATGCGTCACCACGCAAAACCTATGAGCCACATGCACAACCTGCTAGCTAGGCCGATACCGTAGCCCGACTCTCGCAGCTTTTTGCGACAGCCGGGGTCGGTGGCTAACGATTGGTAGCATCGATGATTAACTACCGACCCCGGCTGTC
>JANNXI010000045.1:0-12350 GCA_031409495.1 Betaproteobacteria bacterium
AGTGCGTGTAGCCCTGCGTCACGCAGTCGGTGAGCGCATGCAGGCAGCGCTTAATGGGCGAGCGAGAGACGACGCGTCCACCGTCATAGAAGATTATGAGGGCCTCTAGCAGGCGGCACTGATATTGCCGTCCATTGGCGACGAGTGTGTGCAGTTTACGTAGCTGCTGCATTGGCTGCATTGGCTGCATTGGCCGTGGCGTTGGATGCGGTATCAACCGCGACTGCGGCTGCGTTATGGTGATAGCTTGTAGACGCCCTATTTTCGGGCGTCTTCAGCCTGCTTTTAGCGGTAATTTTGATGGTTTCGATAGTTGCGATGGCGTGGATAATTGTCATGTTCATGGCGCTCATTTCATCACCGCCACCGGTAGGTCGTTGAACCATAGCGTTTCTTGGATTGCTGCGCCTGTTGGGCTGTACTCGCCTATGAGTTTGCCTGCTTCATCATAAGCAAATATGGTGGTTTTGGTGGTGACAGCACCGGGCGGACTTATTGGCGTGGTGGTGGCGGTTTTGCTGATTCTTTGACCGAGGGCGTTTAGTTGGTAGGTGAGATTGATGGTTTTGGCGGGGCTGGTCACCAAGCTTGCTACCATGCGGCCTCGGGCGTCATAGGTGTGGGCTACGGTGGTGGCTGCGGTGGTGTTGGTTTCGTTTACTTGGTTGCCTGCGGCGTCGTAGGTGTAGGTTTTAGCGCTGCTGCCTTGGCTTGATTGCAGGCGGTGGCTGGCTGTTGGTGATGATGGGACTGGGTAGGTGTAGCTGGTAGCACCTTGGGGGCTGCTGAGGCTTAGGCGGTTACCGATGGCGTCATAGCCGTAGTTGTAGGTGGCGGTGATGTTGCCGTTAGCACCGGAGTTGGGGCTCAGAATAGCGCCGGTGATGCGGTCGAGATTGTCGTAGGCGAAGGTTTGTGGCCTTGGGGTGCCTGAGGGAAGGTTGGCTACTAGCGGTTGATCGCTAAAGCCGATGATGCGGGAGGCGTTGTCGTAGTTGATAGTGCGATCAAGATTAGGCAGGGTGATTTTGGCGATGCGGCCGTCGCTATCAATCAAGCGTTCGTACACTTTGCCATTGGCGAAGGTGAAGAGATCAAGCTGGCCGAAGGGGAAGTATTCTGCGGCGGATAGGATGGGCGTGGCGTTGAAGTTTAGGCTGGTGATTTGGGCGTTGGCGTTGTGGGTGAAGTTAAGGGTTTTGCCGCTAGGGTAGGTTTGGGCGAGCAGCTTGCCGCCGGTGCCGTAGCTGTAGCTTAGGGTGCGGGTGCTGACGGGGCTTAGTGTAGCTTGGGTTTTTTGGGTAATTCGGCCAAGGGTGTCATAACTGTAGCTGATGGTGCCTGAAGTGTCGGCCAAACTGCATAGGCGGCCTTTGCCGTTGGCGCAGGTGTCGTAGCTGTAGGTGGTGGGAGCGGCTGCGGTGATGTTGCCGCTTGCCCCGCTGTAGGTGATGGTGGTGACGCGGTTTAGCGCATCGTAGGTATTGGTTGTGGTGATGCCTCGGGCGTCGGTGGCGGTGGCTACATTGCCTGCGGCATCATAGGAATAGGTTTGGGCGCCGGTATCAGGGCTTTGCAGTTGGGTTAAGTCCCCTAGGCCGTTGTAGGTGTAACTGGTAGTGAGACCTTTGGCATCGGTTACGGCTGTTAACTGATCGAGCGGATCATAGGCGTAGCTGGTGTTGCCACTGAGTGCATCGGTGCTGGTTTTAAGGCGATTAAGGGCATCGTATTGGTAGCTTGTGGTGTTGCTGTTGGGATCGGTGGTGCTGGTGCGATTGCCTTGGGCGTCGTAGGTATTGCTGGTGCTTTGGTTGAGCGCGCCTAGGTCGGCAGCAACGCGGTTAAGTACGTCGAAAATGCGCCCAGATTGGCGTTTTTGCTGGTTTTGCGGATTGTAGATGCGTTCTTGGGTGCGGTTGCCCATGGTGTCGAGCGTATATTCCATGCGGTTGCCTAGGGCGTCGGCCATGCCAGTGAGGCGGTGAGCGGCGTCATAGGTGTAGGTGATGAAGCTGCCATTGGGCATGTCAACGCGCAGCACTTGGCCTGCGGCGTCATAGGTGTAGCTGGTAGCCTCACCCCCAGTAGTGCGGGACAGTAACCAGCCACGCGGGTGGTAGCTCATGGTGCTTACGATGTTGTTGGCGTCCGTCATGGACGTTAAGCGGCCATTGGCGTCGTAGGCGGTGTATTGGGTGGCGTGGCCGAGTGCGTTTGCGGTGCTGGCTAACATGCCGCGATTGGTGCCTGCAGCAACGGTGTTGGGGTAGTAGGTGTTGGTGGTGATGTTGCCGCGCGGATCAGTCATGGTGAGCACTTGGCCGATGGCGTTGTAGGTGTAGGTGCTGGTGCGCGTGATGCTTTGCGAGCTAACACTGCGGGTGAGCATATTGCCTTGGGCGTCGTAGGTGTAGGCGGTGGTGCGATTAGGCTCGGTGATAGTGTGCGGCAGGCGGTAAGTGGGGTGCCAGATGGTGCTGATGGTGCGGGTTTGCGGCGTTGTGCCACCGGCGGCGTTTAGGCCTTCGGTGCGGGAGGTTTCGAGGCTGCGAACAAGGTCGTAAACGCGGGTGGTTTTGTTGCCGTTGTAGTCGGCATCACTGTTAACGTTGCCGCTGGCATCGTAGGTGTAGGCTTCCGCAGGGATGGCACCGCTACAACTTGGACAGGGACGGGTTGTGCCGGTAGATTTAGTAATCCCTAGAACATTGCTAAACCCGTAGTTGTAAACGGTGTTAAGGGGATCAATTACTTGGGTAGTGGTGCTAGCACCGCTTCCACCAAAGGTAAACGCGTACCTATTCACGCCATTAGCGTTTTCCGTGCTGATAGCACGACCAACAGCGTCATAGCTGTAAGTCCCGAATCGCGCATTGAGTTCGTCGGTGCGCCCTGTTAGCTGATGTGGCTGCTGAATACTACTGGTGAGCGTCTGCTCATTGTAGTGATAGATTTTTACGCCGCCGTTTGGGAAGGTAATACTGGTTAACGCGTTTTGTACCGTGGGTGGCACAGTAACCGTTGGTGGTACGGCGCTTGCGCCGTTGTAGGCCAAACTGTAAGCGTTGTTGGCACTGTCAGTTATTTGGCTAACGCGGCTTTGTGCGTCGTAACTAAAATTAAGTGTGTGGCCAAAGTGCCCGGTGATTTTAATGAGCAAACCTTTGATCGGTGCGATAGCGATTGGTGTGGCGGCAACGCTATATTCAAAGGTGGTGATTTGCCCATTGCGCTCCGTGAGCGAAAGCAACCGGCCATCAATATCGTAACTTTCTATCGCTTCGGTTTGCGATGCAACGTAACGCCAGCCAGTGTGGAAGCCGGATGCATTTTCTAAACGCGTGAGTGTATCTGGTACATCGGTGTCGGCAGTGTAATTAACACTACCACTACTGGTGGTAAATCGCAGTTGCCGCCCATCATCACGCTGGGCTTGCACTACTCTGTAACCAAGTCGGTTGATGCTACGCGAGTACATGGTGGTCCAATTTGAACCAAAACTGTTGAAGTAGGATTTATAAAAATCACTTACGTTGCGCGAGCTGTAGGTGATGCTGAACGGCAAATAACTATTGGACACAATTTGTTCTTGCTGCGTTTTTTGTCCCGTGCCAAAGTTGCAAGGGTTACCACCAAATTTAGGGCCGCCTCTGGGGCCACTCGGACCACCTGGACCGCTGGGGCCTCCCGGACCAGGGCCAGGGCCGGGACCACAAGGGCATGTATTGCATTCTTTGGGTTTTTGGCAAGTACCGTTTACTTTTTCTTCACCAAGGTTGGGGCAGGTAAAGTCTTCACAGTCGGACTCTTCTGAGTACAAATATACTGCTGCAGAACTAGCTTTACGCTTTCTGTGAGGGTAGCAGCCACCGGCATAAATGGCGATGGAATAGTTGAAAGTAGCACCGTGTGAGGCAGTCCAGCGATACGTGCACCCGCCATTATCTCTGAGCGTTGGTGGAATATCTTCGTTCGCGGGGAGGACTAAATCGTAGTTTTGCAATGGATTTCCAACTGCAGAATTTGCGCGATTAAGCAGATCTAAATACGCAGCACAGACGGCTCTTGCAGTGGCGAATTTCGGCTTTGTCGATGGTATAGGTTCACCAGCCAATACCAAGTCAATCGTGGTTATGTAGTATTTATCAGCAGCAAAACTATTGCCGCATAAAATAATTAGCCACACCAACCCAAGTCGGAACAACACAGCCTTTAACCGAACAAGAGTTAGTGGAATGTGGCCAATAAAAGATAAAAATGAAGACATAATCGCCCTTTGATAGCTCAATATTCAATCTAAATATCAAACAATTTAACGTAGGCGCAGATTATACCGAGCAATTCACAATCACATCAAGTGACAATTTTTCATAGCTCAAGTGGGGAAAGTAAGGCTTCGCGTGCCGCGCGATCAAGTTTCAGCAGCAACACTGGACATCAATGCCTTGAGGGCGCCCTAAATACCGGTATCTTCAAGGCTCCATCTAACTGGTCTTAACCTTTGGCGCTACTTTTAATCCCCTCCAAAAACCCCAGCACCGTAGGCCATTGCAACCTAAGTTTTAGCTCCTCATGCATGCGCAAATTGTTAATTCGTCGCGATTCCTGCATGAAGCTCCAGAGCATCGGCGACACCTGCGCTTGTGCTTCTGCTCGGGGCAAACGCGGGGGTGGGGACAAGTTTGCGGCTTCGGCTACGGCGTCAAAATAGTCGCCCATTTTTAAGGAGGAATCATCGCAAATATTGTAGGCGCGCTGGGGTTTAGCGCGCTGCATAGCGGCTACTGCGGCGCGGGCTAAGTCGTCTGCGTGAATGTGATTACTGTAGCTGTCTTCACCCGCACAAATGGCAGGTGTTGCTGCTTGCAGGCGGGCGATGGGTAGGGCAGTGGCACTGTAGATGCCGGGGGCGCGCAAAATAGCTAGCGCTGTTCCGTTCCGCATTGCCCATGCGCGTAGCCGCGCTTCGGCATCCACACGGCGCACGGCGCGGGCGGATTGGGCGTTAAGTGCGCGGGTTTCATCAATCCATTGGCCTTGGCAATCGCCATAAACACCTGTGGTGCTGATGTAAATTAGCTTATTTACTGCAAACGCGCCTAGCGCTGCCAGCAAGTTTTTGGTGCGAGTGTCGGTGTTGCCGCTGGTGGGTGGCGGAGCAAAGTGAAAGATTGTGGACGCAATTGCGCTGATTCGTTTTAGGCTCGCGCGCTTATCCAAGTCACCCAATAGTGGGGTTACGCCCAATTTACGGGCATCTTCAGCTTCTTGGCTTTTTACACCCTTGCGAATTAAGGCATAGACCCGATATGTAGGGATAAGCAGTTTAGCGACGCGTGCGCCAATGTCGCCAAAGCCGATGATGAGTATGCGTGGTTTCATAGGATTAATATTTTACCTTGAGCTTCAGTGGCACCACCGAGCAATGCGCCAAAGCAGGCATAAATCAGCGACAATAGCGGCCAATGAATTTTATCGAGTATGCATTCCATGTCTTTTCAAGTAACGCTTTCGCCGTCAAACAATACTTTTACCTGCAATTCTGACGAAACAATTTTAGAAGCGGCCATGCGGCAGGGCATTGGGCTGCCCTATGGCTGCCGTAACGGGGCGTGCGGCAGTTGCAAGGCTAAAATTACCGAAGGTTCAGTTGATTTTGGCAACGTGCAAGAGCGCACTTTGCGCATGGACGAGCGTGCAGGCGGCATGGCGCTTTTGTGCTGTGCCAAGCCGCTAGAAAATTTGAGTATTGCCGTAAAAGAAATTGGCGCAGCAGGTGATATTCAGGTGCGCACCTTGCCTTGCCGTGTGGAGAAGGTAGAAAAGCCAGCGACTGATGTGGCCATTTTGTATTTGAAACTGCCAGCACAAGAGCGTTTGCAGTTTATGGCAGGCCAATATGTAGATATTTTGCTTAAAGACGGCAAACGCCGCAGCTATTCGATGGCTAACGCGCCACATCATGATGGCCATGTGCAATTGCATATTCGCCATGTGCCCGATGGGGCGTTTTCAGGCTATGTATTTAACGATATGCGCGATCGGGCAATTTTGCGTTTTGAAGGGCCTCTAGGGAGCTTTTTTCTACGGGAAGAATCCAATAAGCCGGTGTTGATGATGGCCGGCGGTACCGGCTTTGCACCGATTAAAGCGATACTGGAGCATGCGTTTCACAAGCATATTGATCGCGAATTTGTGCTTTACTGGGGCGCGCGCAGTTTGGCTGATTTATATATGGCAGCGCTGCCGGGGCAATGGGCGCAGGAATACCCAAATTTTAGCTTCATTCCCGTATTATCAGAACCAATTGAAAGCGATAATTGGCCCGGCCGGACTGGCTTTGTGCACCAAGCCATTGCCGATGATTTTAAGGATTTATCTGGCTACCAAGTGTATGCCTGCGGCGCACCACCGATGGTTGATGCCGGACGCGCCGCCTTCATTGCACAAGGCTTACCCGAAGATGAATTTTTTGCAGATAGTTTCACTTACGCAGCATCCACCGTTTAACTTTAGGAGAACACCATGATTGCAGTAGGCCAAACCGTACCAGATGCAACGCTTGCCGAATTTATCGAAACTGAAACTGAAGGCTGTAGCTTGGGCCCAAACAAATTCAAAGTAGCTGATTTAGTGAAAAGCAAAAAAATTGCCGTATTCGGCCTACCTGGTGCCTTCACGCCAACCTGTTCCGCGCAACACGTACCGGGCTACGTAAGCCATTTTGATGCGTTTAAAGCCAAGGGGGTTGATGAAATTTGGTGCTTGTCGGTGAACGATGCGTTTGTAATGGGCGCATGGGCAAAAGACCAAAAAACTGCTGGTAAAGTCCGTATGTTAGGCGACGGCTCCGCTGAATTTGCCAAGGCACTCGGCCTAGATGCTGACTTCAGCGCCCACGGCATGGGCATTCGTATGAAGCGCTTTTCGATGGTGTTGGATGACGGCGTGGTCAAGGCACTGAATATCGAAGCCGGTGGCAAATTTGAAGTATCGAACGCAGAAACAATGTTGGGTCAGCTGTAAGGGTTAGTTTTTGATTCAGTAAAAACGGCCAACCTTTGTTGGCCGTTTTTTGTTGCAGGCACTGCTTTCACGAAGCAACAATTCGAATTTCAGCATTCCCCTTTCTGCCGCGCTAACTCTCGTAGCACTCTCATCTGGCGAACAGTTTCAGGATTACCCGTGTAACGATCAACACCACAAATACCCCCTACACGTGCTCGTGCGGCATTTGACTCAGCAGCAGCTAACTGCGAAAGCGCATCACCAAACTCTGGATACTTACCAAAATATTGCTTACTCAAGCGCCAAGCCAAAGTACTATCGCCAAGAACAGCCGCCTCGGCAGCTTGTGTGATCAACTGGTAGCGCCCTGCGGCGGTTCCTGGTGAAAACGTAGCGGAAATTAAATAAGCTGGAATTGGCGTGTCGAGCTGCTCCATAATGTAAAACGCCGCGACGCGGTGATTTCCCTCGGCAATGTTACGCTCCGTTGCACCAAGGCTCGTTTGATCTTGTAACGCCCATTGCAATAGTTGTGCAACCTGTACATCTATTGGTTGCTGTCTCAACTCAACCGGTTTGAACGGGAGAGGGGGTCCTTTTTTGCTAATCGCAATAGCCTGCTCTAGCGTTGGGAGTCCGCGCTCACGTTTCCAATTTAATTCTTCAATGGATTGGTATTCAAAGAGTCCGTTAAGTTTTAAATTCATCGCTTTTATTAGCTTTGCGTCGTCAGCTGATAGTTGGACCAGCGCGTCAGCAAAAGTTGGTGATGCGCTTTTTTTTACGATGGTTACGGCACCCGAGGCAGTAATTCCCGAGACGTTTTTCTCCACAGAAACCACCGTACTCGAGGCGACCGCAGCACGCTTTTGCCCCAGATCCTGGACATGGGCAGTCAGTCTGGCGCTTTTATCCTCGCGCGGTGGAAGCAGAAAGTACACCAGCGTTCCGATGCAGGTTAGACCAAACACAGCAATTCCCAACAATGAGCTTTGCCAGTATTTGTTTTTCATGACGACGTCGTTTGGGGGTTGTTCATAAGTAACATTTTCCATTCGTCTATTTGCTTTCGCGCTATTTTTTAGTACATCGATTAGCTTGCATTTCCTTGTGCCATGTGAAACAGGTTTTAATGTCAGCCGAAGAGCTATAGGCACTTTGACTGAAAGGAGTCGCGACGCCAGCAGTGTACTGAAGAACAGCCGAATTACATGATCCTAAACTATGCGCCGAAGTACACGCGGCGTTGAGATCAGACGTGAATACATCATTGCACCCACCATAACTCATTGCTTGAGTTCCGTAGCACACATCATGATTATTACAAGCATTTAAAAAAGAGGCGCCCGCTATAGGCGCGTCGACATCACCGGAGAAATTGGCCAATGTTACAGTTAGGGCTACGTACATGGCTGTGCGCGATGCCGCGCCAGTGCCGCAGCCATTGCCGGACCCGTTAAATCCTGGAATAACCGGGACTGATCCAGCGGAGCAATTCGGTGGCTTGGTCGTCTGAATTGCTGTACATATTTGCTCATCTGTAGCTTCTGGCGGATCGGGTCTTTCGCCACCTTCTGGAACCAACTGCTTTTTAGCTAAAGCGTCGATTTGCGCAAATAGATCCTGCAACGCCATTGCACAAGCTGTGCTGTAACAGACGAGATTAGGATTACGCTCACGCTTCCCGATTACCTCCATTTTCGGCAATTGCAAGAACTCTTGCGCCGCTGCAGATCCTGCTACCGTAAACGCGACGATTTGAAACGTCGCTAATGCGATGACCTTTAAAATTGTTTTTAGTGGGCGGTTAGCGGTGTTGCCTGTTGCCTGTTGCCTGTTGCCTGTTGCCTGTTGCCTGTTGCCTGTTGCCTGTTGCCTGTCATGATGAGCTTCCTTAATTCAAGTTGATCGATATTTTTCGAAATATTGCAGAGGATTGACTTTGCAACCGAAGCAAATGTTACATTTTAATTTTACAATTATCAAAACATTTTTATTTTTTCATAAGGAGAAAATAGATTCGTTGCGTGAACGCAACAACACCTTGTTCGTTATAAAAATGTCAAAACGAGAACCAGCCGCGATGTGCCGATGCTCCACCATTGTTGGCGAGCTTCCTGCATGACGATGGTATCAGCGCGATAGAGATGGTGGCACTTCTTGTGCTCTTGTTACTTCAGTCGGTCACCTTTCTCAGCCGCGATTGAAGTATCATCCGCAATAATTTCATTCATTTCGCTGCAATCGTTAGTGATTCCATTTTTAAGACCTCTGCACAACCCAGATTTATGCCCGCATGCAGCCCATAAATCACGGCTCAACTATTTTCTGATTGGTATAGCGCCTAATTTTTTCGCGCCAGCGTGAAGTCAGCTGCTTTTTTGCCCTTTTCGGGCATTTTTACCGCGCTTTACGCTCATCCCACGTTTTGTAGACGCACCTCCTCTCCTGCTTCGATTGGCAGCAAACAAAGTTTGTTGGCCGCTTTCAGCAAGTTCATACACATGGCTTTCATGGTGAACTGCGCGTTGACCTTCACCGTACCCATGTAGCTTGCGCGGCTCATACCAAATAGCCGCTTCATGGTGCCAAAGCATCGCTCAACGATATAGCGCGTTTTGCTGATCGCCTTGTTGAGGTTTTTCTTACGTTGGTTAAGCGGTTTGTTTTTATCAGCTTTGTGCATGCTGGTGCTTTTAATCCTAAAGGCAGCCAAATGCTGTCGATTGGCTTTGCTTGCAAAACCTTTGTTGGCATAGGCACGCTCAGGCTTAAAGTCTGCGCTGGCGATGGCAGCTTTGAAATGCGGGCATTCCCCTTCGTTGGCTGGTGCCGTATGTAGGCCGCGGATGTAGCCGTGTCGGCGTGATCTGCTTAATTAGCTTTGGCGCATCGGTATCACTATTGCCATTGCCATTGCTATCATTATCGGTTTCATGTTCAATGGTGGTTTTACTGTGTGGTCGGGCCGCTGCGGTGATGAGGGTGGCATCGATGACGGCACCTTTAGCATGGGCTACCATCAGGCCGTGACCTCGCAGCTGCGCGTTGACGGTGGCTAGCGGTGGGGCGAGTTTGCCGGTGTCGATGAGCCGGTTTCTAAATCGGCATAACGTGCTTTCATCCGGTACGGCGGCCAGCATCGTCAGATCACAAAAATGCATGAAGTCGATACGTATCGTCAGCGCGGTCTCTAGTTTTGGATCCGATAGGCTGTGCCATTGGCCAAGTAGTATGGCTATAAACATCAGCAGTGCGTCAAAGGGTTCCTGCCCGCCAACACGGCTGGCTTCACGTTTGTAGAGCCCAGAAAGTAATGGGCGCAGGCGTTCCCAGTCAATCAGTGCATGTGCCTTCATCAACGCGCTGTCGCGCTTGATGCGCATTTCCATTTCGATGCTACTGAAGCTTTGTTGCATCGCTTATCCAGTGCTAACGTTGGCTGTTTGGCAGTCCTGGTCTACAGCGAAAAGTTCTAGTTGTGCAGAGGTTTTTATTTTCGGGACTTTTCAAGCAAGTAAGGTATACAGGAAAAATACTACTGTCATAACGAAAGAGCCGACCCCACATCGCTACGTACGTCGTGCGGCTTTATCGCGCAACGCTGAAGTTGACTGCTGGCCTAGAGTTTTTCCAAGAGTTGTGTTTTCTTCTTTTGGAACTCATCTTCAGTAATGACTCCGTCCTTTCGAAGGCTCTGCAGTTCTCTCAGTTTTTGTGAAGTGGCGTCGATTAAAAATGCCGATTGCGGTGGGGATGATGCGGGCTGCGCATCAAGGGGCTTCAAATCGCTTTCCGATACAGTTGATGCGATCAGTTTGGACACCATGACGCCAGCTCGCCCTGTGGATTCATCAGTTTGCTGCAATATGCTTCGGGCCATCCACATTCCCATTTTCACTTCCTGCCATACAAAGTAATTCTTGCCCGCCTCTGTTGTTAAGGGTAGGTTGGATACGTTTTCGGCGAAAGATTCAATGTTATATTTTCCAGGGGTTAGGTTCAGCCTAAAATATGTTTGCGCCGCGGTCTGACCGAGGGCTTTCCCATTTACAGATACCGACATGGGTATTCCTCCTCCATAGCTTTCATTTCGATAGACATACAGTGATGCCTTATTCGGGATTGATGAAAAATCTTTGGCCTTGGAGTCTTGATCCAAAGGAGCCATCGGAACCGAAGCACAGGCCGATAGTAATGACACCAGAATCGCAGAAAATGCGGCGAAAAAATTTCTCATGTAAATAACTCCTTTGCTAAACTCTAGCGTGGATGTAGCCTGCGGTGGGCGGCTTTATCGCGCAACGGTTCAAGGACCGAAGAACTCGTGGTTGCGCACCGGATGATGTTTATTGCGAAAGTTACTTGCATTTGTTTTTAATTTGGGCAGTTTCAATCGCCTCAACCTCACCCTTCCACTTGGCTACATCACCAGCATGGTCTCCCGTAAGTTTGCTGACGGGAACAAATATTAGGAACACGCCCCAAGCATCTCCTGTGGCCTTGGAGTCTTGCATAGCTGACACTTTGGCGAGTTCTGCACGGGCATCCGTCATCTGCGTAGCGAGCCGCGTACAGTCGCCGGCCACATACTTTTCGTGCGATACGTAAGACGCTGGAATGCTTTCGGGGCGGGATGCGCATGCGCTCATGAGCATTAGCGATGTGAGCGCAACGACTTTGAGTATTTTGGACGGAAACATGGGACATTCCTTTTGATTGCTGGGCTATGCCCAAATTGTTGGAATACGAGTAATTTTGCAAAGCGGATCACAAATCGTTTGATTTGTAGAAAATACAAAAAGCGATAGAAGGCTCACGATTTTGCCGTAACCACTGAGCAAGCTGCGATAGTAACCTTACTCTTATCACTAGCACTCTAACACAAACGCTGTGTATGGATGTGGCCGAAGCGTTAGACGAATTGTTGCTGCACTTACTATATCGATCTTTCTTTTTCTTATTGATGCGGTCCGATGAAGTATGAACTTTTCTAGATTGTTCGACTCCATCTGTTATGGAAAAAGAAAACGCAAGAAAGCAAACATTGGAGCAACTTCACGAGCGACGTAAGCAAGCCGTGAGATTGCATAAGAAAGGCATCAAGATAATGCAAATCGTCGACATGACGGAGTTAAGTTATCCCGCCGTGCGCGCTTGCATTGATCGGTTTGCCGAGGGGGTGGCTGGCGATTCGGCCAGCCGCCAGAGGGCGCAATAGAGGTGTTGGTCGCGCACTCAGTCCTGTGCAGGAAGAAGTCATCCAGCGAGCCATTATCGACACGCGCCACGAACAACTCAAGATGGATTTTTTTCTTTGGAGCCGTACTGCCGTGAGC
>JANNXI010000046.1:0-19607 GCA_031409495.1 Betaproteobacteria bacterium
GTCATCATACTGGGCGACGATGCGGCGCAAGCCTCGCGTGCGGTTGCGTTAGTAGCGAAAGAGACCATTTTTATTGCCAAAACGGTATTACTCGAAACAGAATGGATTCTGCGGCGAAGCTATGAAATCGAACGCGCCGAAGTTATTGATGCTTTCAAGATACTCATGCAAACAGAGAACTTCGTGATTGAAGATTTGGACATCGTAGATCATGCGCTAGACTGGTGGGAACACGGGATGGACTTTGCTGATGCGCTGCACCTTGCGTCAAGCCACCGCTGCGCGAAGTTTTACACCTTCGATAAAAAACTGAAGAAACTGGCACCCAAAAATTTGGGCTGTGGTGTTGTTGTAATTTGACGGTTAAAGTGAATTTAAGCAAGCTGGGATCAAGCAAGCTCTCTACTCAGGCGCCCGCTAATTGGCCGACTTCAGTATTTTAAGTATATTCATACAGAAATCTGTATACTTTCTTCATGAAAACTACACTTGATATTCAAGACAATCTACTTGCTACCGCAAAGGCTGCCGCTGCGATACAACGCACAACGCTTACTCGCTTGATTGAAGAAGGCCTATCCATGCGCCTTGCGGTGGCGGATAAAAAGCACTCGCCAAAGCGAATCACACTACCAATCATGGTCGGTAAAGGCGGTATGCGGCTTGGTATTGATCCGACCAGTAACCGTTCGATACTCGATGCGATGGATCAATGATTCCCGACGTGAGCCTTGTTGTTGCCGCCGCGCGACCGGATCACTTGCACCATGCCCAAGCTAAAACCTGGTGGCTGGTAGCTATACAGGCCGCAAGCGACGAGCGCCCGATTCTCTTGCTTCCGGTAGTCGTCAGCGGGTTTCTGCGAATCGTCACGCATCCAAAGATATTCAACGTACCCAGCACAATTGCGGAAGCAACCTCGCATATCGATGCACTTATGTCGTTGCAAAACATCGCCATGCTGGAAACGCAGCCGCGTTGGGGTGACTTCAAACAGCTCTGTATTGAAAAATCGCTCACAGGCAATGCAATTCCTGACGCTTGGATTGCTGCGACGACTACCGCATCGAATGGACATCTTGTCACGCTTGATCGAGACTTTCGAAAGCTGTTGAAACGGTCGCAAGTGACCATAATTTCGGCATGACGTTCACTGATGATGTACACCTCAAACTTCACAAAACGCCGATATTAATCACGCGTATTTCAGTTTGTTTGGACAGCGAAAGTGGGTTTGAGTGAAAACATCGCAGCTGCACTTCGCGACCAAGCTAGGCGTATTGCGCGATTCGACGACGTCAATATAGGTGTACCCCAATAAAGGCCGTGACTCGAACGGTGACGGGCGGCCTACACGGCAGAAATGGAATCAGACTCTATTGTTGAATTCGACCATCAACGGCTCGCAATTTTTCAGTCGATGTAGCCTGTTCTATGTCAATGGAAATATGCCTGAAGACGTCCGTATTTAGGGCGTCTTTAGGCATTTAACTCTACTTATTTACAACTGTCAAACCCCGTGCGTCCGCTTTATCACAAACGCGTTCTCCGCTTTTTCAAATCCCACTTTCGGATAGTATTCCATCGCCGTCGGCGCGCTCAGCAACACCAGCTGACACTGCGGGCCAATGTGGGCGCGGGTGGCTTCGATTAGCGCGCGACCAACACCGGAGCGCTGGCCGTTTTGCGCCACTGCAAGATCAGACAAATAGCACACCCAACCGTAATCGCAAAATGATCGGGCTAAGCCAATTAGCGTTTCGCCTTGCCATGCACTTACGGTCAAATTAGCATTGTCGAGCAGCATCTGCATGCGGGGCAAATCATCAACCGGCCGGTTGATGCCAGATAATTTATACAACATGGCTACTTGCTCAACGTTGAGCGCTCGGTCGATCGCAATTTCGAATTTCATCATTTTCCCTTACATATCAAGTGCAACATCAACGAGCACCGCACTTGTTACGGTTTGCACTGTAGCTGGCATTAGCCCAATTAAAAAGCCGCGTCCGCCGCCGTTAATCACAATTTTTTCTAGCACCAAAATACTGCGTTCCATATAAATTGGCATGGGTTTGCGCAGGCCGAATGGTGAGCAGCCGCCTACTTGATACCCTGAATGACGGGTAGCGTCTTCGGGCTTGCAGGGGCCTACTTTTTTGGTGCTAATTTGGCGGGCGAGTTCTTTGGTGCTTACTTTTTTGTCGCCATGCATGAGCACGCACAGCGGCTTTTTTTGATCGTCTTCAAAAATTAAGGTTTTTACTACGTTATGTTCTGGCACGCCAAGGGCTGATGAACTTACTGTGGTGCCGCCGTGTTCAACATATTCGTAAATATGTTCGGTATAGCTAATGCCCAACTTTTTTAGCGCCGCTGTGGCCGGCGTTTCACTGTGTTTACTCATGGCGTCTCCTAATAAAAATCAGCCGCGTGGATGGTGCTTTGCGTGCAATGCTTGCAGGCGTTCGCGCGCAACGTGGGTATAAATTTGGGTGGTTGAAATATCCGAATGCCCTAACAATAACTGCACCACGCGCAAATCGGCACCATGATTTACAAGGTGTGTGGCGAAGGCATGGCGGAGGGTGTGGGGCGACAGCGGCACTCGAATATCAGCAATAGCGGCATAGCGTTTTATTAAATACCAAAACGCTTGCCGCGTCATAGCGCCGCCGCGTTGGGTGACGAAAAGCGCGTCAGTCTTCTGGCCTAAGAGCAGCGTATTACGGGCGTCTTCAAGGTATTTCTTAATTGCTGCAATGGCAATTTCGCCCAACGGCGTGAGCCGTTCTTTACGGCCTTTGCCCATCACGCGGGTGACCCCCATGTCTAGGCTTACTTGCGCGAGCGTGAGGCTTACTAGCTCGGTTACGCGCAGGCCGGAAGCGTATAACGTTTCAAGCATGGCGCGATCGCGCAATCCTAACGGCGTCTGTTCTGACGGTGCGGCTAGCAGTTGTTCTACGTCGCGTTCAGACAATGTTTTGGGCAAACTGCGCGTTAATTTTGGGGCTGCGATGGCGCTGGTTGGGTCAATGGTTATGCGCTTTTCAGCCAACATAAAAATATAGAAACGCCGCAGTGCCGCTAACGCGCGCGCGGTGCTTTGGGCTTTGAGTTTGCGGCCTTCAACGCAGTGGGCAAGGTAGTCGCGTAGGTGGTCTACCTGCACTTGGCTTGGCGATGTATCACCAAGCCATTCCACAAATTGCCGCACATCGCGTCGATAACTTTCTAGGGTGTTGCGCGATAGGCCATCGCTTAACCACAGCGAATCAATAAATTCATCAATATCGGGATGAGATTTTTTCACTGCAGTTTGCGTTAAGCCGTTTCGCTTAACGCCGCTAATAGCTCCGCTTGATGCTCAGAAATCAACGCATTCGTTAGCTCAACCAAATCGCCGTCCATAATAAAATCAAGCTTGTACAAGGTTAAGTTGATGCGGTGGTCCGTCATACGGCCTTGCGGAAAATTGTAGGTACGAATGCGCTCTGATCTATCACCGGAACCGATGAGCGATTTACGCTCGGCCGCTTCTTTGGCGTGGGCTTCGCTTTCTTGTTTATTTTTAATTCTAGCCGCTAGCACTTTAAACGCTTGCTCTTTGTTTTTATGTTGCGACCGGCCGTCTTGGCATTCCACCACAATGCCGGTGGGCGCGTGGGTTAGGCGCACTGCGGAATCGGTTTTGTTAATGTGCTGACCACCGGCGCCGGATGCGCGAAAGGTATCGATACGCACATCTGCTGGGTTGATCACCACATCGTTTACTTCATCGGCTTCGGCCATTACCGCTACCGTGCAGGCGGATGTGTGAATGCGCCCTTGGGTTTCGGTATCGGGCACGCGCTGCACGCGATGGCCGCCGGATTCAAACTTGAGCTTTGAATACGCCCCTTGACCAATAATACGCGCGATAATTTCTTTATAGCCACCCACTTCACCGATTGATTCCGACACCACCTCTACCTGCCAGCGGTTACGCTCGGCGTAGCGGGTGTACATGCGGAATAAATCGCCTGAGAACAACGCGGATTCATCGCCGCCCGTGCCAGCGCGAATTTCTAAAAATAAGTTTTTATCGTCGTTCGGGTCTTTAGGTAACAGTAACTTTTGCAAATCATCTTCTAATGCTTCTAGCCTCACCCTGCCGGCTTTAATTTCTTCTTGGGCAAACTCCTTCATTTCAGGATCGTTGGCCATTTCTTGTGCGGTTTTCATGTCTTCCTGCACGCTTTGGTGCTCATGATATAGCGCAACGACCGGATCAAGCTCTGAGCGCTCGCGCGACAAGCTGCGGTAGTTGTCCATATTTTTAACCACATCTGGATCGGCCAGCAGGTGGTCAAGCTCAATAAAGCGCTCAGCCAATGCGGCTAATTTTTTTTCGATTGATTCTTTCATTTTAATTCCTCAGGTGCTTTTTGGTGCGCGGCAGTGGGCGACGTGATACAAATAGGGGGGGGACGAAGTGTTGTGCTAACGAAGCGGAGGATGTAGCGGACGTGGTTTTAGCCGAAGCTACTCTTCGCTATTGCTGGTATTATTACTAGGGAATAGCATCGCAATGGTAGCTGCCAAGGCTTCGCGATCATGCGCATCGGCACTATTTAGAGCAGCCAAGGGATGATGCAAAAATTTATTCATTAGCCCCGTACTCAAGGCTTCCAGCACTGCTGCCGGATCATCGCCGCGGTGTAACAATTTGCGCGCTTTTACAAGCTCTAGCTGACGATATTCTTCAGCCTTACCCCGCAATTGCACAATGGTTGAAACACTGCT
The DNA here is from genome assembly GCA_031409495.1 of Betaproteobacteria bacterium. Classification (GTDB taxonomy): domain Bacteria; phylum Pseudomonadota; class Gammaproteobacteria; order Burkholderiales; family Usitatibacteraceae; genus JANMDR01. Next base: position 4,789 of record JANNXI010000046.1, read on the forward strand.
GCGCGATTGCAGCCAGTGCATAAATTCAGCCGTGCGGGTATCTACAATTTTTTGCGCAGCTTCTACCGCGCCCTCGCGCTTCACCATATTGCGGGCGATGATTGTGCCTAGCGAATCTAGCGTGTATAAAAACACATCGTCTAAGTCCTTTACTTGCGCTTCAATATCGCGCGGCACGGCCAAATCTACCAACATCATTGGCTTGCAACGCCGCAATTTTAGGGCGTTTTCAACCATTCCCTTGCCAATAATCGGCAAACTGGATGCGGTAGAAGAAATAACCAAATCAAACTCATGCAGGCGTTCTGGCACTTCTTTTAGCGTGATGGCTTCTGCAGTTTTAGCGCCACTCATGTAACTCAAGCGCACCGCAAGTTCGGCCGCGCGCGCGTGGGTGCGATTGGCTACCACCATGGTTTTGGGAAGTTGGGCTACAAAGTGTGTGGCGCAAAGCTCCACCATTTCACCCGCGCCAATAAGCAGAATTTTCACATCACCTAATTCGCCAAACAACTGTTGCGCCAGCTTCATTGCCGCTGCCGCCATGCTGACGGAAGCAGCACCCAAATCGGTGTCGGTACGCACTTCTTTGGCAACTGAAAACGCTTGCTGAAATAATCTATCGAGCGGGCCATTCAGCGTACCGGTTTCGGCAGCCACTTTTGCGCAAAATTTAACTTGTCCCAAAATTTGCGGCTCACCCAAAATCATTGAATCCAACCCTGCTGCCACGCTAAACAAATGGTTGGCAGCCGCTTCATTTTGAAGCTGATAAATGTGGGATGCAACATCACCCACACCACGCGCATTCACACCGCTTTGCGCATAGCCAACCAACCATGCGGCCGCCCGCTGCATCACGCGTTCATCTGCTCCCGCCAGATATACTTCGGTACGGTTACAAGTAGCCAGCAAACTCACTTCAGTCGCTGCAGAGGCCGTTTGCAACGCGCGCAACGCCGCCGGCTGCGCTTCGACCGGAAAAGCCACCGTTTCGCGCACGCTAAGCGCTGCAGTTTTATGATTGAGCCCGAAGGCGTAAAGAGGCAAGATGAAACCCGTTGAAGGAAATTGGGGAGCGCTCAGTTACGCCATGACAGCAATTCAACCGAACAACCCCCGATTATACCAGTCAAAAATACGGGTATATGAGGAGGTTTGGGCGCGGCCACCCTGTATTTACATGATTTCTGCTCAAAAAGTCTTGTCAATATACGGCCTAGCTGTTCAATATGGCTACTCAATAGCCTTGCAATTTGAAAGGGAATCTTTAAAAATGTATAACTGTCAATCATCAGAAAGCAACTTCCTCACCTGCTACAAAGCTTACAAACCTTCCCGGCTGTAGGCTTAGTAGGACCGCGGTAAGTAGGCAAAACTTCCCTTGCGCGCGAAGTAGTCGCAATGTTGGGTACCGAGCTATCATGCTCGTTTTAGAGCGTCCTTCTGATTTAGCCAAACTCACCGAACTTCCGCTATTTCTAGAACCTTTGGCAGATAAGCTGGTGATATTGGACGAGGTGCAACTGCACGCGGATTTGTTCCCCGTGCTTAGAGGCTTAGTGGACGCCAAACGCAGACCTGGACGATTTTTGGTGCTCGGATCAGCAGCGCCCGCCCTCATCGCTCAGTCGCCAGAAACTCTCGCGGGGCGCATAGAATTTTAGAACTAGCCCCACTCTCAGTGGCAGAAATGCGCAGGAACGAGGGACGCACGATCAACAACACCATCACCACCATATTCAATCGCGGCGATTTTCCTGACAGCGCAATCGCGCGGAGCGACAATGCGCTATGAATGGCTCGTACTCCTCCTGTTCTCCTAGTTTCCCAGCTTTAAGAGACGAAAGAAACAAGAATTTGCTTGAAGACACTCTAAATACGGGCATCTTCAGGCATTAACCCCCCCTATTTGCCGCCGGAAACATCCTCGCTCTTACTTGCAGGCCGTATTCCCAATTGCTTTAATTTGCGATACAAATGCGTACGTTCTAGCCCTACTTTTTCCGCTACGCGCGACATATTGCCTTCTTCACGGCGGATGTGATGCAAAAAATACTGACATTCAAAGCGTTCGCGCGCTTCGCGTAGTGGTAGGTCGAGCGGCACGCCAGCATGGGCTACGTGCGTGTGGGTAGCGTCTAAGCCAAATTCACGGGCCACACGCATGACGTCATTCACACCAATTTCTGTACTTAAGCTCGTAAGCGCCAAGGTTTTTACCACGCTCTGCAACACCGGCAAATTGCCAGGCCACGATAGATTGCGCATTGCATTTAGCGCTGCAACATCAAATTGGCGCAGCGGCGTTTCGTTAGCGTCGACCATTTGCAACAATAAGGTATTGGCGAGGTCGGGAATGTCTTCGGCATGCTCATCCAAGCTTGGAATACGCAAGGTAAGACCACTTAACTGGTTGTATAGGGCTGCATCAAAGCTTTCACTTTCAACCAGCGGGGCTAATGGTCTATAAGAGGCACAAACTAAGCGCGTGTTGAACTTATCGAGCTTGGCCATCAACTGCACCAAACCTTTTTGTTCTGCGCGCGTCATCACTGAAATATCCTGCAAGAACAATACCCCGTCGCGTGCTTCGTTGAGCGGCTCAAACGGGTTTTTAGCCAACCAACAATGATCTACCGGCGCCAACCACGGGGTGTTGCGCTGGTGCAGCATTCTGGCGCACAACTCAAAACCTGCGCCCACTTCACCGACCAAGAGTATTGGATTTTTCAGCCGGCTTACTTGTTCTAAGCGCTGGCGCAATTCCACCATCACATTCGCACGCCCTAAATGGGTGTAATTTAACCCCGGCTTTGGCGTGATACGCCCGCCTGCCAACGCCTTGCTGACGGTAGCAATTAGCTTCGGCATAGAAATAGGTTTTTCTAAGAAATCAAACGCGCCAATTCGGGTAGCTTCCATCGCTGATTCAATCGTACCGTGGCCTGACATCATCACTACTGGCATAGTTAATTGCCCGCTGGCAGCCCATTCCTTTAGCAGAGATATGCCGTCGGTATCGGGCATCCAAATATCTAACAGCACTAAATCAGGGCGCAGCTCTCGTCGTAAGGTACGCGCCGCTTGGGCATTTTCAGCCAGTCTGACGTTGTAGCCTTCATCACGCAGAATCTCGAATAGCAATTCGCGGATACCGATTTCATCATCAACAACCAAAATATTATTAGAGGACATATGCTGCCTTTCAATGCGCAACGAGTGAGGAGTGGGTTACTTGGCGATGCAATGGAAATACAATTGTTACGGTGGCGCCTGCGGTCGCTGTGGCATCGCTGCTGTTATTGTCAATGGCGATGCTGCCGCCATGTTCATCAATAATTTTTTTAACGATAGCCAAGCCAAGGCCGGTGCCTTTGGGCTTAGTCGTTACATAGGGCTCAAAGATACGATTGCGGACGGTTTGATTGATACCGCTGCCACTATCGCGCACGCTAAACTGCAGTGCCCCGCCCAACAATGCGGTTTTACGGGTGCATACTTGAATGGTTTGTATATTTTTTGAGGCAACCCCAGCGGTGGCATCTATCGCGTTTTGCATGAGGTTGTGAATCACCTGCCGCAGCAATGCACGATCTGCAAATATGGGTGCCAAGTTGGCGTCTAACTCCATCACCAAACGGATGTTCATTGATTCGTACATCACCAGCACATCGCGGAGCAGCTCATTAAAATCAAGCACCTCGGGCTTAATGCGCGCGCTGCGGGAGTAGATACTAAATTCATCCACCATGCTTTTTAGGGCACCTACTTGCTCAACGATGGTGTTGGTGGAGCGCCGCAACAGCGCTGCATCGTCGCCTGCCAGTTTGTCACCCAATTTATATTGCAACCGCTCGGCCGATAGCTGAATAGGCGTGAGCGGATTCTTAATTTCATGCGCCAAACGCCGCGCTACCTCTCCCCAAGCGGCATCGCGTTGTGACTGGATAATATTGGTTACGTCATCCAATACCACGATGTAGCCCGGATCAAGCGATGCGGGTAAGCGCACACCGCGCAACAGCAAGGTGCGGCGCGTATTATTGCTGGCGTTGGCGTATTCAATTTGTCGTTCCCAAGGTTTATCGGTACCCTTATTACCCTGTGCAAATTGGGCGATGACTTCTTCGACCAAGGTATCTAAGCTCAAGCTGGCACGCCGTTCAAACACCGACTTATCGCCGCGCATATGGCTTGACCATTCACTTAGCGCTAATCCCTTCACGGCGTCATGGTCCAGATTAAGCATATCTTCGGCAATTTTGTTGATGTTGTTTGGACAAAATTTTTCATCGAACGCCATCACGCCTGACGTTAAATTTCCCAAAATACTTTCGAGATAAGCCTTGGCGTTTTCAAGCTCATGTTGCTTTAACGCGACGTCGCTCGAAGCTTCGCCCAACTGCCGCGTCATGGTGTTAAAGGATTGCGTGAGCACGCCAAATTCGTCGTTGCTCTTAACTGGATGCAGCTGCGAAAAATCTCCGCGCGCAATTGCGCGGGTGGAATCGGCCAAGGCGGCTAACGGTGCACTTAGCCGATCGGCAAGGAAAAATGCCAAGGCAATAGCCGAAAATAACGTAAGTAACATGGCCAATGTAAGCGTTAAAGCGAATACCTTTTTCAGGCTACCGCGCTGCAAAGCCAGTTGGCCGTAACCCAACTTTGCGGCTTCAGCCGCCTGTGCATCCTGCGCAATAGCGGCAGGCACGGCTTGGATGAGCTGGATGAATCGCACTTCATCGGCGGCGACCTTAAACTTTGCAAATACCCGCAAATACAGACCGCGCTCGTTTAGATTTTCAATACTCTGAATGCTGGAGAAACTTGTATTTATTGGCTTTTCACGTAACTCTCGCCAATCTTGCGCATTCGGTTTGTCAGCCACAGCGCTTAATGCACTTAACTCCTTATTCGCTAAAACAGCGGCTGACGTAGTAATGACAGTGCCATTTTCGGCGTACAAAATAACTTCATCTACCCCTTGTGCCACCCGTAGATTACGCAAATCAGGGGTAGCAGCCATTGCGATAGATTCGCTCAATAGAACGTCAGTTTGCGGTTTTTCAGCCAACGCGTTCGCTATGCGTCGGGTCTTACGCACGAGGTCTTGGTTGGCAAATTCTAAAGTAGTGCGCCCTAAATTTATACCGCTATCCAGCCCGCGCTCAATCGGCGCGTCAAACCAAGAATCAATAGTGCGATTTAGAAAATTAACCGATAGCGCATATAACAAGCCGCCGGGAATAATCGCCATTGCCACAAAAATTAGCATCATCCTTAACGCCAGCTTCGCACCGAATACTTGGCCGCGTAGCTTCGTAGCCAACCCCCAAATTTGATAGCCAATCAGCGAAAATAGCCCGACAATAAGCGTTAGCGCCAAGCCAAAAAGCCACGCGTAGTTGCTCGAAAATTCTGCGTTATTACTGCTCGCCCGATACAGCAATCCCACCATTAGTAGGCCGAGCAGCGCGCACACGACAAGTATGGTGCGGATCATTTTACCTCCCCGCCGATAATGCTGAACCGGGTCCACGGTGAAGCAATATCCCATTCGCGCGTGCCGAGTATATTGAGCTGAAAGGGCTTGGGTAGCTGCGTTGCATCAAGCCGGATACGCACGGACACATCGTATTTTTCGCCAGGACGCAGCTTATTTTTCTCTAAAATTTGCCAAGACCGCACGGTGGAAAGCGCGCGTTTTACGTCATCAAATTTAGGTACGTTTTGCGACAGTCCTGCGGTTGCAATACGGAATTGGTTGGCCAGGGGCGAATATGAAATGCGCCGTTCACGGGTTTGCCGCACCATGCGCTCGTCGAGCCAATACCAGCGACTACGACTGACTTCAACTTCCATTACAATATAAACTGGTACGCCTTTGCGAATCGCGTCTTCGTGCACTGCCATTAATTGCAGCTCAAATTCAGCGCTAAGCTGATAGCCTTCTTCGTTAAGCTCTAATTTAGCGTTCTTGATTTCAGCGCCCTCCGCGTAGCCCATTGTGGGGAGCGCAAGCGTGAGCAAGAGCGCCGCAAGCAACACAACCAAGCAGCTATGCGCAGCTGCCGCTATAGCCGGGCCCGCCATTAACAAGCTTAAAGTACGCGGTGTGTGCATAGCGCTTGGCCTGTAACTGCGCAACCTAGACCTTTTCTATAAGCGCGTAGTAGAAGCCATCCGTCATTTCATTGGGCAGCAGTTGCTGACCAGCTGCTACGGAAGGCTTTGCTTTAGTGCTCAAGGTGCCTGTACTTACCCGTGAAGGGTCACTCAACGACTTCGTCCCCCCCCAAAGGGCGTTTCCAACGGGCTCTAACGAGATAGGTTTTAGCTTTGCGTCCGGTGTTTTGGCTAAAAACGCATTGACCACATCTTGGTTTTCTTCGTGGAAAATTGAGCACGTTACATACAACAGCTGCCCACCTTTTTTCAATGTCGGCCACACACCCGCGAGCAAGCGCCCTTGTTGGATCACAAATTTGGCGGTGTCCGTTGTGCGGCGCACCCATTTAATATCGGGGTGGCGACGCACCACGCCTGATCCGGTACAAGGCACATCGAGCAAGATACGATCAAACTGTTTTTTGTCCCACCATTTTTCCGGGGTAGCGGCATCGGATGATTTTAGGGTGACATTTAATGACGCCAGCTGGAGACGATCTAAATTCTGCTTCACACGTTGTAGCCGCGTAGGATCAGAATCAAGCGCGGTTAACGTTAAATTAGTGGCAGTTTCAAGCAATTGACACGTCTTGCCGCCAGGTGCTGCGCAGGCATCAAGCACGCGCATACCGTTGCCGCAATTTAACAGTGCTGCCGTGTGCTGCGCACCGGCATCTTGTACCGATACATAACCTTCACGGAACTTCGGTAAGGCATCGACGTTGCACGGGTGGGTTAGCCATAGCGCGTCACCTTCAATCTGCGCAACTTGCATTTCATTTTTAGCCAGCAACGCCACGTATTCTTCAGCCGTACATTTTTTGCGGTTCACGCGCAGGCACATGGGCGGATGCTCAGCCGCGCACAGCAAAATTTCTTCCCAGTTATCCGGGTAATCTTCCTTGGTGCGGGCAATCCACCATTCCGGAAAATCGTATCGCGCGACTTCGCTTTTAAAGCGCTCGCGCTTAAATTTGTTTACTTCACGCAAATAGTTACGCAGCACGCCGTTTACTAAGCCTTTAGCGCGACCTAGACCCATTTTTTCAGCCGCGTTTACTGCGTGATCGACAATCACATGGGGCTTGGTTTTCGAAAACTGTAGCTGCGCCAAAGAAATGATGAGCAAATGTCGCACCGCTACATCACTCAAAGGCGCGCTCAATAGCGTTTCCAGCTGCGCATTGATGAGCCCGTAATTACGCAGGCTATCGTAGGCAATACTTTGCACCGCGGCACGCGCTTCGCGCGGAAGGTCGCCGTGACGCTTGAAACCAAGCTCAAGAGCGCGATCAAGATTGCGCCCGTCTAAAGTTGCGCCAACTACTTCGGCGGCTGTAATTTGGATATCTATCATCCGCCTATCCTACCTTTGTTGCAAAATAGATACAACATGTATTCGTCATACAACAGCACTTTTTATAACTCTTGGGTCAGTAAGCGATCCATTTTGACGGTATAGTAGGTTTAATTTTTTCTGATTGCTCAATTATGTCTGCCCCGCTTAAAAACGATACATTCCTACGCGCCTTAGCCCAGCAATCGACGCCTTACACTCCCATTTGGATCATGCGTCAAGCTGGCCGCTACTTGCCCGAATACAATGCCACGCGGAAGCGTGCGGGTAGCTTTTTGGGACTGGCGAAAAGCCCAGGCTATTGCACCGAAGTTACGCTGCAGCCGCTAGATCGCTACGCCTTAGATGCTGCCATTCTGTTTTCTGATATTTTGACGGTGCCCGACGCGATGGGCTTAGGCCTGCATTTTGTGGAAGGCGAAGGCCCCAAATTTGCCCGCACCTTACGCACTGAAGCCGAGGTGCACGCCCTGCCTGTGGCTGACATGAATGATTTGCGCTACGTGTTTGATGCAGTTTCGCAAATTCGCGGTGCGCTAATACAAGATGGTTTGCAGCGCGTGCCGCTTATTGGTTTTTCAGGATCGCCGTTTACTTTAGCTTGCTACATGATTGAAGGGGGCGGTTCAGATGATTTTAGGCAGATCAAGACCATGCTGTATCAGCGCCCCGATTTATTACATCAAATTCTGGCCAAGAACACCACGAGCATTCAAGCCTACTTAAATGCGCAAATAGCGGCGGGCGCGCAGGCCGTCATGCTGTTTGATACCTGGGGCGGTGTGTTGTCGCACTCGGCGTACCAAGAATTTTCCCTGGCCTACGCGAAGCAAGTATTTGCTGGCGTAACTACGGCAGTGGACGGCGTAAACATTCCGCGCATTTTCTTTACCAAGGGCGGCGGGCAGTGGCTAGAAAGCATGGCTGATTGCGGCACGGATGCGTTGGGTTTGGATTGGACGGTAAATTTAGCGCATGCCAAACGGCGAGTGGCGGGCAAAGTTGCATTGCAAGGCAACCTCGACCCAAACACTTTATTTGGTTCCGCCACCACCATTGAGGCGGAAGTTGGCCGCGTGTTGGCTGAATTTAAACAGGACGGTAATGCAAACGGTCACGTGTTTAATTTGGGTCACGGTATTTCGCAATTTACCAATCCGGACCGCGTGGAATGCCTCGTAAATGCGGTTAAGAATCAAAGTAAACGCGCCGTTTAGCGGCCTTCTACGCTGACAAATCGCCTGAAATGCCTAATTCTAGGCGGTTTGCACAAGTCAACCTCTAGCGATCAAAGTTTATATCTTTTTTTACTCTTTTTTTCCGCTTTATGCACAGATTTCGTGTAGGCGAAAGATAGCGCATATTTCAAATAAACTACATTATAAAATCTTCGTAAGTCCCTGTTTTATAGAGAATTTATATGGTTTTTGTAATTGGTATTAGGTGCTAAAACCGATTCCCCCAGGTAACATTTTTGGCTATTAATTTAAGGCATCCACAAAGTTATCCACAGGCTTAATCCGACCAATAATGACGCGTCTTTCCAGCTATTTTTGAATGAAAACCCCCGTAAACCCTGAGACTTTAGCCGTTACTGTCGCGCCTACGCCCATAAATACGACGTTAGCGAAAGCAGCGGTGCAAATTCTGGAGGTGGCGCTGGATATACCGCGATTTGAGAGCTTTGATTTTGCAGCGCCTACATTTGAAAACGACGGTTTGGGTGCAACTAACGCAGATATAGGCAGGCTAGTTGTTGTCCCGTTTGGCCCGCGCACCTTGGTGGGTGTGATTATTGCGGTGCGGGCGTACACTGCCGTGCCGGCAGACAAACTAAAGGCCGTTCTTAAAATTCGACGCGATTTACCCGGCTTCGGAACGCGAGATTTTGAACTTTTCAAGTTTTGCGCAAGCTACTACCAGTTTGGCCTGGGCACCACCATCCTCAACGCCATTCCGCCGCGCTTGCGCAAACTGGATGCGCCAATTCGAGCGCTAAAACCGGTAAAACCCAAAACCAGCAAAACTATCGCTGTATCTTTAGCAACACCTGCGCTAAATTTAACCAGCGACCAAGCAGCGGCTGTGGCAACCATCACGGCGCAACTCGGGGCTGACAATGCAGATGCTAGCCCGCCAATTTTGCTAGAAGGCGTTACCGGCAGCGGCAAAACCGAAGTTTATTTGCGCGCCATCGCCCAAGTGATGGCCGCTGGCAAGCAAGTATTGGTGCTGGTGCCAGAAATCAACTTAACGCCGCAGTTAGAGCGCATTTTTATCGCCCGTTTTCCCGATGTAAAAATCGTATCGCTACACAGCAGCATTTCGGAAACCGCCCGCTATCACGCGTGGCACGCAGCGCAACAAGGAGAAGCGCAACTGGTGCTTGGCACACGCTTGGCGGTGTTTACGCCCATGCCCGCCTTAGCCCTAATCGTTGTGGACGAAGAGCACGATAACTCATTTAAGCAACAGGAAGGCTTACGCTATCACGCCAGAGACGTCGCCATCGTGCGGGCGAAGCTGTGCGGCGCCACCATCGTGCTGGGCTCGGCGACACCGTCTCTTGAAACTTATGAAAACGCATTGCGCACCAAATACACCCACTGCATTTTAAGCACACGCGCTAATGCCGCTGCCCGCCTGCCAAAAGTACAGTTGCTAAATACTGAACTACTCGCCACCAAAGATGGCCTAACCGATGCCTTAATCGCTGCTGTAAAACAACGCATTGCCAAGGGCGAGCAAAGCATATTATTTTTAAATCGACGCGGCTTTTCACCCACCTTGGTTTGCAACCAATGCGAATGGCGACCGCCTTGCCCCCGCTGCAGTGCTAAGCTGGTTTTCCATCAAGCTAAAGCCAAAACTGACAACATTCGCGATAATCCACGCAAACACTTAGCGTGCCACCATTGCGGCTATGAGGCCCGTATTCCGGCCGTCTGCGCTAAATGCGGCAGCCCCGACATCACCCCCACCGGCCAAGGCACACAGCGGATTGAAGCTGCCATCGACGCGGCGTTTCCAGACGCGCGCATCAGCCGAATAGACGCCGATAGCACCAGTAAAAAAGGCAGCGCCGCAGCGCTTTTTGCCGACATTGCCGCGGGCAATACTGACATCATCATCGGCACCCAAATGTTATCCAAAGGCCACGATTTTCCGAAAGTCACGTTAGTAGGCATCATCAACGCCGATTCCAGCCTATTTAGTGCCGACTTTCGCGCTGCCGAGCGCTTATTTGCACAACTAGTGCAAGTTTCTGGCCGTGCCGGTCGCGCTGATTTACCGGGTGAAGTGTTGATCCAAACTAAGTTTCCCGAACACCCCGTGTACCAAGCCGTAATCACCCAAAACTTCACCGCCTTCGCCCAACAACAATTAAACGAGCGCAGGCTCTGCGACTTTCCGCCTTACGCATATCTAGCCATTTTGCGCGCTGAATCAAAAAACGCGGATGGTCTAAGCGCTTGGCTTAACGTATGCGTAACGGCAGGACGCAAAAGCAGCGCCCCGGCAACACTACAACTATTCGATCCCGTATCATCGCCCCTAGCACGCAAAGCCGACCACACCAGAATGCAAGTGCTAATCCAAAGTAAAGACCGTAGGGTGCTTCAACAGTTTTTGTCGCAATGGCGGTTGGCTGTTTTTAGCGCCATGCCGAGCCATGTGCGGGCGGTGATTGACGTGGATCCGATGGAGGTTTGAGGCACGCATATATGCTTGGAGATGCCCTATTTTAAGGCGTCTTCAAGCATTATATTCGGGCTTTAATAGTATCAAATTAGCGCCCGAGCCGAAGGGCACAGCACCGTTTGCAACAATCCGCAGTTTTTCCACCAAAAACCAATGAGGACAATTATGCACCTATCATTGCAGCAACTAATTTTTGGCGCATGCGCTATCTGGCTCTGTAGTGCCGCTACGGCGCAACCAACAAACGAAGAAAAAGCGTGGGCAGCATTGCGCAATAACGGTATTTTGTTACTGCGTCACGCGATGGCGCCGGGCGGAGGTGACCCACCTGACTTTAAGCTGCACGACTGCTCAACACAGCGCAATTTAGATGACGTTGGCCGAGCGCAAGCGCGCGATATTGGCACGCGTTTTCAAGCACAAAAAATCACAGCGCTCTTCGTTATCACCTCGCAGTGGTGCCGCTGCCAGGAAACGGCTGATCTCGCCTTTCCAGGAAAACGTAAAGATGCACCAGCATTCAATTCATTTTTTCAAGCGCCAAATCTTGAAGATGAACAAACCAAGGTAGCGCGTGCACTGCTTTTAGGTTGGAATAAAAAGCAACCGTTGGTTGTTGTTACGCATCAAGTAAACATAACGGCACTTACGGGCGTAGTGCCTGCACCGGGTGAAGGTGTGGTGCTGCAGCGCAACGGGAAAGCGTTGAAAGTTGTTGGGCAGATTCAGTTTTAATTCGCCTGCAACAACTGCACTTAACGTTATAAAACCGCCGCCGCCCACACTGTGGTAAATTGCTTCTCTCGAAACTGCGGCGCTCCTTATCCGGACGTCAATTTATATGGAAGATTCACCAAGTTCTTACCCAGCGCCTCCTTCAACCCCTAAGCGGTCTTTGATGGAGCGGATTTCTTCGATGTTGTTGCGCGAGCCGGAAGATTCTGAGCAGTTGGTGGAGCTTTTGCATTCAGCGCATGAGCGCGATTTGCTGAGTGCTGATGCGCTTTCGATGATCGAAGGCGTGTTGCAGGTTTCTGAGACGCAGGTGCGTGACGTGATGATCCCACGTTCGCAAATGGATATGTTGGACGTAACGGAAGAACCAGCCGAATTTATTCCGATGGTGATTGAAACTGCGCACTCGCGGTTTCCGGTGTTTGAAGATAATCGCGACAACGTCATTGGCATTTTGCTTGCCAAGGATTTACTGAGCTACTACGGCGCAAAAGAAGAATGGGATATGCGGCAAATGCTGCGGCCCGCCATTTTTGTGCCTGAAGCGAAGCGCCTAAATGTGCTGCTCCGTGAGTTTAAAGAAAACCGCAATCACATCGCTATTGTTGTAGACGAATACGGTGGCGTGGCCGGTTTAGTGACCATCGAAGATGTGCTCGAACAAATTGTGGGCGACATCGAGGATGAATATGATTTTGATGAAACCGAAGACGATATTTTGCCGGAAAAAAATGATCGTTGGCGTGTAAAAGCGGGAACGGTATTTGAGAATTTTAATGACCATTTTGGCGCCCACTTACATGCTGAAAACGTAGACACGATTGGCGGGATGGTCGTGCAGGCATTTGGGCATTTGCCTAAGCGCGGCGAAGCGATTAGCTTCGATGGTTATCATTTCACGATATTGCGTGCAGACAGCCGCAAAATCTTAGCGCTGTTGGTTGAAAAGCAGTTAATTTCGCCAGCTGCGCTGTAGTCGCTCCAAGCTTAATCTATGAAAAAATTTGTGCTGCGCAGTGCCGCGAGTATTGCCGCAGGAGCCGCTGCCGTTTTGGCGTTTGCGCCGTTTTACGCTTGGCCCATCGCCAGCGTTTCTTTAGCTGTGTTGTTTTGGCAATGGTCAAACGCGACTTCTGCGCGACAAGCCGCTGTTGACGGTTGGCTATTTGCGTTTGGCTTGCTGGGCGCAGGGGTATCTTGGATTTATGTGAGCCTACATGTTTATGGCGGCATGCCTGCCGTTTTGGCAGCGCTGGCGACGATGCTTTTTTGCGCGTTTATGGCGCTATATCTTGGCTTTGCGGGCTTCGCATTACACAAAATTAGCGTTAAAACCAGGCGACCGTTATTCTCCCTTTTATTGCTGACTCCCACGCTTTTTGTGATTGCAGAATTGCTGCGAGCGACCGTTATTACCGGCTTTCCATGGCTATCGTTTGGCTACAGCCATGCGCCCAGAGGCGCGTTTATCGGCGTGGCGCCAGTGTTTGGGATGTTTGGGGTTTCATGGGTAGTAGCTTTTAGCGCCGCACTTTTGGTGTTGATGCTGCGCAATTTTAGAACCCCAAAAAACAGCGGATTTCGCATTGCAGCGGGTGGGTTGGCGGCGCTGTTATTGATTTTGCCTTTACTCAAATTTATTGAATATGGCGAAGCCGACGGCGCGCCAGTATCGGTAGATTTATTGCAGGGCAATATCGATCAAAAGATGAAGTGGAATGAGTCTGAGCTTGCTCAAACGATGGAAATGTACCGTAGTATGGTTTTAGCCAGCCGCGCAAAACTAATTGTGTTGCCTGAAACCGCTGTTACCTCGCTGCTGCACGACATTCCGCAAGACTATTTAATCGAACTTAAAAACCACGCAGCAAGCAACGGTGGCGATGTATTGCTGGGCGTACCACTGGTGCAGCGGGCAGCAGCGAGCGATAATTCGCCGTTTTATAACAACCTATACAACGCCGTAGTTAGCCTTGGCATCACGCCCTCTCATGGTTACAACAAACAGCACTTAGTGGCCTTTGGCGAATTTATGCCGCCAGCTTTTTCAACGGTGTATCAGTGGCTCAATATTCCGTTATCAAATATGTCACGCGGATCAACCAACCAGGCCCCTATGCCCCTTGCTGCGGGCAGAGTAGCGATCAATATTTGCTACGAAGATGCGTTTGGCAATGAAATTGCGTGGCAACTACCCAACGCCCAGTTATTGGTGAACGTGAGCAATATGGCGTGGTTTGGGCGCTCGCTTGCTGCCGAGCAACACATGCAGTTTTCGCAGATGCGCAGCATCGAAACTTCCCGCTGGATGCTGCGCGCCACCAACACGGGCATGACGGCCGCGATTGATGAAACCGGCAAGATTATCGCTGCGTTGCCGCAGTTTACGCGCGGCACGCTCAGCGTGAACGCCCAACCACGCATAGGCGCAACGCCTTACGTGCGCTGGCGCGATTGGCCCGTGGTGACTTTTTGTGGGTTGATTGTTTTGCTTGGAATCGGGCTTAGGTGGATTAAACAGCCCCTTCAAAAATAGGCTGAAGATGCCCGTATTTAGGGCGTTTTCAACTGCTTTACTTGATGATTAAAACCTAAATTCACAGTGTTTTTACCTTTATGGGTTAAAATACAAGGCTTCGCTTTTAATCTTTATTTGAAACACGGAAACGGGCATGCAAACTTTTCAGGAAATCATTCTAAGTCTTCAGCATTACTGGAGCCGTCAAGGCTGCGCACTGGTGCAACCCTACGATATGGAAGTGGGTGCAGGTACGTCGCATACAGCTACATTTTTACGCGCTTTAGGCCCTGAGCCCTGGCGGGCCGCTTATGTGCAGCCTAGCCGCCGACCGAA
>JANNXI010000047.1:0-9163 GCA_031409495.1 Betaproteobacteria bacterium
GCCTCGCCAAACAACTCGGGCAGACATTGGTGCCTATAAGAGAAAACCCTTGAAAACCACTATGTTCATGGAAAGGGCATTTTCAAGGCATCTTTACACCGTTTCACGCACTCAATAGTACGCCGTATTCCGCGCTACAATAGGAAAATACTCAAGCATCCATACAGTGCTAGCATTTTCTTAAACTTATAAAAAGCTATTCAGTATGAGCACGGAAAATAAAGCCGCACCAAAAAATTCCGCTGGCGGAGAAGCGAATTCGTTAGCAAGCGCTGCGATCACCGTCGTGGACAGTAATACTGCGGAAAATCTAGCCATAATTTCAGCCGCCTCCGAGCACCAAACACTGTTGAAATATGAGGCAATACTCAACAACGCCTCAGTTGGTATCGCCTTTACTAAAAACAGCCTGTTTGAACATGCAAATAGCGCCTTCGAAACACTTTTCGGTTGGTCGGCAGGTAGCCTAGTAGGTCAATCAGGCGGGGTGATTTTGCTATCCGATGCGGATCATGCCGAAGTTGGCCGTGTGGCGGGACCGCAACTGGCGCAGGGTTTCTCGGTGGAATTCGAGCGCCGTGTTAAGCGGCTTGATGGATCACAATTTTGGGCGCGCCTTCAAGCGCGCCCAGTCGATAAACAAAGCCCCGCTACCGGCGGCACAATTTGGATTATCGAAGACGTCACTGATCGCCGTCATGCGGTGGAACAACTACGCCGCCTCAATACCGAGTTAGAGCGTCGTGTCACTGACCGCACCGAAGAATTGGCGCTCGCAAACATCCAGCTACTGAGTGAAATGGCGGAACGACAGCAGGCTGAAGCACGCGCACGGCACTTATCGCTACATGATGAACTCACCGGCTTGCCCAACCGGCGTTTGTTGCAAGACCGTCTTTCCCATGCGCTCGCCTTAGCGCGTCGCGAGCGCACCCGCGTTGCCGTTATGTTTGTTGACCTTGATCGTTTTAAAGTAATAAACGATACATTAGGTCATGCAGGAGGCGATGAAGTGCTGCAGCAAATGGGTACGCGCTTGGCGACGGCGCTACGAGACAGTGACACTGTGTCACGGGTTGGCGGAGATGAGTTTGTGATGGTACTTACCCACTTACAAGCTGATACCAATATCGCACCGATTGCTGCAAAAGTGTTTGCTGAGCTTTCGGCGCCGTGCACGGCTGGCGGGCGGGAAATGCGCATCACCCCATCCATTGGCGTGAGTGTTTACCCCGATGACGGCGAAGACGCTATCGCATTGCTCGGCTTTGCCGATGCCGCCATGTATCACGCAAAATCGCTTGGCGGTCACACGGTACAATTTTATACAGCCGAAATGAGTGCCGCATCACAACGCCGCCTCCGACTTGAGCACGACTTAGATAGCGCCATTAGCAACGGGGAGTTGATCCTTTATTATCAGCCGCGCATTGATTTTTTAAGTGGCACCGTGGTGGGCTACGAAGCGCTGCTACGCTGGCAACACCCCGAAGAAGGGCTAATTGGTCCCAGCGTTTTTGTGCCCATTGCTGAGGAAAGCGGGCAAATTATGACCATTGGCGAATGGGTGATCAAACGAGCGTGTCAGCAAATGAAGAAATGGCGTGAAGACGGTTTTGTGGTGCCATCGGTAGCGGTTAATTTATCTGCTCGGCAATTTTTTGATGACCGTTTATCCGAGCACGTTGCCCAAGCTTTGCGTGAAGCCGATATGCAGCCGGCGCAATTAGAGCTTGAAATCACCGAAAGCATCTTGATGGCCAATACCGAAGAGACGATGAATCTCTTCGCCGCGTTGCGCAAGCTCGGCGTCAAACTTTCGATTGATGATTTTGGCACGGGATTCTCGAGCTTAGCGTATTTAAAGCGCTTCCACGTCGATACATTAAAAATAGACCACTCATTTGTGCGCGATATCAGCACTAGCGCAGACGATGCTGCCATCGTTCGCGCAATTATCAGCTTGGCGAAAAGCTTGCAATTGCGCGTGGTTGCCGAAGGCGTTGAAACCCGCGCACAAGTTGATTTTTTGCGCGGTTGTGGTTGCGACGAAGCCCAAGGTTATTATTTTGCCCACCCGCTTCCAGCAGCCGACGTTGCGCAACGAGCAGCGTCACTAAAAGCATGGCTGTAGCATGAACGCGGGGTTATGTAAGAGCGCGCCCTATAGGCTAAGCGGATCGCTAAGGCAGTTGCTCACGCTGGTGTTAGTGCTAGTGTTGGGGCGAGGTGCTACAGGTATTGGTATCGCTGCGATGACAGACAGCGATTTAAAAACCCAACAACTTGAGCGCAAAGTGGCTGACCATCCCCGCGCTGCCGCGCTTGAAGGTAGAAAATGGCTAGAGGAAGGGCTAAAAATCGGCGACGCCACCTTGCGGCTGCGCGGACAACGGCTTCTGGTCATGGCAATGTCTACTCTCGAAGAGAGCGCTGATCTAATCAAGCTCGCTGACGAAGGGCTAGCGCTTGCACGCGCCCAACAAGATGACCAGGTTATTTGCGAATTTCTTGCAGCAAAAGCCACCGCGTTGACCAGCACTGGCAAACACGCAGAGGCCATTCCTCTCATTGATCAGGCTGCAGAAATAGCGAAAAAAGCAGATTTAACGCGTACGCTAATTGGCGTAGAAGTAGCAAGGGCATATGCACTTGGACTGGTTGGCAATGATACTGATGCGCTAGAAATACTGTCAAAGGCGCACCAAAGCTATTTAGAACTTGGAGATGCAGAAAGTGCGCGCAGCACCTTGTCGACCATTGGCAATTCATATCGGCGCGAAGGCTCAAGCCGTCCCGACTTACTTCGCGCACTGAGCTATCTACAGCAGTCTATTTTTCCGGACGCCGAAAAGTCACGGCGCCATGATCTTTCCAGCAGCTATTACAATATGGCGCTGATTTATGAAGAACTTAAAGATTTGAGCAATGCAAAAGTTTATCTTGATAGGAGCATCGCGATTAGCACGGCACTCGATGACTCAATTGGCGTTGCATTTTGCAACGCTCGTTTGGGAAGTATCGCGGCCGAAAATGGCGCTTGGAGCGACGCGCTACAATACGCCAACATCGCGCTGCCCGAGCTCAAACGCGCTGGGGACACCACCATGGTATTTAATGTGCAGCGCCAGCGGGCGCGGGCGCTGGCCAACGTAGGTCGACGCAAAGAAAGTCTTGATGCACTCCGTGAAGCGGAAAAATTGCGTGAAAATGTCGCGTGGAAGAACGCCGCTTTCTTAAGAACAAGCGCCAGTGTTTACGCAGCACTTGGCGAATATGAGAAAGCATATCGCGACCAAGTTTTATTTCAGAACGCAGAAGCAATCAGCCTAGTGCAGGCGCGTGAAAAAGACGCGCTTGCTGCGCAAATAAAATTTGAGCTAAAGCAAAAGGAGGCAGAAAATGCGCTGCTGCGTGCGCGCGAAAAAGAATCGGACGCGCGTCGTATTGTGCTGGCGCTCGCGATAGGCTTATTGCTTCTCACCCTAGGTGGTTTGGCGTTTTTTGTTTATCGGCAAAATAAAGAACGTCTGCGCTACGCCACTTTGGCGCTGCGTGACGATTTAACTGGCTTGCCCAACAGGCGCAGTATTTTGCGGTTTGCGCATGCCCAAATTAGGGGCACGACAAAGCCCGCGGATAGTTCCCTAGAAAATGAAAAAAACCCGCCGAATCAGGACGCCGAACCAACCTGCTTGGCCCTTATCGATATCGATCATTTTAAGGCGATTAACGATACTTACGGCCATGCCATTGGCGACGCCGTGTTAACCGCCTTTGCCACAACTTGCCAACAGCAGCTGCGCGCGGAAGATCGGTTAGGGCGCTACGGTGGCGAAGAGTTTTTGCTAGTATTACCCAATTTTTCACTTCAACAGATAGCAGTATTATTTGATGAGTTACGCCACGCCGTGCAAAAAATTCGTGTGCTAGGGCTGCCGCCAAGCCACGTATTAGCGTTTAGTATGGGCGTCGCAGAAACGGACTCGCAAAGTGATGTGGACGCCCTCATTAAGCGCGCCGATGATGCTTTGTATAAAGCCAAAAATAGTGGGCGCGATCGTCTTGAGTTTGGTTAAGCCTAGAAACGTAACGATTAAGCACCAAACAGCGCACTAAACAGCACACCGATCAAAGACCTGAAGGTGCCTGATTTTAGGGCTTCTTCAAGGCATTCTTGGTTGTTTACTTCAGCACTTCAGGTGCAATTTTGCTGTAAATTGCGACGTATTTAGTGGCACTTTCATCCCAACTAAACGATTGCGCCATGGCGCGGTGTTGCACTTGCGCCCATTCGTCCACACGCGCATACAAGGCGAAGGCGCGGCGCAGCGCAGCATCAAAATGGCTTTGGGTAAATTGATGGAATACAAAGCCGTTGGCAGTTTGATCAACCAAATTTTCTAAGCTGCAATCCACTACCGTATCGGCTAAGCCACCCACATGGTGCACCAGCGGTAAACTGCCATACTTTAACCCGTACATTTGCGTTAGGCCACAGGGCTCGAAGCGCGATGGCACAAGGGTTACGTCACTTGCTGCGAACACGTTGTGGGCAAAGACTTCGTCATAGCCCAAGCGCACGGCAACTGATTTTGAATAGGCAGCTGCATATTGTTTTAGTGCATTTTCAAGCGCGACGTCACCGCTG
The DNA here is from genome assembly GCA_031409495.1 of Betaproteobacteria bacterium. Classification (GTDB taxonomy): domain Bacteria; phylum Pseudomonadota; class Gammaproteobacteria; order Burkholderiales; family Usitatibacteraceae; genus JANMDR01. The sequence continues at coordinate 4,652 of JANNXI010000047.1, forward strand.
CCAAGCACCACCAACTGCCCACCCGCGGCCACTAAATCGTCAATAGCGGCAATGGCTAAATGCATGCCTTTTTGTTCTGTTAAGCGGCTGACAATACTAAATAGTGGCGCTGATTTTTTACTACTTAAGCCTAACTCTTTTTGCAACGCGGCCTTGCACTTGGCTTTTCCGGTAAATTTTTCGCTACTGTATTTGTGCTGAAGGTGCCCGTCAATCGCGGGGTTCCAGACTGTTTCATCTACCGCATTAAGCACTCCGGAGAGCACTGCGCTACGCGCGCGCAACAAACCATCCAACCCGCAACCTTGCTCCGCCGTTTGAATTTCCTGGGCGTAGCTAGGGCTGACGGTACTAATAGCGTCTGCATAATAAAGCCCTGCTTTCATGAACGATATTTGGCCATGAAACTCTAGACCATTTATAGCAAACGCCGATGCTGGCAACCCTAGTTCAGCAAAATGACTAGCCGCAAATACGCCCTGATACGCTAAATTATGTATTGTATGCAAGCACGCCACGCGTCGTGTTGTAGCACCGCGCGCGTACGACAAATAAGCCATGTATGCGGGGGTTAAACCTGCATGCCAATCATGGCTATGCACCACACTGGGTTGCCAGCCATCCGGCAGGGTCACGGTATCAGGGCGATAGGCTAGCTGTGCTGCTACCCAGCCGAGCAGCGCAAAACGCCGGCAATTGTCGGCATAGGGCTTGCGTTGCGCGTCTTCATAGGGTGAACCTGGGCGCAAATAGAGTTGCGGCGCATCAATGACATAAGCCTGGCAATTGAGCGCTTCCAAATACCCTTGGCGTATTGTGGCAACATCACCCCAGGGTGCTACCAGCTGTACTAAGACGCTCGATTGACGTAAGTTTTCGAGTATCGACCCAAACCCCGGCAATAACAACCGCACATCACAACCAGCTGCTGTTAACGCTGCTGGCAATGCGCCCGCAATATCGGCTAAACCACCTGTTTTTAACAATGGAAATACTTCAGCGCTGACCTGTAGTACCCGCATTATTGTTGGGCTTTAGCTAAATTTTCGAGCATTAACTTGGTAATTAACACCACCCCCGTTTCGGTGCGCTCAAACCGTTGCGCATCTAGCTCTGGGTTTTCACCTACAACCAAGCCTTCCGGCAATACGCAATTACGATCAATGACCACGCGCCGCAAACGGCAGTGACGGTTCACCGTCACATTCGGCAGTAATACCGCTTGCTCAATATGACAAAACGAGTGAATGCGCACCTCAGAAAACAATACCGATTGTGCTACATAAGAACCCGATACGATGCAGCCGCCCGAAATTAGGGTGTTTACAGCCACCCCTGTGGTGCCGTTGGTATCAGGAATAAACTTTGCCGGGGGGAGCTGCCGCTGATAGGTCCAAATTGGCCAATCGGTATCGTAAATATCAAGCTCCGGCGTGGTGGACGCTAAATCCAAATTGGCCGCCCAAAATGCATCAATGGTGCCAACGTCCCGCCAATACGGCTTATCTGACGGCACACGAGAAACGCTACTCATGCCAAACGGATGGGCCAAGGCGCGACCTTCGGCGACGCAACGGGGAATGACATCTTTGCCAAAATCATGGCTTGAATTTGGATTAGCCAAATCGTCTTCCAGTAGCTTGTATAAATAATCGGCGTTAAATACATAGATGCCCATACTAGCCAGAGAGATGGTGCTACTGCCGGGCATCGTTGGCGGCTTGGCAGGCTTTTCAACAAAGGCCGTGATATTGCGCGCTTCATCAATTGCCATCACGCCAAAAGCTGTGGCTTCATCCACCGGCACTTCGATGCATCCCACGGTACAACCAGCATCGTTCTCAACATGGTCTTTAATCATGAGCGAATAGTCCATTTTATATATATGGTCACCCGCCAAAATCACGATATATTCAGGGTTGCTTGAACGAATAATGTCGATATTTTGGAAAATCGCATCCGCTGTGCCGCGATACCAGTGCTCCTCACCCGCACGCTGTTGCGCAGGCAAAAGATCTACCATTTCGTTTAACTCAGCACGCAAAAAGCTCCAACCGCGCTGCATATGCCGCATCAGCGAATGCGATTTATATTGCGTCACGACGGCCATGCGGCGAATACCAGAATTTAAGCAATTTGAAAGCGCAAAATCAATAATACGAAACTTGCCGCCGAAGTACACCGCTGGTTTAGCACGACGCTCAGTTAGTTGTTTTAATCGCGACCCGCGCCCACCAGCCAGCACTAGCGCAACAGTGCGGCGCACCAGCTGATGCACTTGCATATTTTTATGGTTTGGCTGCATAAACTCTCTCCCGATAAGCAGTTAGAAACAACGATTGTTATCGCGCTTGAAGAAGGATAGCAAAGTTTATGTGGGGATTGGCGGACGTTTGCACTGATCCCGCATAAGCGGCTGCAGATACGCGCCAATCTGCCAAATTTGGTGGCTGAAGATGCCCTAAAATAGGGCGTCTTCAGCCATTAGATTATGCGACTGTAGCAAGCGAAGTTTGTTTAGCCGACAACACTAAAATTGAACTTAGCATGATGAGCTTCACAAACTTTAGCGAAGGCAAGGCTTTCGCGCAGCTCTTCAACTACCGCATCATAATCATTACGCGGCAAGCCAAAACGTGGCGTAGTGGCTTCAATGTGCGCCAAAAGTTTTGTGAACGTCGCCACGGCGTCCGTCGCATTTACCCATACGCCTGATGCTGCCATCACTTCCATGGTTGATGTCATGCCATCGGGCAAGGGTGCGTCATCAAAATTAAATTTCAGATCAGTCAAATCACACATTGCTGAAAGCAACATTACTTTCTGCGCCTTGCAAAGCGCATCGAGCTTTTTAAGATGTGCGTTAAGCGCGTATTTGTCTTCGTCATCAGAAGTTGCCACACCATCGAGGAGTTGATTTACCCAAAGCACGGTACTCATGGGAGAATTCCTATTTTAGGGGCGGAGGGGAGGGGTTTGGGGCAGTTTGGGTGCCACAATATTGATGACGGTTGCATTTTTTGCACTTCCCGGTTGTGCGTAGTGCAAAGCCCAACCGTTATCTTTTGCGTCTGTCACCACCCAAGGATGCGTAAGAAAAGTACCTTGTTCGTAGGACTCACCGGCCAACAGTGTTTGATAAAAAACCCGCACGCCTTTAAAGTCAAGCCAATGCAACTTGACCGGTTGCACAGTTGAATTACGAAAAATAATCGTTCCGGCGGTATCGCTGTTTAATGAGCGCACGCCTTTTAGCTCTTGCGGCAATTTGCTTTGCGCCGATACTGCAGGTACCGTTAAAAGCAATGCAGTGAGCAGGTAAAAAATTGATTTATTCAGTATTGCGCTCCTTAGAGTATTGGGTTGCAGCTACTTTGCTTTTAGGCCTGCCTCATGCACCTTTACTAAGCGACTTACCGTAGTGTAATGCACGCCAAAATGCGTGGCGATCGCTGCCATGGTATGTTGACCCGATAAATAAGCGAGCGCTATCGCATCATTGCGTGGATGTGCGTCTGCGTATTCAGCGAGGTCACGCTTTAACGCGCGCCGCTGCGCGCGGGGTACTTCAAATAACTTCGGCTGCTTATCCACTTCAGCCTGCATTTTTTCAACGAAAGCAGTTGAGCCCAGATAAATCTGCCCCTGCAACTGATCCCAAACACTGGGCAAACCCTTGCCCTCGCGCACAAAGGCAATATACTTAGGCAGGGCACGCGCGCGCTGGTTTGAAAATTGACTCAATATAAAATCAGCCTGCAACCACTCAGGCTTCGCCACCTGCCCGCAGGTGGCGGGATAACTACTCCACGGCCAATCCTCTATGTTGCGCACCATGCGCACACCACGCACACGCAGAGGATTCAACACCACGTAACGCGCCAGCTCAAGCAGATAACCGTCCTTCTCCACAATAATCGCTTTGAATCGCCCCTGAAACACATGCCCCACGCGGCGATGCAAGCGATTAAAGTTTTGGCTATACACGCCATTAAGCTGCCGCATACCCTTGGATAAATTCGCCTCCGGCGTTTCAATCACCAAATGGTAGTGATTGGTCATCATGCAATAGGCATGGCAAATCCAGTTAAACCGCTCACACACCTGCGCCAAGGTTTCAAGCCATGCTAAGCGATCATCATCGCTAAGATAAATATCCTCCCGCCCGTCACCGCGCGAGGTAACATGATAAAGAGCACCTGCGAGTTCTAATCTTAAAGGACGAGCCATGCCAAACTCCTTTGACAAATAGTCCATAGATTGCCTAAAATAGGACATCTACAGACTATTGAAAAACGCTATACTAAACCAAAAATAAATTGGGTACACAGCAGAATATCATAGATTGGACGCTAAGTACGATAATTAAAGACCTGACCCAATACTGTTCGTTTAGGTAAATTTAGCGAATTTATGTTTCGGGTTTAATGGCGCTGGTTTTAGTATCGCAACGGTGCAATCAGGCGCTGTCGTTTTACGCTTTTTATGGTCATAACTTGGGTACGGTGAATT
>JANNXI010000048.1:0-8714 GCA_031409495.1 Betaproteobacteria bacterium
CTTCAGCCAGCGGGCCCGCTTCGCCCAGAGCTTGTAGATATTTCTCTAAGGCGTCGTTATTGTTTTCCATACAATCTAGCGTGTAATTTTCTATTTGTTGCTCGTAGTAGCGCGACTCCACCGCAGACGACGCGCTTTTGAGCATTTCGCACAGTAGGGCCAATATTTTTGCGGGGTCGGAAAGCCGATTATTTTTTTTGGTTAGGTTTGCTCTTGCCATGATTTTTCCGGTGAAGTGGGTGCGGCAAAGGATGGGGACTGCGTCGGCTAAGAGAAGATGCGGATAACACGTCGAGCAATTTAGCGTGCTTGCGTTTTCGGGTTACCATGCGCTTCGGTGTCGTTACAATATTTTGTGCAGCATTAATGCTACTTAGATTGCTACCTAGATTGCCACCTATAATGCCACATCCGCAAACCGATTTTTTTGCCTCTCCAATTGAATTTTGATGAAGGATCACCATGAAAACCAAGATTGTCCTTACCGAAGCCGATACCGCTTTAATTCTTGAAGCTAGCACCGCCCACGCCGCTATTCAGGCTTGGGCCGTGTGTATTGCCATTGTTGATGACGGCGGCCATTTATTGCGATTTGTGCGCTTAGATAACGCCGCACCCGCCAGCGTGGGCATCGCACAAGCCAAAGCGGTAAGTGCTGCGATCCGCCGGCGCGAGACCTTGTTGGACGAGAAAATGGTCAATGAAGGCCGATTTTCAGCCCTTTCCATGCCCAGCATTACTTTTTTAGAAGGCGGCGTACCGATCATGATTGAAGGGCAATGTGTCGGTGCTGTGGGCGTTTCAGGCGTAAAGTCGAGCGAAGATGCCGAAATTGCCAAGGTAGGCATTGCAGCATTAGTTTAAATAGACCGGCAAGGGAGAGAATAAAAAATGCGAGCCTGCCCATCCTGTAGCGCCAATATGGCGCAGCATTTGTTTGAGCCGATGATGCGCACTGGTGCTGTGAAGGCATCGAAAGTTGAAGTAGATGTTTGTTGGCCTTGCCATTTAATCTGGTTTGATGGTTTTGAAAGCACTAAACTCTCGCCAAGTGCCGTGGTCGAATTTTTTAAGCTCATTCACGCCCATCAGTTTGATGCGGCATCGGCCGCTATGCAGCCGGTGACGCAAACGCCGGATTGCCCAATTTGTGGCAGCCACCTCCGCGACACCCACGACGTTACTGCAAAAGGGCGCTTTAAATATTGGCGCTGCCCAGTGGAGCACGGCAGGTTAATTACGTTTGTGCAATTTTTGCGCGAAAAAAGCTTCATCCGTGATTTATCGCCAGTTGAGATCGATGCACTCGCCAGTACCGTAAAACAAATACGCTGTTCAAGCTGCGGTGGGCCGATTGATTTACGCAAAGATCATGCCTGCAGCCACTGCGGTGCAGCGATTTCTGTGCTCGATAAGGATGCGGTGACAAAAACGCTTAAAGGGTTGCTCGAAGCCCATGAGGCGCGGCTAAACAATGGCATGAGCAACGCCAACATAGGTGACGGTGACGCGAAGCGCGGTGCGCGTGATTTTTCGCAATTGGGCAATAGCCACGCTAAAGCTGATGCCATCATGGCGGCAGCTAAGTATGACTCGGATCTCCACAAAGAGCGCAAGCGTCGGCAGCGTGAAGGACTTACCGCCCACGACGGTAGCTGGACCACTGGCAATCACCTTGATATTGCGCATGCCGGCGACTTATTGGCCGATTCTATCGGTGATTTTTTTGCAGGCCTGGATTTTTAAAAAAGGCGGTTTACTATGTCAATACGTTCTCGTTTAACCATTATTACCGGCACCACCAAAGGCTTAGGAGTAGCGTTGTACGCGCAGGCAGTTGCCCGCACGGCGATGAGCGCAAATGATGTTGTGATTGCACTTTCACGTGGTGCTGCGCCGAAGACAGAGACAACAAAAAATGTTGGGTATTTTCAAGCCGATTTTTCGCAGCCGGATTTAGCATTGAAGGCTTTTCAAGAAGCGATGGCGTGGGTTGCCACCCTCGATAAGCATTTCGATGAAGGCCTATTGCTCAACAATGCCGGTGTCGCTGAACCGGTGATGCCTGCTATCAATTTGGCAGTAGACGCCGGTGCGGCGGCTCTCGCCAACCATTTTGCGGTGAATGTAATTTCGCCCATGCTATTAAGTTCTGCATTTAGCCAAGCCACAAAAGGGTTAGCCGATAAACGCACTGTGGTGCATATTTCGTCCGGTGCCGCCAAGCGCCCAATGGCCGGCTGGGCTGCTTATTGCGCTAGCAAAGCTGCGCTGGAAATGACCGGTGGCGTGGCGGCGCTCGAAGCCGAACGCGATGATCCGGCTTTGGCAATTTGTAGCTTAGCGCCGGGGGTTATTGATACGCCGATGCAAGCGAAAATTAGAAGCTTAACGGCAGATAAATTTGTCGATGTGGCAAGGTTTAAGCAGATGCACGACACCGGCCAGCTGCGGACAGCGGAGGCGGTGGCCACTGATATTTATAATGCCTTTGAAAGAGGGGCGCTGACTAACGGTGGTCTGCTTGATATTCGTACTTTATAGTGCTGAAGTGGTGCCTGATTAGCGCTGAAAAATTGTCAGTAGAACTAAAATATTTCACAACGAGCCCGCCATGACTGAAAGTAAGAAGGTGAAGCGCCAGCCTACAAAACTCGCTGTTTGTGATTTGGCCAAATGCGAGGGAATTTGTTGTACCGACGGTGCGTTTTTGTTGCCGGAAGAAGAAGCGCTAATTCATCAATTGGTGGCCCAGTATCCAGCCCATTTTCCGCAATTGCCGGTTGAATACATTGCCGAATCTGAATGGGAAGGCAATGTTGGGCGCAAAACTGCCACCTACACCTACAACTACATCAATAAGCCAGCGCACTTCAAGAACACGCGCTGCGCATTTACCGAAGCCGATGGCAAGTGCGGCCTGCAAACTTTGGCCGTAGCGCACGGGAAGCACAAGTGGGATTACAAGCCGATGGGTTGTTGGTTGTTTCCGCTATCAGGGGACACCAAAGGTTTGGTGCCACCGCCGCGGACGAAAACGGCCGACCCCAATAATCTGGGTAAGCATTATCCCGGATTTGTCACGGCTACGCCCTGCGGAAAGCATACCCCAAAAGGACGGGTTTGGTGGCTGGCGTTACGGGAGGAAGTGCACCACTATCGCAAAGATTCATAAATGACTAGATTGCATCCGTTTATAATGGGTTTGTTGTACTTGGCCGGATTTAAAAAACACATAAAACTGTCGTAATTTCCTCATGGCTTCGGCCAGAATTGCTAAGACCCTGACATTGCTGAACGTGCAACCTACCGACCCCAACCATCGTTTTTCGGCCGCGCAATTTGAACGCGTAGAGCATGCCTTACGCGACGCGCAAGGCGATTTGGCGGACATTATCGACGCACTGGATCATTTAGATTCGGGTGTGGTGATTTACGATAAAGACGACAAACTCGTTTTATCAAATCGCCGTTATCGAGAAATTTATGCGGGTGTAACGGATCTGCTCGTGCCCGGTAGTTCTTTTACAGATATATCGCGCGCTTTTTATAGTCGCGGTTTATCGCAACAGATGCATTTAACTGAAGCGCAATATGTTGCAAAGCAGCTCGAATTGCACGCCAATCCTGGAGATCGTGATCGAGAATATAAGTTGAACTCCAAAACTTGGCTGCTTATTTCGGAACGTAAAACTGCAGCAGGTGGCCTCATCGGCTTTAGGTTGGATATTTCTGAACGCAAGGAAGCTGAACGTAAGTTGCAGATAAGTGAGCGCCGCTTTCGTAGTTTGCTAGAAATGTCATCTGACTGGTACTGGGAGCAAGATGAAAATTTTCGATTCACGATGCTGTCGGATGGACATCTGCATCGCACTGGCGTAGACCGATTGCGTCGGGTGGGACTAACTCGCTGGGAAATCGGCGTAACGGGGGTGACAGAGCAGCAATGGGTTGACCATCGGCTCGCGCTAAATAACCATGAAAGCTTCCGAAATTTTGAATATAGCTGGACCGACCCAAAGGGCAGATTGCTTTATTTAGCTATTTCTGGTGACCCAATATTTGACGACAATGGGCAATTTACGGGCTATCGCGGTACCGGAACCGACATTACCGAACGCAAGCGCTTTGAGGCGCGGATCCGTGAACTTGCAGAATTTGATTTTTTGACCGGCCTACCCAACCGCATCTTGCTGGAATCGCATTTTGATGTGGCTGTGCGCAGCGCATCGAGCCGAACAGCCAACAGCATCGCAGGCGCGAACACGGCTGACCAACGCGGCATGGCTTTGTTATTTATCGATCTTGACCGTTTCAAAAATATCAACGATTCACTTGGTCATCACGTCGGCGATGCATTGCTGGAGCAAACTGCAAAGCGCTTGTTGCATGCGGTTGGCGCACAATCAACTGCCTCGCGCCATGGCGGCGATGAGTTTGTGGTGCTGGTGCCAGACTGCGGCAGCATTGCAACCGTGAGAGTTCTTGCCGAAAAAATTCTTAGTATGCTGGGCGCGCCCTACCATTTGGCAGGGCTGGAGTTAACAGTAACGCCGTCAATTGGGATTAGTCTTTGCCCGGCCGATGCGGAAGATTTGGACGCACTGGTACGAAATGCCGATTTAGCAATGTATGACGCCAAAGCGCGCGGCCGTAATCAATACAGCTTTTTTAATGCGGCGATGAATGAAAAGGCGGTACAACGGCTTGCCATTGAAAACGGCCTGCGGCGGGCCATTGAGCGCGGCGAGTTTTACATGGTGTATCAACCCATTGTGCGGCTGCATGACTCAAAAGTGATTGGCGCGGAAGCGCTAATACGCTGGTCAAATCCAGAACTTGGCGTTGTGCATCCTGCGCAGTTTATTCCGATTGCTGAGGAAACGGGCTTAATCGTAGCAATTGGTGATTGGGTGATTTTAGAAGTTTGCAAGCAGCAGCAAAAATGGGCTGAAGACGCCCTATTTACAGGCTTCTCCGTGGCAGTTAATGTATCTGCCAAGCAATTTAGCAATAGGAAAATCGTAGCGTTTTTAGAAAAGAGCCTAGCCGCGTGTGGGCTTACTCCAGCTGCCATTGAGCTTGAAATTACAGAATCTGTGTTGATGGACGATCAAGACGCCACAGCAGAAGTCTTAAGCGCTTTGACTGGCGCAGGTTTCAAACTGGTGATTGATGATTTTGGCACAGGATATTCCAACCTGTCGTATTTAAAGCGTTTTAAGATTGCTAAATTAAAAATAGACCGGTCTTTTGTGCGCGATTTAATCACCGACGCTGATGATGCGGCCATTACCTGTGGCATCATCAGCTTGGCAAAAAATGTCGGGATTTCATTAGTAGCTGAAGGTATAGAAAACGCGAAGCAACGGGATTTTTTGCTGGATCACTACTGCCAGCAGGGCCAAGGTTTTTATTTGTGTGTACCGATGCGGGCAATGGAGCTAACGGCATTCTTGAAAGACAACGCGATGTCGCTGCCGCGTGAGAGAATGGCGAAGCGACCTGCATATCCTGAAACATAACAAAAGCTCCACAGAAACACATTTTAAGGTGCCAATAATGACGACCTACAAGCTCCAAGTGCAAGATGATGATGCCAAGCCGCATACATGGCGTGATGTTTACAGCGCCGATGGCAAACTCCAAGTGTTTACCGATGAAACTAGCGCGCGCCAGGCACTGTTAGCGCAGTTTCCGGTGCTGGTGAAGCTAGAGCAATTTGCTTCGGGCGCGAAGCGGACGCGAGTCGTGGTGGTGGACGCGTTTCAAGACATAGACGATGCGAAAGACGAATAGGACATTACGATGAAAATGCAATATAGAAGACTCGGTCAAGCAGGTTTGCAGGTTTCTGCATTATCGTTTGGTTCGTGGGTGACTTACGGCAATCAAGTCGATACCAACCGCGCACTGGAGTTAATGAGTGCCGCACGCGATTACGGTGTTAATTTCTTCGATAACGCCGAGGTCTATGCCGACGGCCAATCTGAAATTTTGATGGGTGAGGCGTTGGCTAAGCTAGGCTGGAATCGCCTAACCTATATTGTTTCGACCAAGTTTTTTTGGGGTTTGTCGGCAAAGTTTGGCGATGGCGTTAACGAACGTAACACGCTAAATCGTAAGTATCTGATGCAGGCGATCGATGGCTCGTTAAAGCGCTTAAAACTTGATTATGTTGATCTAGTTTACTGTCATCGTGCCGATGCCAACACCTCGATGGAGGAGGTGGTGTTTGCAATGCACGATATCATAAGTGCTGGAAAAGCCCTATATTGGGGCACCTCCGAGTGGAGCGCTGCAGAATTTCTGAGTGCATGGCAAATTGCCGACAAGCATCATTTGCATAAGCCGGTCGTCGAACAGCCTGAATACAATCTGTTTCGCCGTAATCGCTTAGAGCAGGAATACAAGCCCTTGTTTGCGCAATGCGGCACCGGAACCACCACCTGGAGCCCCTTGGCCTCGGGGCAGTTAACGGGCAAGTATCTCGCCGGCGTGCCAGCCGATAGCCGCGCTAACCTAAAAAAGTTTGAATGGCTAAAAGAACGCATGTTAGCCACGGACAAAAATGCCGCAGTACTTGCGCTCACCCAAATTGCGCTTGAATGTGGCATCACCCCGGCACAGTTAGCGATTGCGTGGTGCTTAAAAAATCCGAACGTAAGCACCGTTATCACGGGTGCTTCGCGTATTTCTCAATTGCATGAGAATATGGGCGCACTCGATGCTGTTGAAAAGCTCACTCCGGCAGTAATGGCAGCCATTGATGTGGCGTGCGCAGGCCAGATCGAGTAACGGCGTTTACAGGACATGAGGCGCTAAGCGATGGAAATGAAAACCGTAAATGCGGCAAATCTTCGGGCGATTGGCTACGATGCCGCACGCCGAGTACTCGTGGTGGAACAAAGTAGTGGCACCTATGAGTTTGCGAATGTGTCAGCTGAGGTCTGGCGAAGATTTTCTCAAAGTAGCAGTATTGCGAGCTTTTATCGCGATAATATCGAAGAAGAGTTCACGAAAAGACGTTTAAAGTAGGCTAGGGCGTTGGTTTGAAAATGGCGTAAATAGGTTGAAGATACCCGTATTTAGGGTGTTTTTAGCTATGTGGTAGCGCTACTAGTTCTGCAATAAAAATGCCCACAAATGCTGTGGGCATTTTTTTAACTTCTTATGGTTCACCTGTTAACGCGCAGGCATTAAAGCAGCTTTTGGGACATTACGGGAAGTGACTGCGCAATTTTGGCAGCAGTAACCTAGCGCTTAAAATCAAACTCGCCTTCAAAACTGCGGTTATCTGCACCTTGGTTAAATTTCCAATTTTTAAAAGCGCTAGTCACCGCTCGGTCAAAAACCCGAGCGGGGTTCGAGATAACAATCGTTACCCCCGTCACGTCTCCAGCGGCATTAATAGTTGCGCGGGCGCGTACCGTACCGGCATCGATACCCCGTTGTGCTGCCTCGCGCGGAAATTCAGGTTGCTCCCTGGATATTGCGCGGGTTTCAGTAGTGGGTGCAGGGCGCGCGACTGCTACGACTGGCGCCGGCGTTGGCGCGGGCGCTGCCGCTGCCGCTGCCGCTACTACTGGAGGAACGACGACGGGCGCAACGGTGACTGCAGGTGCGAGCGTCGGTGTAGTCGTTAATACCGGCGGTGCTGCCGGCGGTGTTGCGGGTACGACAGCAGCGGCAGCGGCAGCCAATCGCGAAGGATCGTTCTTACCTGTTTCAATGGCCTTGTTTGCAGCTGCTATGGCCGCTGGTTCAGATTTTGGATTGTCGCGAATATCCTTCAATTCTTTCATGTAGTCGCGTGCATTACTTTTTGGCGCAAAAAAATCGGACTGGGTTTCTTGAACCGTAGCTACTGATTTTAGTCGCTCGGCAGTGGTTAGATCGCGTTCAGACTTGCCACAACCAACCAAAAGAGATAGTCCGGTTACGACACCTAAAGCTGCTAAAGATGATGATAAAAATTTATTGCACTTCATGGAAGAAATTGAAGGCTTTGCAACGGGCTTTAAGTTTGCATCAGTCGCGATAAATTTATTCATGGCTACCCTGAAATAGTTTTTATAAGAGGATGAAATTGAACGTGCTGGCGGCGATCACGACCGCCAGCACGTTGAACACCTGACTATAATACTATCAAATTGTATGGTGTTTTTGCACACGATTCTTAAGATTTTTCACGCTGAGCCGCAGAGTGCCTGATGAACATTTATTTCGCAGCGTGAAGGTGACGGAGCACTGCCATTAGTGGTCACTTTGCGGCAGGGATATCGCTGGCTTGCACCACTGAAGCTGTTTTTGGCGGGGTAGCGACGCTTTCTGTCGAGACGGGTTGGTTTTCCGTGATGGCTTTTAAACGTTCAGCCGACGTTCGTTCACGTGGTGTTTCGCCGCAGCCGCTGAGTGCAAAAAAACTGAACACGGCAAGTGTACAAAATAGGGTTTTAACTGTTGTTGACAAAATGATGGTGTGTGTCTTGGTTTTCATGGTGATCCTAGAAAAAGTTGTCGAAATTAGCTAAAAAGCACATGGGGACTAAAACATCCAAGTTGCGTAATATAAATCACCCTCATTACGCCGCCATGACAAGATGTCACTGCCCTGTTTAACTTTTTACGTTGAAATTTTCGAGTAAACCACCTAATTTGGCTGACACAAAATCTTTGGGCGTCGTTGTGCAGGCGTTAGATCGACCTAAATT
>JANNXI010000049.1:0-31160 GCA_031409495.1 Betaproteobacteria bacterium
CCACGGCGGCACCTGCCGCCGCGCCGCCGGTCATGTTGGAAGGCTCCAAAGTTGGAGCGCTTAGTGACAAAGCCGAAGCCGAGTCCATCACCAATGTACAAACAGCAGGTGTGGATGAAGGAGGCATCGTTAAAAACGTGGGCGATTATTTGGTGATTTTGCGTCGTGGACGCTTATTTACTGTGCGTGTTGGCGGGAACGCGCTCAGCCCAGTAAGCATGGTAGATGCCTACGCGCCGGATGCATCGCCCGGCGGCGCGTGGTACGACGAAATGTTAATCGCAGGCAACATCATTGCAGTCATTGGCTATAGCTATGAACGCGGCGGCACGGAAATTGGCCTGTTCAATATTGACGGGCAGGGCGGCCTGAGCTATCGCGCTACGCACCATCTGCGCAGTAACGATTATTACTCGTCGCGCAACTACGCCAGCCGTTTAATCGGCAACAAGCTTATTTTCTACACGCCGATGCAAATTAACGGCTGGAACCCAGAACCTGCGCAATTTATGCCAGCACAACGGCGGTGGTTTAAGGGCGTGAAGCCCGCTGATTTTAAGCGCATCTTGCCCGCCACTAAAATTTTTCGTACCGACGATGATCTTGATCTAATGCAAGGTGTGGCGTTGCACACGGTAACCACGTGCGACTTGAGTGCGGCCGACATGCAATGTGACTCGATGGCGGTGCTCGGCGTCAGTGGCCGAGTATTTTATGTGTCAGCAGAAGCGGTGTATGTGTGGACGATGCAAGCCCGCAACTATTGGCATCCTACGCGGCTGAGCCAAGGCGTAGATGCCCAAACCATGCCGCTCTCCGCTGTAATTCGTCTGCCGCTAAACGGTGCTGCACCAAGCGCGATTAAAACCACGGGCAGCCCGATTGATCAGCTATCATTTTTAGAAGAGGGCGGCTATTTGAACGTGCTATTGCGTAGCGATGCGCGCGGGGAAGCCATGTGGAAAGCCGAAAATAGCCAAGGCCGTTTCGCTCTGCTACGAGTTAGAATTGCGGACTTTGACGACGGCAGAAGTGCCGCTAAGCCCAACAACTATCAGCCTCTACCAAACTTAAAAAGCGGCGTTGTACAAAACCGCTTTATCGGTTCATATTTAATTTATGGCGATGCGGCAGCGCGAACGGTCGCGCCACAACCACAACATGGCTGGGGCCGCAATCGCGATACCGCGCCCGACTCGATGGATGGCATTGCATTTGCGCTGCGCTACGCCAAAGGTGATGCGCCGCAGCAGCTAAACTTGCCGCACGCTGTCGAACGCATAGAAGCCATGGGCAACGACGCCATTTTAGTCGGCAAGCGCGGCGCTGATTTGCAGTTTTCTAGCGTCAGGTTAAATTCTGGAAACGCCCAATTGACGGGCGTCTACATCCAACCACATGCCGCACAAGGTGAGTCACGCACGCATGGCTTTTTTTACCGCGCAACAGGATCCGATAAAGGTATGCTCGGTCTCCCAACCATCAGTAATGGCTTTAACGACAACCGCCGCACCGAATCTGCCGCGATACTACTTTTGTCCAATCAAAACCTAAATCTAACCCGCTTAGGCTCGCTAAATAGCGAAAGCATCAACGCTTACGACGGTTGCAAAGCATCCTGCGTAGACTGGTACGGCAACGCTCGGCCAATTTTTATGGGCAAACGGGTGTTTGCGTTGTTGGGTTATGAGTTGGTGGAGGGTAGCTTGCAGCGGGGTGGCGGTGGCGAGCAGATTTTTGAAGCTAGGCGAATAAGCTTTGCACCAAACGAAAACAAACTGGGTATTCGTTAGCCACGTGATTCGCTGGAAAATACCCAATGGTGTATTGGTAAGTGTTGAGTCTCATCGCTTCTGCGAGGCTGAACTAAACCGAAAATGTTGAGTCCTATCACCATAGAAATTATTTTCAATGGTTGGAGAAGCCCTATTTTCGGGTTTCTTCAAGAGGGCATATTGCAGAAAAAACTTTCATTTGGCCATTTTTCTGCGCGCACGGGGAGCTGCCCTAACTGTGGACCGACTGTGTTTTTACGATGGCGCCAATCCGAAATGGCAGTGCGATGTTTGCGTTGTCGCGCCACCCCAGTCACTTTGTCGTTAGTCGTGGCGCTGCACGTAACGCTTGCGCGCTTGGGCATCGGGTTACGGCACTGTCATGTGTTGGAACTATCCAGTCGCGGTGCGCTGGTGCGTTTTCTACAGCGTCGAGCGGCTAAAGCGACATTGTGCGAATACTTTGATGACGTGCCACCGGGCGCCACTAAAAACGGCATTCTGTGTCAGGACGTGCAGCGATTGCCGTTTGCAGATGCGAGCTTTGATGTCTGCACATGTACCGAGGTGTTCGAGCATGTGCCTGGCGATACTGCGGGGTTTCGTGAGCTTTTTCAGGTGTTAAAACCGGGTGGGTTGTTGGTGTTTACCGTGCCATTATCGGCCGCTGCACAAACTATTGAACGGGCGGCGTTGACGGCTAACGGTGTGGTGCTTCTATTGCCGCCCGAATATCATGGCGACCGTTTACGCGGCGCAAATAAGGTGCTTTGTTATCGCAACTACGGGCAAGATATTTTGCTGCGGGTGGGCGCTGCGGGTTTCAGCCATGCGGGTATTCATGATGGTACAAAGGGCAATGACGTAGCGTGGTTTGGCTATGGTCGATCAGTGATGGTCGCGCAAAAAAGTGCCTGAAGATGCCCTAAAGTAGGACATCTTCAGGCACTTTTTAACCCGACTTTAGCAATACCACCACTGCGCCCGCGCCGCCGTCCGCTGGTGCCGCATCGCAAAATGCCAACACTTCATCGCGTTGGGAAAGTGAGAGTCTAATCTTGGTGCGGAGCACGGGTTTGCCGTTGGGCGAATTAAAGCCTTGGCCGTGCACGATGCGCACGCAGCGGTGGCCGTGATAGCGAGAATGGGCGATAAATTCTACTAGTTTGTCGCGTGCGCTTTGGCTGGTTTCACCGTGTAGGTCAATTTCAGCTGCCGTGGTCCAATGGCCTTTACGCAGCTTGCGCAAAACGTCAACAGGCAGACCAGAGCGGATGAAGCTGATGAGGTCACCCGTTTCAATTTCACCATCCCAACCGCTGGTGTCGTTGAGCATTTCGGTTAGTACATCGCGGTCGTCTTGCAGTCGTTTAACGGGGATGGGCTTGGGGCGAGGTTTGCGGACATCCGCGTGGTTTGTGGCTTTTAGAGGCTTTACGTCGGCAATTTCGGCTAGAAATAAATTTTCTGGTGGTGCAGGTGCGGCTGCAACTCCAGCGCCGATGTTTTTAGGCTTTGATACCGGATCAGCTACTATTTTTTTCGGTGGCAGCGTTGGTTTGGACGCCGCCATCTCTTTTGCG
This sequence comes from Betaproteobacteria bacterium, assembly GCA_031409495.1. Lineage (GTDB taxonomy): Bacteria > Pseudomonadota > Gammaproteobacteria > Burkholderiales > Usitatibacteraceae > JANMDR01. The sequence continues at coordinate 3,359 of JANNXI010000049.1, forward strand.
CGTGCTTCCTTGAGGACGCGCAATGCGCCTAAACCGGCCGGGACGCGCAATGCGTCTAAACCATTATTGCTTTTAGGTGACACCGTAACACCACAAAAGGCTAGTGCTGCGCTTCTAAATAGCGATCAGCATCCAACGCGGCCATACAGCCTGTGCCCGCGCTAGTTACGGCTTGGCGATAGACATGGTCTTGCACGTCACCGGCTGCAAACACACCGGGTACAGAAGTGGCGGTAGCGTCACCGCTTAAGCCGCCCTTGGTGATGATGTAGCCGCCCTTCATTTCAAGCTGGCCCGCAAAAATATCGGTGTTGGGTTTATGGCCGATGGCAATGAAGCAGCCCTGCAAGGCGAGGTCTGTCGTTACGCCATCTGCGGTAGCTTTAATGCGCACACCAGTCACGCCAGACTTATCGCCTAGCACTTCATCCAAAGTGTGGTTCCACTTGATGGTGACTTTGCCTTCTTTGGCTTTTGCCATCAGGCGGTCAGCTAGAATTTTTTCGCTACGGAATTTATCGCGGCGATGAATCACGGTGACGTGTTTAGCGATGTTGCTTAAATATAGGGCTTCTTCCACAGCCGTGTTGCCGCCGCCGACGACGCACACGTCCTGGTTTTTGTAGAAAAAGCCATCGCAGGTCGCGCAGCCAGATACGCCCCGGCCCATGAAGGCTTCTTCACTCGGCAGGCCGAGGTACTGCGCTGATGCACCGGTAGAAATGATGAGCGCATCGCACGTGTAGGTGGCGTTGTCACCCTTTAGCACCAAAGGCCGCTGCTGAAAATCAACGGTGTGAATATGATCAAAAATAACTTCGGTGTTGAACCGTTCAGCGTGTTTTTGAAATCGCTCCATGAGGTCTGGGCCTTGTACGCCGTCTGCATCGGCAGGCCAGTTTTCAACATCGGTAGTGGTCATCAATTGCCCCCCCTGCGCCATGCCGGTAATGAGTACCGGATTTAAATTGGCGCGGGCGGCATAAACGGCGGCGGTATAGCCTGCGGGACCCGAGCCTAAAATGAGGAGACGGCTGTGTTTGGTTGGCAATGATGTGGACATTTATGATTCTCAGTTTTTGGTTTAATTTGTTTTGAATTGCTATAAATTGCTTTAGGTTAAAAACATTACGCCGGCGAAAACCGGCGTAATGTCGTGCGGCACGTACGTATTATAAGTTAATGCACTGCCTGTTTTAACGCGCTTTCAAAGCGGCAATTCGGTCGGCAATAGGTGGATGGCTGGCGAACATCGCTGCCAGCTTGCCACCAGAAATACCTGAAGCAGCTAAGCCCTTCGGCAACTCACCCGCTTCAACGCCACCAAGGCGCGCTAAGGCATTAATCATCGGTTGCGGTGTGCCCATCAACTGTGCGGCAGCAGCATCGGCGCGGAACTCCCGCTGACGTGAGAACCAAGCCACAATGCAGGAAGCGAGTACGCCAAATAAAATCTGAAACACAATTTCTGCAACTAGCCCGCCAATACCACGGTTATCGCTTTCGTTTTTAAGAATGACGCGGTCGACAAAGTAACCAGCAATTTTCGCGAAAAAAATGACAAATGTATTAACGACACCTTGGATCAGAGTGAGTGTAACCATATCGCCGTTCATCACGTGGCCAATTTCATGCGCCAAAACAGCTTCAACTTCTTCTTTCGACATCGATTCAAGCAAGCCAGTTGACACCGCAACTAATGCTGAGTTTTTAAACGCGCCGGTAGCAAAGGCATTTGGCTCACCTTCGTAAATGGCCACTTCAGGCATGCCAATACCCGCTTTATCGGCTAGGCGCTTCACGCTGCTCACTAACCAACGCTCCGTATCGTTTTGCGGATCAGAAATAACGCGCGCGCCAGTTGAAAACTTCGCCATCCACTTTGAAATAAGTAAGGAAATGAAGGAACCCACGAAACCGATTATGGCCGAGTAAGCCAAGAGCATTGGCAAATTTAGGCTGCCGCCCTGTCTAAAACTAGTAACGGGCACAAACATGAAGATAATGCTGATGACCAGCATAATGGCGATGTTGGTGGCCAAAAATAGAAATACGCGTTTCATTGTTTTTCCTTAGAGAAAAGGTGGTGGAAAAGGTGGAAGGCGGAGCTTCACTTTCAACATTTAAGCTAAAGCAGCAGTGTCCAACTTTTAATTCTACCGCTTATATGCGGTTACGCGGCTCGATTTCAAGCCATCACCACAAAAATTGTAATGTAAATTAGCCGATATTTATGACATGTTGATTAAGGACAGATCGGCTGTTTTTTTGTGATGGGGTTAACGCTTTTTGCGCTGGAAATAAGCACTGATTGCACCAACGGATAACGCGCCGCTTAGGAGTAAGAAAATAGGCGCCATGCCTAGTGCGCCGCCTACTACGCCAAAAATAAGCGGCATCACGGTTTGGCTGCCGTTAATGAGTGTGGTGCGTAGCCCTAACGCTTCGCCCGCGCGGCCCGAAGGTGAATTCTCGTGCAGCAAAGTGAGCACCATGGGTTGTGGGGCGCCCAGCCCCAAGCCTAGGGTAAACATTAACACCATCATGGCCGTGGCGGTATTGGCGAATGGCATAGCCAAAAAGCTTATTGCAGCAACCACTAGTGATGCTGTTAGCACTGTCCACGGCGCGATTTTAGAGGCAATGAACGGCATAAAAAAGCGCACCACAAAGGTGGCTGCCGCAAAGCTGCCCATCACCAAGCCCACCTGCGAGGCGCTCAAACCAATTTTGGTGCCGTGTACCGGTACCGCAAAGTTGTATACATCCCACGATACGGTGAGCACCGCCATGGTCAAAAATAGGCGGCGCATGTGTGCATCTTTGAGCAAGTCCCATACTTGCGCGTTCTCGGGTCGTGTCGAAATTTGCCCCAGCATAGGTAATACCTGCAGCTTCAAGGCCAGTGCCGCAATCGGCAAAACCGTGAAGAAAGCCAGCACTAGGAATGCATAAACATGGCCGAACTGATCAATTATCACGCCTGATAATATCGGTGCAATGAAGCCAGAGGTAGAATAGCCCAGCGCCAAAAAGCTAAAATTTGTGGCGCGGTCTTCCGGCTTTGACAGCGCGCCCACCGCGTGATACGCCGCAACGGTAACCAACATAAATGAAACGCCAATTAAACAAGCAGCTAGGTGTAAGGCGATGAGTGTTGGCCATAAAAAAGGCAACGCTGTTCCTGCGCCTAAACCAATGGCGCCGTAAAGCATCGGTGGTGTAACGCCTACGCGGTCGATCCAGCGTCCGGTGCTTACGGAAAGTAACGCGGGCAGCAGAGCGTAAAGCGCTAATAAAATACCCAAATTAAATGGGCTTGCCTGTAGATGAATTGCATAAAGTGTCATCGTTACGCGGCTGCCGCTGTAGGCGATGTGATTTAATACTGTAAGAATAACGATGAAGGCTATTGGGGACATAAGGGCTGCATTACGTTTTGTGTTTCCGATCTTCCAAAATCAGCGCTGCCCCGCGTTCGGCGATCATCAACGTGGGCGAATTGGTGTTGCCTGATGTAATTGTCGGCATGATAGAAGCATCTACCACCCGGAAATTAGCGATGCCGTGCACGCGCAACAGTGCGTCAACAACGCTACTTGGGTCATTAGCCAAGCCCATTTTAGCCGTTCCTACTGGATGAAAAATGGTTGTACCAATATCGCCCGCAGCATTCGTCAATTGAGCATCTGTGGCAATTTTTGCGCCGGGTAAAAATTCTTCAGCACCAAATAGTGTTAGCGCAGGTTGTGCGCTGATTAAGCGTGCCAGTTTAATGGCATCAATCGCTGTTTGCACATCGTCGGCAGTGCTCAAGTAATTGGGTGAAATAGCGGGTGCTAGGGCAGAGTCTGCCGACTTTAATAGCACTGACCCGCGACTTGATGGCCGCAAATTGCAGACTGACGCGGTAAATGCCGAGAATCGGTGCAGCGGCTCGCCAAACTTGTCGAGCGATAGCGGCTGCACATGAAACTGTAGATTAGGCCGATCGATGACAGGGTTTGATTTTGCGAATGCGCCCAGTTGCGAGGGTGCCATGGCCAGTGGGCCGCGACGGGTAAACGCATATTGCAGCGCCATTTGCAGCTTGCCCCATGGCTTGTGAATCCAGTCATTCAAGGTGGGCACACCCTTTACTTTAAAAATTAGTCGTAGTTGTAAATGATCCTGTAAATTTTTACCGACGCCCGGTAAGTGGTGAATGACCGGAATTTGATGTTTGGCTAAGGCTGAGGCATCGCCGATGCCCGATAGCTGCAGTATTTGCGGGGTGTTAATAGCACCGGCACTCAAGATAACTTCCTGCGTTGCCGTAGCCGAAAAGTGTTGATTCTTATATTTAAATGCAATTCCCGTGGCCTTTAGAACGGGGGATTTATCAAACTCAACTTTCTGAGTGTGCGCGTGGGTTAGCACGGTTAGGTTTTTGCGTTGAGAGATATTGCGCAAAAACGCCTTGGCGGCATTCCAGCGAACGCCGGTTTTTTGGTTTACCTCAAAGCGGCCAGACCCTGCATTATCGCCACCGTTAAAGTCGGCAGTGGGTAAGATGCCGACGTTAGCCGCGGCTTGCTGCCACGCGCTTAAAATTTGCCAATCAAGGCGCTGTTGCTCTACGCGCCACTCGCCGGATGCGCCGTGAATGGGGCTTTCTCCGGCAAAGTGATGCTCGGTTTTCTTAAAAATTGGCAATACTGTTTGCCAATCCCAGTCGGCATTTCCGGCGGCGGCCCAACTGTTGTAGTCTTCAGCTTGGCCGCGCATGTAAATCATCGCATTGATAGATGAACAACCGCCCAGCACTTTACCGCGCGCATACAAAATTGACCGACCGTTTAAGCCCGGTTCCGGCTCGGTTCGATAGCACCAATCAGTGCGCGGATTACCGATACAGTATAGATAACCGACGGGAATATGAATCCAAATGTAACTATCGGGCCCGCCTGCTTCTAGCAGTAAAACACGATGGTTTGGATCAGCCGATAGGCGATTAGCGAGCAAGCAACCCGCAGTACCAGCGCCTACGATGATGGTATCAAAATGGCCAAAAAAAGCTGAGTGGTGTGGTGTTTTGTGCATGCAGTGCTAAATATTAGCACTGCATGGTGTGCAGTAGCAGTTTTTGTGTTTTGTGCAACAGGAACGTAGCGCAGTTCTGCCGCCTTGGCATGCACGGTGCATGCTGGCATGCATTCAGTGTCACAATACTGACTATTGATGCGGTACCGGCTCGAAAAAATCGTTTTTTAGCTGTCTTTGCCGTAATTGTTCGTACTTTAAAAATTGGATACGTAGACGCTATGTTTGGAAAAATATTTGGTAAATTATCGGGCGCTGATGCGAAACGAGATGCAGATGTCGCCGCCACCATTCCCGCTGCGCCCACCAAGCCGATACCGCCTCCAAAACCTGTAGTAGATGTCGCGGCGTGGCAACAAAAAATTCAAGCAGCTGGCAACGACGGCGCGGCTTTGTTAAAGCTTGCTACCGATGCGCCTCAAGTTGAGCTAAAGCTTGCCGCCATATCGGCAATTGCCGATGAAGCCATGCTTAAGCAAACTGAAAAGGCGTTTCGGGATCACGATCGACGCGTGCATAAGCTAGCAAAAGACAAGTATCAGCAGGTGGTTCATGTGCGCGAAACGCGGGACGCTGCCGCCAACGCGCTGGCAGTCGCCCATGAGCTGGCGCAATTGCCAGCAATTCCAGCGAACCGGCTCGTTGAGCTAGATCGCGCTTGGGCTGCGCTAAATGCGGATTTGTGCTTGACCGAAACGGTCACAAGCTATAACAGTTTAAGGGCACAACTCACGGAGATTACCCGCTACCGTGTTGAAAATGAGTTGGCGCAAAATCGCTGGTTAGTGCAAGCAAACGCCAATACGTTTGCGTTAATGACGGCATTGAAGGCTGTGGTTGCGAGCGGCGATGCGATATCACCAGAAATCGATGCTGCTGCCGCTAGTTTAGCTACAGAAAGTGGTGATGTCATCCAGCCGCCAGCACCCCGTCTAGCCGCCCGTTACGATCAAGCGCTGGCGGTCTTAGCCGATGCACCCGCAAACTTAAGCGATAAAACCAAAGCGGTGCACGGTGCGCTGCAAGTGTTAGTTGCGGATGCGGATGCGGTGCGCGCAAAATTGCATTTTTTAAGTGAATTAGAAGCTGAAAAAGTATTAGTTATGGTGCCCACGATAGCGCCAACTACAGCGCCCGCTTCGCCACCGCCAGTGGCCATTGAGGCCGCGCAAGTTGTATCTGAAGGTGCTTCTGTCGCCTCAGATGTGCCTGTAGACGCCCTAAATACGGGCGCTTCCAGCCATGTCGAGGTCGTCGAAAGTGCTTTGCTGGTTGCTGCTGTTGCCCTCGTTGCGCCTGTTGTCTCGCCTAAAGACCAATGGCGCAGGCTGGCAACAGTACAGAATGAGGCACTCTCGCAGGCGCTCGAATTGCGGTTTCAAGCATGGCAGCAAAGCCAATTAGACAAACGGCGCGATAGTGTCGCGAAGGTAAAGCAGGGCAAAAAAGACGTGACGCAAAAAGCGCGTCAGACCGAGCTGGATGCACTTTCCGCACAAATTAACGACGCTAACGCGCAACTTACCGCAGGCCATATTGGTCATGCCGACAAGCTCGTGGCAAAAATTTTAAACAGCCAAAAGCATATGCACCTAGATGGTGGCTTTCAGGCGAAAATTGAAAATTTGGTGGCTGACCATGCGCGCCTAAAGGGTTGGCAGCGCTGGAGCGGCGGCCTCCGCCGTGAAGACTTGGTGGCCGAAGCTGACGCGCTTAATGTCGCAAGCCGCGAGCCGAAGCTGCAATCGATGGAACACGCCGCAGAAATCGATAAGCTGCGTGAGCGCTGGAAGGAGTTGGATAAACTTGGAGCAGCAGGATCACAGCCACTGTGGGATAAGTTTGACGCAGCTTTGCGGTCGGCGTATTTGCCAGTAGACGCGCATTTACAGAAGCTAAAACAAGCGCGGCAAGAAAATCTAAGCCAACGCCGCATCGTCATCGCTCACTTAAATAAATTTTCCTTGGTTTTAACACCTGCGGTCAGTGACGGTGGCGCAGTGTCTGAGTTGAAGACGCGAGAGACTCAGACGCAACAGACCAAGGCGCCGGAGACCAAGTCGCAAGCGGCTAAAGCGCCAGACTGGCGCGAAGTGGCGCGAGCCCTTGATGCCGCGCAGGTCGAATGGCGTAAGTGTGGGCCGGTGGAGCACACGGTGGCGCGCAGCGCACAGCAAAATATCTTGCAAGACTGGAATAAGGCGCAAGCGCGTTTAGAAGAACCGCTTGCTGCGGTGCGGAAAATCGAGAAAACGAAGCGCGAAAAGCTCATTGCCAAAGCACATTCTTTGGTGGGCGCCAATAGTAAAATCGATGATGTTCGTAACCTGCAAAGCCAATGGCAAACCCTTGCCAAAGCGTTGCCACTAAGTCGTAACGAAGAAAATGCACTTTGGAACAGCTTTAAATCCGCAACGGATTTGGTGTTTTCAAAACGGCAAGAGGCGTTTGATGCCAAACAAGCGCAGTTTCAAGTCAATGCCGCCGCACGCGAGGCTTTGATTGCGCAGCTTGAAGCGTTAAACGATGAAACTCCAGCGCCGATGTTAAAACGTGCGCTGGTCGACGTGGACACCAACTGGAAACGCGCAGGCGAAGCGCCGCGTGCGGCTTCGGCAAAGTTAGACGCGCAATATGCCAAGGCTCGCGAGATCGCACAACAGCGTTTGAGCAGCTTTGCCACACGCGCATGGCAAACTACCTGCGATAGCCTGCAGGCCAAGCTTGCCCTTTGTCGCGAAGTGGAAGCGGGTGCGAATCGTGATGAAAAAGCGGCTGCATTTGCCGGTATTCAAGCATTGCCGCTGCTATGGGAAGCGAGTTTATTAAAGCGTTTTAACGCGGCTAATAGTACCTTGAAGAAGCCCGATAATAGGGTATCTGCAGCCATTGATGAAACGTTACTGCGCTTGGAAATGGCGCTCGATATGAATGCCCCTGACGCGCAGCAAGTGGATACCATGGTGGCACGGCGCGAGCTTAAAATGCGCGACATGAAAGCCGCTTTAGAAACCCGTACCGCTACCGCGCCAATGGATGCGAACACAAGAATTATTACCCTAATTGCGCAAGCACTTGCCGATGGTGCACAGGTGGCAACCGCAACAACAGCAACTGCCGCAACACCGTCTGCGCGCCTTGACGCTGTACTGCGGGCTTTGCGGCAGCGCCCGTGTGAGTTTGCCGGTAAGCAGCGCGGCTAAGTGTGGTTAATTCGCTTGTGCATAACGCCGGTAGGGTAGGTGTTTGGCTGGCCCGGCAGCAGCGCCGCCTTGTTCTTTATTTAGCGGTATTACTGTGCACCGGCGCGTTATGTTTGTTGGGCTCTCCAGGTAATCGTGCAATAGATGGCTTCGAAAGGTCGGCGTTTGATTTGCAAATGCAGCTATCCCAGCGGTATCTGCCGTGCGCCGCGAAAGTAGAACCGGTATTGATTGGTATCGACGCACTAGCGGAGGAAAAGTTTCCTGAGCCCATCGCGATGTGGCACCAACATCTAGGTAAGACCATGCAGGGCTTGGCGCAGGCTAAACCGTTGGCTGTTGGTATGGATGTGCAATTGCCGGACCGGTCCTTCGATGCGATTATGCCGGGCCTAGATTTGGCGTTCTTGCGCGGCTTGGTCGCCCTCAAGCAGGTAGCGCCACTGACGGTGGCCCTGACACTTACCCGCGGTAACACGCTCGTAAAAGTGCACCCGCCGTTCTTGCGTATGCTAGGCGATGAAGCATTTGGCTTAGACAAAATCACCGAAGATGCTGACCGCATTCCCAGAAAATTTTACCCTGAACAGATCGTGCAAGGGCTTGCCGAGGCGCGCAACGTTAGCGCCAGCGCCAACGCCAACGCTAGCGGCAGCCCAGCGGCCGCTAAGCAGCAACTGATGCTGCCTTTTGATATGCGCATTGCTGAAGCATTGGGGAAGACTGTCAAAAGCGGCATGATTGACTATACCGTCGGAGGGCGAATTGACTATATTCCCATCACCAACGTAGTGCAGTGGGCCGATAGCAATCCGGAATTGCTGAAAAAGCACTTCGAAAATAAAGTGGTTTTGATAGGCTACGTGGGCGCCGATCAGGATCGCTGGCAATTACCTGTGGCGCTGTCCAATTGGGAAAAATCCGTGGACGGCTCAATCGGCACTAAGCAGCCCGGTGTGGTGATTCACTACCAAATATTGCGTGGCTTGCTGGGCGATGGTTTGCTGCAACCGCTTTCTAAACCAGTATTGTGGTTGCTGGTTGCGATCATTGCGTTGCTGGTTTTCTTGCCCTCACGTACGTGGCAGTACGTACTCGGAATTTTGGTTCTTCCGGTGGTCTTATTAGGAATTTCTGTGGCACTCATACAGATTCAAATTTTAATACCGTTGGCGACAGTTATTGCTGCAATTTGGCTCAGCTTAATGGCTCGTGGCATCAGTGATATTGTTGATAGCACGCTCGAAAAAAATCGGCTTAAGGCTTCGTTTTCGGGTAGTGTAAGCCCCGCCGTTATGCAAGAAATGCTTGAAGGCGGCCTATCTGCGGGCGTTTCCGGGCAGGTATTGCCAGTCTGCGTGCTTTTTAGCGACATTCGCGGCTTTACCCAATTAGCGGAATCATTGCCAGCCGATAAAGTCACGGCGCTATTGACGCTTTATTTTGACCGCATGGTGAAAGTGGTGCACGATAATAATGGGACAATTGATAAATTTATGGGCGATGGCATGATGGCCTTGTTTGGCGCGCCCAAAAAGTCGTCTACTGCTTGTCTCGATGCGGTGCGTTGCGCGTTGCAAATGCATCGCGAGTTAGCGCTGCTAAATATTGAATTACGGGCACGCTTAGACACCGATAGTTTGGCTGGTGCGCTAGAAATCGGCGTGGGCATTAATTATGGCGGCTGCGTGGTCGGTAATATTGGCTCTACCCAGCGGCACAATTATTCGGCCATAGGCGATACGGTCAATGTCGCTTCACGTGTGGAAGGCATTACCAAGCGCTTGGGCAGCCCAATTGTGATTACGCCGAGCGTGATGCGCGAGCTACATATGGAAGGTGCGGCGGCGCTGCGCGCGGCTGGTGCTGAGTTCGTCGATCATGGGCCGCAGCCGCTGCGCGGGCACACTGACGTATCACTTTGGGGGGTGCGTGCGGATTTTCACACACCGGCATGAAAATGTTTGATACTGTAACCCTCCGTACCGTTTAAAATGCTTAAGATAATTTCGAGATATTGGGGATAACATCATGATTGCAAATAAAATTAATAGTAAAGGCCTCATGCCTGCCGCGGGGATAGTGTTAGGTTGTGTTATCAGCCTAGGAAGTGCGGTAACGGCTTCCGCTGCGAGTATTGCCTTCATCACAGATGTGAAGGGCGATGCCCAAATTGGCACCTTCAAGGCCACATTGATGGGTGAGCTTGAAAAGGGTGCCCGTATTTCATGCGTAAAAGACTGCCAAGTGGGTGTAATGTATGTTGTTAGCGGTAAAGAATTTGTTATCCGTGGCCCCGGTGATTTTTTGGTCGGTGAAGCCGATGTGACGGCGAAAGTAGGTAGCGCGCCCAGCACACGGCAAACCGCGTGGAAAGTATCTTCGCAAACCGTGACCACCGCTGCGCAAAGCGCAAGTGCGAGTATTAGAATGCGCAGCATTGATCTTAAAGCGATTAGCGCGCCGCCACTGCCGGATCGACTCCTTTATCCGATTGAAAAAACAAAAGTATTAAGTCTGCAGCCCGATTTTCGCTGGCAGGCACTTAATGCCAAAGGGCCGTATGAATTCGAATTGGTTTTAGCCGATGGCGCTACGCCTAAAGCAATTTATAAAACTAAACAGAGTAACTTTGCCGTCAAGCTGCCCGCTAGCATCAAGTTACAGGCCGATACTGCTTACGCTTGGCAGGTAAATTTTGGCGGTGCAAATATCGCAAAAAGCCAATTTAGAACCTTGCCAGCACATTTACAAGAAACCACGCAGCGTCGGAAGCCTGATGGCAATGCTGTGTTTTCGGACTGGTTACTTTATGCATTGACGCTCCAAGAACTGGGTGCCAAGCAAGATGCACAGGAAGTTTGGAGTAAATTGGCCAAAGATCGGCCAGATTTGCCGGAGCTTTCCATCATGGCGCGCCCGCCAACAGACTAAGATTTAAGCGATTTTGGCCTAAGCTTTGAATGCAAAACGGCGCTGAGCGCCGTTTTGCATTCCAATATCGGCCGCTGTGTAACGCTGCGATGGTAGATTTGCACAATTTACATGAGTTCAAGCATGCGCAGCCTCGATTTTTTGACTAAAATAGCGTATGAACTTCATCACAAAAATCTTCGCCAATATTAACTCTAAAAAAGCGATGCTACCCGCTGAGCGCACCTTTGGGTTCACATTGCTCTCGTGCTGTGTTTTGGTTGGCTTTTTATGCTTCGCGCCGCAAACCGCGAGCGCACAAACCGACGATAGCCGCGTTGCGTTAGTAATTGGTAACGATAACTACGCCAAGGACCCGCTTAAGAACGCCGTAAATGATGCACGTCGCATGGCTGAGGTGTTGAGCGCATTAAATTTTAGGGTCGTTGTGAGGCTAAACGCGACGCTTGACGACATGAATAGCGGTCTCGTTGAATTTCATCGTCTTTTGCCAGAAGCGCGCGCGGCGGTATTTTTTTACGCAGGCCATGGCTTACAAAATCGCGGTAAAAATTTTTTAGTGCCGGTCGGCGCTAACATCACTTCAGAAATTGAAATTCGCACCAAGTCGTTTGAAGCCGGGAGTGTGCTGGAATACATGGATGACGCCAAGGTTAGCAACAAAATTATGATTCTCGATGCCTGCCGCAATAACCCATTCGGCAGTGAATTCCAAGTGTCCGAAAGTGGCTTGGCGTCCATGCGCACTTCAAGCGGCACCGTGGTGGCATTCGCGGCGAAGCCCGGCGCCTTTGCATTTGAAGCTGGATCTAATGAAGAAAACGGGCTGTACACCAAACATTTGCTCAAAGAAATCGTGAAGCCTAATTTGCAGTCATCGCTAATGTTTGAAAATGTCTCGCGTGCTGTACAGCAAGAAAGCGGCGGCAAGCAAGTGCCAGAAGTGTTGAGCAGCCCTTCGGCCGGTCGCCGTGCATTTTTCTTTGTTGAAGGTGCTGCGCCGCAGTTAGCGCAGATTGCGCCGGGTAACACCGGTGCGGCACGGTCGCAGTCTGGGCCATCTGGCCCATCGGTTTTTGATCAACAAGCCGCGCAAGAAATGTGGAGCTTGGTAAAAAACAGCAATCGTGTTGAAGACTACCAACAATTTTTAAAGGATTTTCCAGCTAGCCCCCTAGCGTCGGCAGCAAAGTTTCAGCTCGACACCTTGCTACGCGCCCAAGTTTCAGCGCAACCATTAAATGCCGCGCAAACGGCGGCGCCGGCCGTACTCGTTGCCGAGCCCGCAAAAGCGTCTGCGCCAGCCACCGCTCCTCCTGCAATGATTGCTGTTGCGCCGTCGCGGCCAATTATCGTTCCGCCTGCCACAGTTCCTGCTCCTGCTCCTGCTCCTGCTCTTGCCACTGCTCCTGCTCTTGCCACTGCTCCTGCCACTACCCTTGCCCCTGTGCCGGCAATAAATTTGTCAGGCGTCCAGCCTGCTGTCGTGGCAGCACCGGCACTGGCCACTATGGCAGCGCCAGTACCCAGCAAAGTCACGGTAGCACCTGCTGTAGCGCCATCGATCGCTGCACCAGTCGTAGCCGCACCTGCAGTGGTTACAGCACCGATTGCCTTACCAAGCACCGTGAATTTGCCCGGTGCTAGTGTAGCGCCAGTTGTTCCGTCAGTGGTCCCTGCAGCTGTGCCGGCGGTGGTTGTGAATCCAAATGCGATTCAGAATGGCCGAGTAGAATTTACCAACAACGAATACTACGTTGGCGAATTTAAAGAGCTCGCGGATAAAAGTCGTGTGCTTCATGGTGCGGGTGAATTTGTGGCACAGACCTCACGTTACAAGGGCAGTTTTCTCGAGAATAAAAAACATGGCCGAGGTGAATACACTTGGCAAAATGGTGAGAAATACAATGGCGATTGGGTGCATGATAGCCAGTCCGGCAAAGGTAAATGGACTTGGCCAAACGGAAATTGGTACGAAGGGCAGTTTAAGAATGGCATTATCGTCGGTGAGGGTGAGTTCTTTTTTGCCGACCGTGGCGATAGCTTTAAGGGCAGTTTTTTAGCTGGAAAAGCCCACGGAAAGGGCGTTTATACCTATTCTACTGGCGATAGATACGAAGGCGAAATGCAGGCAGGCGTACCATCGGGTCGCGGGGTTTATCGCTATAAAGGTGGGGACGTCATTGAGGGCACTTTTGAAAATGGTGCAGCAAATGGACGCGGTAAGTACAGCTTCGCTAGCGGAAACCGGTACGAAGGCGACATGGTTGCTGGTGCGCTGACGGGCAACGGTGCTTTTTCTTACACCAATGGCTCACGCTACGAAGGTGACTTTGTGAACGGTAACCCGAAGGGTAAGGGCGAGTTTCAATTTAGCGACGGATCGACTTTTATTGGCATATTTGAAGATGGTACGCGTAAAGCTTCTGGTGTTTTGATTGAAAAAAATGGCACAAAAACTGATGCCGACATGATCGATACGCAGGTGCACAAGCGCAAATAGGGTGGCCACCCACATGCGTAACGTCTCCTACCACCTGCCACCGCCTCACCCCCCTGCCAGCCGCTTGATTCAGCAGAGCGGCCAAATTATTCAGTAATCAAAAGGAAAACACGTGAAGTTATCCGAAGGTATTGCTAAATTTATTCCCAAATTGATCGAAATTCGCCGTGACCTGCACGCTCATCCAGAGCTACGCTACGAAGAAAACCGTACCGCCGATGTAGTTGCAGCAGCACTCACAGAGCTGGGCTTGAGCGTGCACCGAGGTTTAGGTAAAACAGGTGTGGTTGGCACATTGTCGCGTGGCAAAAAGAGCGGTGCCATTGGCCTGCGTGCGGATATGGATGCGCTGCCAGTGACAGAAGGTAATTTATTCAGCCACGCTTCTAAGTACAAAAATATGATGCACGCCTGCGGCCACGATGGTCACACGACGATGCTGCTCGGTGGCGCGATGTTGCTTGCCGATGACCCAAGCTTTGAAGGCACGGTGAACTTCATTTTTCAGCCGGCCGAAGAAGGCGGCGCTGGTGCCAAAGCCATGATGGATGACGGCTTGTTTATCCAGCACCCGATGGATGCCGTGTTTGGTCTGCACAATTGGCCGCTGCTACCGGTGGGCCAATTTGCCGTGCGCGTGGGGCCAATTATGTCGGCTGCAAATCGGTTTGAAATTAAGGTGGAGGGGCGTGGCACGCATGCCGCGCAGCCGCACACGGGCGTTGACCCCATTCCAATTTTGTGCGCGATGGTGGGCCAACTACAGTTGCTGATTTCTCGCAGTTTAAATCCCGTAGATGCGGCGGTGCTCACGATTGGTCAAATTGTTGCGGGTACCACTGAAAACATTATCCCCGCGCACGCTATCATGAAGGGTACCCTACGCACGCTCAGTACCGCTACGTTGGCGATGATGCAAACGGGAATGCAGCGTATTTGTGAGCACACCGCGCTCGCGCACGGAGCGACGGCGACGCTGACGTTTGTCGAAGGCTATCCCGCTACAGTCAATCATGCAGCAGAAACCCAATTTTGTGGTGACGTAATCGCTCGCTTGGTGGGTGAAGCCGCGCTCAACCGCGACACGCCACCCAATATGACGGCTGAGGACTTTGGGTTTATGCTCGAAGCGCGCCCCGGTTGCTATGCCTTGATTGGCAACGGCGGCGCGAGTGGCACAAGCTCCTGCAATAATTTGCATAATCCTCGCTATGATTTTAACGACGATATTATTGGTTTAGGCGCAAGTTACTGGGCGCAATTGAGTAAAGATTGGTTTGCGCGCGGCTAAATAAGCGTGGCGCTTGTTGGCCCTAAGCAGTGGGTCGGCAAATACAGGTATAAATACTACTGTAGATACCGCCGCAAACCCATGCAATGCAATTTCTGTAGTGAAAAATGATTCGCAATATTGCTTGCAAAGCCCCTATTTACGGCACTCATTAGCCAATATATTCATGACTGTTTACACTAATAGAGTGGTTTTTATGCGTTTCGCAATGGCGATGATGCTGGTGTTTACATGGGTAGGCGTGCAGGCGCCCAGCTTCGCGTACGCGGCAGCGGTGACGCAGGTGGAAGCTAACGTTGCCAGAGAAGTGTCGCTAGTACCAGCCGCGCGCGCGGCACTCCGAGATTTCGCGTACGCGGCAGCGGCGCAGCGCGTAGCAAAGACTGCACTAGTAAAAATAGCGCTAAAACAAGTTGCGCCTTTGAGCGCGCACCCGGGGCTAGCTGATTCAACACTTGCGCTAACTTCGGCGCAGGACACGCTGCCGCCGCTATTTTTAACTGCACCAATTGACGCCACACGCCAACTTAGCTTGCGCTTTGACGCTGCGCAGTGGTTGGATGCGCGCCGCCCCGATGTTGGTTATGCCGCCACCGGCACGGTTGTGGGCGAAAATTTGGGTACCGTCGTCTGGGTTGATTATGCAGGGGTGGTTTCAGCGGTCGTGCAGCTAGGTGATACCCAATTTCAACTGCTTCCTCCTTCTGAGGCGTCGTCAGGCTTGGGACAGGGCGCCAATAACTATCGCTGGCTTGAAGTAGATCAGCATCAATTTCAAGATCACCCGATTGGTTGGACTGCACTTGACGGTGAGCAAGCCTCGCATAAGAAAAGTGAGTTTTTCAAACACGCCGGGGCCAGACCTGAAGCTGGTGCTAGAGGTGCTGTATGGCAAGCGGCACCTCCACATAGTCTATTACCAGCCCTGCCGCAAGCCTCACCTCGAGCCGATGGCGACACGATCATCGATGTCATGGTGGCTTACACAGCAGCGGCGCGGGCAACCGTTGGCGGCACGGCTGCAATGGAAAGCCAAATTAACTTGGGCGTGGCACAGACAAATTTAGCGTACACCACTAGCGGGGTAAAGCAGCAATTGCGTTTGGTGCTCGCCTATGAAATTGACTACAGCGAAAGCGGAAATTTAAATACCGATATTGCGGCACTACGAAATTTTGGTGATGGCGCCTTGGATGAGTTGCACTTGTTGCGCGATGCCTATGGCGCTGATGTGGTGAGCTTATGGGTTGACGACGGCGGCGGCAGTTGTGGTATCGGTAGCTTAATGACTACCGTGGCGGCAAGCTTTGCGCGCAGCGCATTTAATGTTGTTACCCGCAGTTGTGCGGTAGGAAATTACACTTTCGCGCACGAGCTTGGGCACAATATGGGCTTGCGCCATGATCCGTTTGTGGATCCGAGCGCCTCGCCCTACGCGTACGCGCATGGTTACGTCGATACGGTAAATAAATTTCGTACCATCATGGCTTACAACGATGCGTGCGTTGCCGCAAGTACAAGCTGTACACGCATACCGCAGTTCTCTAGCGCGACGGTACTTTATAGAACTTGGCCAAGCGGCAACGCCGCCACGTCAAATGCAGCCCAAGCGCTCAACAATACCCGAGCGACGCTCAATGCGTTTCGTGTAAAGCCCGCGAATATGGCGGGGTCGATTCAGTTCTATCCGCAAACTGTCGGGGTGCAAGAAGGTGGTAATGTCAGCTTAAAGGTATCCCGTCTGGGTGGCAGTAACGGCGCGGCATCGGTACGTTTCCAGACTGCCGAGCAAACTGCGCGCGCGGAGCAAGACTATTTGAGCTTTAGTGGTGTTTTAAGCTGGGCTGATGGGGAGCTCGGTGATAAATTCATTGTCCTTCAAACGCTCCAAGATAATGTAAACGAAGGGGTAGAGAGTTTCAGCGTTGAGCTCTTTGATTTCGTTAATGCACAGCCCTTGCTGGGCAGTGCAGTGGGCGGTAGCCGGGCAACAGTTGAAATATATGATGATGAAACAGATAGTTTTCCGGCAAACTGCGCCGCACCTGAGCAGGGCTTTTCGCAGCCAGAAGCAGCGAACGCTGGCTGGAGCGTCGCGCGTGACGCGAGTACGGAGGGTGGTTGTAGTTTGAAGTCGAACCCGTTACCGAACACCAACGTGGCTGTAAAAGCCCAACTGCAATTTGAAGGTTTGTTCATCGGCGGCACTATTAGTTTTGACCGTCGGGTATCGAGCGAGCCCGGCTTTGACTGCCTACGCTTTTTTATCGACGGCGTGGCGGTAGGGCTCAATGGCAACTGTGCGGATGTAGGTGGGGTCGGTGTATCCGGTAACAGCGACTGGGCGCGAATTGAGGTACCTATTTCTGCTGGCAATCATATTTTGCTCTGGTCATATGAGAAAGATGCGGGCACGGTAGTGGGAGCCGATGCCGCATGGATTGATCGGCTGGTTCTGCCGCTGCAAACGCAAACAGCGCCGTTACTTGTGCGATTGAGTGCCGCTGGCGGCGATAGCATGGCCGGCGTAGGCGGCACAGTCATCTCCCGTACGCTTGATATTGTCTGCGGCAAAAAATGTAGCGCTGCCCCAGTGCTGGGGGGGGCAGTAAAATTGGTGGCGCTCCCTAATGCACTATCGATTGTGGCAGGTTGGTCGGTAAATGGCACGCAAGTTTGTACCACGGCGCAAAATCCGCTCGTCCCTTTTAATGGGGCCGTATGCAGCATAGAAGCGCTGGCGCTGAATGGCCAAACTGATGTGATGGTGCAGTTTGCGCCCCGGCCATTGCGTTCGGCAACGGCAGCGGTGCTGATCGCCAGCAAGTCACCCTCAGCGATTGGTGATCCCGTTTCCCTACAAATTTCACTTGCGGGTACTGGGCCTAGCGGATTGTTAGAAGTACGTCGATTATCGAGCAACGGGGTGCAAGTAATTTGTGCCAAGGTGCCGATATTATCTGGTCGTGCGGGCTGTGAGGTGCCACTTAGTGCGCGTCCCGCAGGCTTAAATATTTACCAAGTTTATTACGTTGGCGACGCCGCCAATAAAGAGGTACTCGCCACTATTCGCCACATGGTAGGCAGCGCTCCAAATAGCTTAACTCTCACGATGGAACCCAAGGCACCATTGCGCGGGCAAACCGTAGTGTTGACGGCGCAGGTGCTGGTGGTCGCAGACGATACGCAATCTGCGCCGCTATCCAGTGTAAGGGCTGTTGCCGCCAGCGGTTTGGTGAGCTTCTTAGACAGTGCTGGCAACACCGTCTGCACCGCGCCAGCTTTAGCGCCATTGGCTGATAACGCCTCCATCGCCATTGCATCATGCTCGTTTGTGCCGCAAAGTTCACCCACGGTGGCGCAGAGCGTCGTTGCCCGCTTCCCAGCAGGCGCAGTTACCGTAAACACTGCATCAGCTACGGTAAATTATGCGACTGTGGCCAAAGTAGCGCCTAACTATACTGATATGTGGTGGGCTGGTGAAGCCGAAAGCGGCTGGGGCATGAGTATTGCCCAACACGGCAATTCGCAATTTAATGTGCTCTATATTTACGATAGCGCCGGCCAGCCGGTGTGGCTGGTGATGCCTGGCGGTACATGGAACACTGAGCAAACTGAATACAGCGGCGTGGTGTATCAGCCGCAATCAAGCCCCTACTACGCCTATAAAACTAGCCCCGATACCACTGCAGTATTGCCTCTAAATGTAGGTAAGCCGGTAGGCCAAGTAACGCTAAAATTCCTCAGCCAAAAAACGGCAAGCTTTAGTTACACCATCAACGGCGTGACGGGCACTAAAAACATCGAGCGGCAGGTGTTCGGTGCTGCTGTTGCATCTGGCCCACGACTGCCCGTAAACGACCTGTGGTGGGGTGGTGCTGCCGAAAATGGGTGGGGTCTAAACCTTGCACAACAAGGCAACACCGTCTTTGGCGTCTGGTACACCTACAACGCGCAGGGAGATGCCACGTGGTACGTCATGCCGGGCGGCAAATGGGAGGGCAACGCCTACACCGGCGCGCTTTACAGCACACAAGCCACATCATGGCTTGGTGGGGCCTACAACGCCAATTTTTTTCGCGCAACGCCGGTGGGAAATCTGCGGCTTGACTTCTACGACGCTAATTTGGCGCTTATGCAGGTGGAGTTACCTAGTGCAGGGTTTCTGCAGAGCCGAGTTTTGGTAAGGCAGGGGTTTTGAGGGAGTATTTCTCGCTGCGCCGCATTGAGTCAGTCAGCGCATTCAAATGAAAAGTGAATTTTGCCAAAAGCTGGATGATTTATCCGGTCAGTTGCCTAACAAATGCTTCTTGCAGGCGTGACCGAAGCCAGCATCAGTGAATTTGTGCTCACGGAAATGGCGGGGCAATTGCCCGTGGAGGCTTTTCGTGGAAGTATAGCCTGTAGATGCGCTAATTTAGGGCATCTACAGGCATATATTACGAAGCGAAAACTTCCACCGGCACGCCGTTAATGGCTGCATTTCCCGACACTGCATCCAGCAGTAACTCGTCGGTTAAATCATTTGCTGACTCACCCGGATGCGCCTGCGCGATGGCCATGCGCACACCGGCGCGACCGTGCCCGAAGCCGTGAGGGAGGGACACCACACCTGGCATCATGTCGGGATTGGCGAGTACTTCAGTTTCGATATTGCCAACACGCGCTTCGATACGAACCCGGGAGCCGTCTGCGATACTGCGCGCGGCCATGTCATCGGGGTGCATCATTAACTGGTGGCGCGGTTTGCCTTTCACCAAGCGGTGGCTGTTGTGCATCCATGAATTATTGCTACGAACGTGCCTACGGCCAATTAGGGTTAGCGCACCTGACTTAGCGGTGTTTATCGCGGCTTGCAGTCTGGACATATCGGCTAGCAGCACTTCTGGCGCACAATGGATTTTTTGATCCTCGGTCTCTAAGCGCGCGAATAAAGACGGCGTCAATGCTCCCATGTCGATGCCGTGCTGAGCTTTCAATAAGTCGTCAAAGCTTATGCCTTGGGCGTAGGGACTACGTTCCGTGCTGCGCTTCACGACATCCCGCACCTTCAGTGCTGGATGGTATTCGCGGTGCAATTTAGCGGCTAAAAGTGTGCAGATACCGCTGAAAATCTCCCAGTCATAGCGTTCATCTTCTGCCCGCTGCCATATCGCTTGGTTTAATCGCGTAACGTTGCGCACGCCAAAGGCATTGAAGCTGGCGTCGTAATGGTCGTGATTCAACGCGGAGGTAGGCGGCAAAACAATGTTGGCGTGACGGGTAGTTTCATTGATAAATATATCGATTGAAAACATGAAGTCGAGCTGTGCTAGCGCCGTATCTACCTGCCGCCCATTTGGCGTGGAAAGTACGGGGTTGCCTGCGAGCGTAAATAGCGCGTGGATTTGTCCGGGACCTTCGGTAAGTATTTCTTCAGCCAATGCAGCCACCGGCAATTCACCATTTGACTCCGGCAGTTTGCGTACACGTGAGCGCCAACGCGCATAGCCACCGGGGCGTGTGCCCGCACCCGTGAGGGGCATGAGCGGCGTGGTGACAAGTGCACCGCCCACTCTATCTAAATTACCTGTGGCAATATTGACGAGATAAATTAGCCACTGATTTAAAGTGCCAAACGCCTGCGTGGTGGTGCCCATACGCCCATAGCAAACTGCAGATTTTGCGGCGGCAAAATCGCGCGCAATTTGGCGGATGGTGGTAGCGGCGATGCCACAAAAATCAGCTACTGCTTCGGCTGTAAAATCGCTAAGGGCTGCAATGGCTGCATCAAAATCTTTAAGATGTTCGGGCTGGTTTGGCCGGACTAGATTCTCTTCGCGCAATGTTGTCAGTAATGCGCTTAAAAACGCGGCGTCACTGCCCGGACGAATGAAGTGGTGGGCATCAGCAATGGCCGCTGTTTCGGTGCGCCGTGGATCGACAACTATGAGCTTACCGCCCCGTGTTTGCAGGGCTTTCAGGCGCTTTGCTACATCAGGAACGGTCATTAAACTGCCGTTTGAGGCGATGGGGTTGGCTCCCAACATTAAAAAATAGTCGGTATGGTCAATATCGGGAATGGGGATTAAAAACTGATGGCCAAACATCAGATGGGACGCTAATTGCTGGGGCAATTGATCGACGGATGAAGCTGAAAATATATTTTTAGATTTAATGAGCTTTGCGATTGGCGGAAAATTTAGGATGTGCCCGAAATTATGTACGTTTGGATTGCCAGCGTAGAGCCCAACGGCGTCATTACCGTGCGTGGTGATGATCCGAGCTAGGTTGTCTGCCACGGTTTCAAAGGCTTCGTCCCATGAAATTTCTTGCCATTGCGCAGTGGCGCCTGCGTTGCCTACGCGCAGCATGGGGCGGCGCAAGCGATCAGGGTCTTCGTGAATGTCTTGAATGGCGATCGCTTTAGGGCAGATGTGGCCGCGTGAAAAAGCGTCGTCATCATCCCCGCGAATGCTCTCAATTTTGCTGCCTACGATCTTAATGGCCACACCGCAAATGGCCTCGCACAAATTACAGGCGCGATAAACGGTATGCGCTACGGAGTCAGTTTCAGAGTACAGATTATCGGGCATTTAGGTGATCCTTAAGCGTGCGATTCCTGCATGGAAATGCCCTAAAACAAGGGATCTTCATGCGTAAAATTAGAGTTTTATTGAGGCTTTATGCTGATACATTCGGCTGTCGGCAATGCGGAGTAACGTTTCTAAATCCTCACCGTCTTCGGGGTAGAGCGCCATGCCTAGCGCCGCGTCAATCGTAAGCGCAAGACCATCTTTCACCACTAACACTTGGGCGATGTTACCGAGTATTTTTTCCGCGAAAGGCTGCGCGCTATTGGCGTCGGTCACGTTGTCGACGAACACCACGAATTCATCGCCGCCAAAACGCGCTACGATATCCGATGCGCGCACGGCCGCACGGGTGCGATTAGCAACGGTGATAAGCACTTCGTCGCCAACAAGATGGCCATGGGCGTCATTTATCGCTTTGAAGCCATTCAGATCGATAAAAAACAGCGCAAAGGGGACAACTTGCGCCGATACGAGCCGAGTTTGCGCCCCAAAACGCCCGCCGACAATACGGGAGAAGGTTTCGCGATTGATTGCACCGGTTAATTTGTCTTCTTGCAAATCGACGTGCATGCGCTCGAACTGCCGCGCGAGATCGCCGATTTCATCGTCGCGTTCAATCGGTAGCGGGGCAGGGGGCGAGCCCGTGGCGACGGCTTTGGTGGCTTCGTTAAGCACCATTAAATCGCGTGCTAACCGGTTGACAATACCGTAGCCAAAAAGCAGCGCAACCCCGGCTACAAATAAGCCAATAATCATGCTTTGCCAAGCAAACCCGCGCGCGCCCGCCATGAAGTCGTCGTGCGGCATTGCCACAAGCGAATACCATTTTAGTCCCGCCGCATCAGGAATAACGCTAAGTGCAGCGTGGACGGTGCCTAGTTTAGACTTATCGAGTGAAAAATCTAAGACGACGGGCGCTTGCGATGGCGCGCCGTTGAGCTGCGGTGCAAATTGGGCATAGGCTTCGCGGATCAAGCGATTGTCGCTTTGGGCGGCATTTAATCGCGTTTTAACCCCGTTGACTTCATGAAATAGCGGTGCGCCAGCGCTCGTGGCAATAATGTCGCCGTTGGCCTCAAACAAAATCGCCACGCCGTTGGCGCTGATGGGAACAGAGGCCAAAAAATCATTAAGTCGTGTTAGCGATACGTCGGTGCTCAGAACGCCATCGATGGTGCCATCGCGCCGATAAATAGGATGCGCCAGCGTAACGATGAGATCGCGACTTGAAAACGCAGGGTAGACACTCGTCCAAGCCGGTGCTTTGGCGGCACTGGCAGCTTTAAACCACGGCCTACTCACTGGGTCGTAGATGGTTGTTTCAGTTTTGACCAGTGACTTTATCGGCGTGGCTGCGCCTTCGAGGCGTTCCTTAAAAAACTGTCGTGGCTTGTCGCTATCTGGCTTTATACGCAGTTCAATCTCGTTACTGTCTTTACGCGATACGCCCACAAACTGTTTGGCAGTATTGCCGTAGTAGATGTAGTTATTAAGACTGGGATTGAGTTTTGTGGCAACGCGGAGCTTGGCTTCGATGGCCGTAAGCGATAAATCAGCATCGACACGGCTGGCAAAGTTTTCACGTAGGCTGGGTAGCGCCGCTTCCAGTACCAAGTGTGAAGGTGCTAATTGACGCTCTACAGCTACCCGCACCCGTTCAGCCACCCCTACGGTGAGGCTATCGACTAATTTGTAGGCTGTACGTTGCGACGCATCATAAGATAGCCATGCGATGATGGTCGTTAAAATTAGTATGAGTACTACAAACGGGATGATGAGCAGCGCCCGAAGGGATAATTTTGGCATCGGTAGTCTCCGTAGATGCGTCGATACAATAATCCGGATGGGCAAAAAGTGATAGTTAGAGCGTCAATTTAAAGTTGTTTACGAGCGCGCCTGGTAAATGGCAGGAGGCGGTAGAGCGTTCGCCATAGCTTGCCGCGTCAGGCATAAAGTCGCGTTCGGCAGTGAGCGCGATTAAATTTTCGCCCATCATGTTGTAGGCGGTGTCATCAAAGCGCATCACATTTAGTGGCGCTTTGATTTCGCCGTTTTCCACCCAAAACGTCGCAAAACGCGTCATGCCTGTCATGCGGCAGTTCATGCGATCGCTGAAGTTTAAATACCATAAATTGCCTACGAAGATGCCCGTATCTAGGGCTTTTATGGCGTCTGCTTGGGCTAGGGTGCCTGCGCTCAAATCAAAGGATTCGCCGCTTTCATCCGCGCCAGCGCCGTTAGTGGCAATGCTGTATTCTTTGGCTGAACGTGGTGACACGAGCGCATCGGCCATTTGACCATTTTTAATCAGCGATACCTTCGGCGCTTTAATGTAGCCGTCTTCTGAAAATGCCGAGGCTAGGCCATCTTGGGTGTTTTCTGTTAATGAAAAACTATTGTGCAGCACTTGACCATCATCAATCATTTTTTGCAGCGGGCTTTGCTTATTGCGCTGCGATTTCACGCCAAAGCCGCCCCAATTAAACATATCTACTACCTCACCTAAAGCCGAAGGCGTGAAAAACGCGCGATAGGTACCTGGCTTTAAGGTTATGGCGGGCGCGCTGAGCTTGGCCAACTGTTGCCGCGCAAAGTCCATCTTTTGATTCAACGCGGCGGCCTGCCAATCAGCACCTGCATAGCTGCTCTTCACGGCCTTATCTGCAGCATGATACAAACACCATTCAAAATTAAAGTTGTCAACATGATGCCAATTGCGCTGCCCTAGACTATTTGCAAAGCCACGATAAATAGCTCCCCCAGCGTAAATGCCGACCAAATCTGTGCCATTACCGGCTGCGATTACATTACTAATTACCTCGTCAGCATCGGGCACCTTGCCCGTGACAACATGGGTGGTGGACTCTACGGCTGTGTTGTAAAGCAGATAAGGATCATCCGGCACCATCACCACGTCATTGCGTAGGCTGGCAATAGCGTCGGCAATTTCGGCTTCGTCGTGTGCGAGTGAGCCGGTGCACATGATGCGCATTTCTGCGCGCTTGGCGCCAATGACGAGCGCCAACGTGACCGCAACCTGCTTAACCGCTCCTGCTTGGCGAACGGCGTTTTGGTTAAAGCGAATGAAGTCAGAAGTTTCGGCCGCGAGCCATAAAAACGTCACTTCACCCGCTCGGGCAGAAGTGGAAACAAGATTCGCGAGATCGTGAAAGTAATTTTGCATTGAATATTCTTTAGTTGTTGCGTGGAAATTAGTGGTGAGACTAAGCGATGGGACTAAGCGAGGGACTCCGCGTAGCGACTAGGCTTACGATTCAGTGCCTTCGCCACTAGGTTTACGATTCGGTGTCTTCGCCACCGAAGACATCAATATCCGAAAATTTGCAGGCAGGTGCGGCATGGCCAACTCTGATAACTTGGTTAGGCTCGCCCTTGCCACAAAATGGTGTACCCATTACTTCAACGGAATTATCGTTTCCGACAGCAGATAGTGAGCGCCAGAAAGTAGCTGAAATGCCCCTATAATTGGGGTTCTTCAGCACTTTGCCTAGCTTGCCGTGTTTTATTTCCTGCCCATACTCGCAACCAAATTGAAACTTGTTGCGTGAATCATCAATAGACCAACTCACATTGGTTTTCATCATCACGCCAGCATCAATACCAGCAATCATGTCGTCTAAGCTGGCGTTGCCGGCTTCAATATTGAGGTTGGCCATGCGGTCAATCGGCGGCCGATTCCATGAGCAAGCGCGGGAGTTTGCAACACCGTCAATTTGCGCACGTGCTTGCGATATTGCGCCGCCGAGCGGGCGTTTGAGCAAGCCTGCTTCAATGATAAATTGCTTCTCAGCGGGTGCACCGTCGTCATCAAAGGCATAGCTGGCAAACTGCTCGGTGCGGTTTGGATCAAACGTGACGTTGAGCAATGGTGAGCCATATTGATACTTGCCAAACATGTCCAGCGTAACAAAGCTAGTGCCCGCAAAATTGCGTTCGTCACCTAAAATACGGTCAAGCTCTAAGGGATGGCCAATAGACTCATGTATCTGTAGCATCATTTGGTCTGGCATTAAAATCACGTCCATTTTGCCACTCGGGCAGTTTGGAGCGGTGAGCAATTGCAAGGCTTCTTCGGCTGTTGCCCGTCCGGCACCAAAAAAGCCAGAGCGTTCTAAAATTTCTAAGCCACCTTGCTGACAAAAGCCATTGTAGCGCCCACCAAAAGAGCGGGTTTGGGTATCGCTGTTATCATGCGCCGTTACGGATAACGCCGGCACTAAAAAATCAAAATTTTGCGCGATACTAGCGCCGTCGGCCGTGATGTACAACTGCCGGGTTTGCGTGCTCCACAGCGAAGCGGACCAATCAATAATCCGATCATCAAACTTACTTTTTGCAGATTCTTCAAGCAGCAATTCGATTTTTTCGGCGATCGTTAAGGTCGATAGTGCCTTGGAAACGACCGAAGTATAAGGGTTTACAGGTTGGCTTAATTTGGGGGGTACGATTTTTGAGTAATCAGCAACGGCACGGCCGCGGCTCAATTTTGCAAAATTCTGCGCCCGGCCCATGGCTTCTTTAATGCCCGATTCCGTTAGATCGCTGGTGGCTGCATAACCGTAGCCACCTTGATGCATGATGGTTATCATGGCACCGCGATCCACTCCTTTTTGCATGGGTTCAGCCACATTCTGGCGCACGCCCAATTGCTCAGTGGTTTCTTCCACAAAGCGGAGCGCGCAGAAATCAACTGCGGGTACTAATTTCTTGAAACTCGCTTCAAAAGACATGGTCATTTTTTTGTTCCGATAGTGAATGCAAAATGCAATTTATGTGACGCTATTGTATAGCGCCAGCGTGTGTAAATTGTGCACAATCGTGGCGGCTGCAGTAGCGCAAAGAATCATAAGCAGCCTATTTTCGGGCAGAAACAGCCCAAAGTTCTTGTAACTACCCTGGCTTAGGCGCTTTTCAAAAATGCTCTCACATCGTTGGCTAAAGCTTTGAGTGAGGGCTGATGCACGTACATCATGTGGCCAGCTTCGTAGTAGCGCACAGTAATATTTTTGGCGCGCGTTTCATCGACCGCCAATTGATTAAAGCAGTAATCGGATGCGAAATGCGGTGTCGCAAAATCATAATAGCCATTTCCCACAAATACTTTTAAGTCTGGGTTTGCTGCCATCGCTTTGCGTAAGCTTTCCGAAACGCTAACGTACTTGTTAATAAATTCATTCCACCCCCACGTTAAATACAAGCCAGCTAGGGTGTTGTAGGGAAGATCACTCTCATAGCCCAAGCTAGCGCGCACGTAATGGTTAAAGGTGCTGGCGTATGGTCCTAAAATAGCTTGATAGGACGGGTCAGCCTCGAAGGTTTCACCGCAATTGTCGCGGTCAATGCCCGTAAAGCGGCTATCTAGGCGGCCCACCGTTTTTCCTTCAGTACGAAGTAGCTCCTTCACAAACTTAGCAATGTTGATGCGTAAGCGCGTGGCGCGGATATAGGCTGGCGTTAGCCCAGTGTAGCGGGCGAGCTGCTTGACAGTATCGGCCTCTGCGGCCGCTGAAAGTGAGCGGCCTTGAAATAAGGCGGCGGCGTAGGTGCTGCTGGCGTAAGCTTCTACTTCGTCGAGCACAGCGCGCAAACTGCGCTTTTGCAAATCAGCGCTCAATTTTCCATGGTACCAAGCGGTGGCAGCGTAGGTCGGGAGATATAAAACTGGCGGTAAATCATTGCCGTTGTCAAAGCGTAAATGTGAAAATTCAAGCGCGCAGGAAATCAACATCACGCCATTGATATACATGCCAAATTTTTCTTGTAAATAGCTGGAAAGCCCAGCAGCACGGGTCGTCCCATAGCTTTCACCAATCAAAAACTTACGACTATTCCAGCGCTTATTGCGCGCAATATAGAGCCGAATAAATTCCCCAACACTTTCTAAGTCACGTTGATAGTTATGATATTCCCCTACCTTTTCACCCTCCACCATGCGGCTAAAACCCGTGCCTACCGGATCAATAAATACCAAATCTGTTTCGGTGAGCATGGTGTGTTCGTTATCAACCAGCTTATATGGCGGCGCACCGGCGTCGCCTTTGCCCTCCATAAAAATTCGTTGTGGTCCAGCAAAGCCCATGTGTAGCCAAACTGAAGAAGAGCCAGGACCACCGTTGAACGAAAAAGTGATTGGGCGTGGCTGATCTGATTTATTTTCAACTGTGTAAGCTACAAAAAACACCTGCGCGCGCTT
>JANNXI010000050.1:0-31931 GCA_031409495.1 Betaproteobacteria bacterium
TTGGCAAGGGCCATTTACGGTGACATTGTAGGTGCTAGCGCCGGTGCCAATAGGTACGAGCGCGATGGGGCGGCTGGTTTGCACGTAGTCGCAATTGCTGGCTACCCGTAAAACATGGCGTGGATTAGCCGTAACCGTCATCGTGACGACACCGCCAAAAGCCACCGTTTGCTCACCAGCCGGGCTAACGCTGCCAAGGCTGGCGGTGGTGGTGTTAACGTAGGCGTTAAATACGGACGGGCCGGGGGTGGTAACCAGCGGGGCAAAGGCAATTTTACGGATAGTACTGCCGCTGTAGCTGGCAATGAAGAGATGACCGGAACTGGCGCGGGATAAGCCGGCGGGGTTCATGATTGTAGCGGCACTGGCGGGTCCAGTGTCACCGGTGTTGGTATTTGTGCCATTGCCAATTACCGTTGTGATGATGCCGCTTGCCGCTATTTTACGCAAGCGGTGGCCGTTAAATTCCGCTACAAAATAGCCGCCAGCGCCGTCGGCTGCCAGACCCCATGGAGAACGTAGCGTAGCGGCTGTGGCGGGATTGTTATCGCCGGTGCTGGTGTTTGCTCCAGTGCCCGCAAGGGTCGTGATATTGCCACCGGGTATAATTTTACGCACCCGATTCTGGGCTGCCACCGCGACAATCAGGCTGCCATCGGCTTGCACTAGGATGCCAGTGGGCTCATCCAAGGGTTCACCTAGTGCCGCCACATTATCGGCAACAAATGCGGCAGCAGCTCCGGTACCGGCAATTCGGGTGATCACGCCCGTGCCAACCGCTATTTTACGCACCACATGGCTGTCGTAATCGGTAAAAAACAAATTGCCTGCGCTATCAAAGCCCATGCCCATCACCCAATTTACTTGCGCTGCAGTGGCTGGCCCAGTGTCACCGGTATTGCCCCTAGTACCAGTGCCGGCAATGGTGGTAATGATCCCCGCTGGGTTGACTTTACGAATGGCACCCCTACTGCCGATATACACATTGCCTGCTGCATCTTCAATTAAGGAGGCCGGTTCGAGAATTTGTGCGGCACTGGCGGGGCCAGTATCACCAGCGAAGCTGCTGCCACCATTGCCCGCAAAGGTGGTAATGACCCCGCCCACATCCACTTTACGCACGCGATTGTTGGTTCTATCCGCGATGAGCACACTGCCGTCGGCACGGGCGAGCACGGCTAAGGGAAAGCTTAACCGAGCAGCAGCAGCGGTGGCTGGGCCACCGTCACCGGCGAAGCCGACCGATCAATTGTTACCGGCAACGGTGGTGACGTTTTGTGCGTGCGCGGGGTTGAGGAAGGCGGCGGCGATGACTGCACAGCCGGTGATACAGGCTGCAAGCGCGTGACGGGGTAGTTTAAGCATGAACATAAAATGACCTTTGTGGAGGGAGGCGGTTGAGAATACATTTGGGGACGACGAAGGAATACCGGTTTGAAAACGATGACGCTAACGAAAAGACGGTTACGGGTTGAATTGAGGCAAGAGTTTATACTGGTTGCGATAAAAATGCTGCTGCTAAACACTGCCTATACTTACTAAACGAGATTCAGCATCGAAATTATCATGCTTTTGAAAATATATATTCACGACACACATTTAGCGCTGTGATTGTAACGCGTATGTGATGTGATTGTGACGCGGCTGGCGGCACCTAGCTTCGAATTTTAAGCAACAAAAATGCCTTGGAGACGCGCTATTTTAGGGCATCTACAAGGCATTTGTTGGTTAGAAAATACTGCTTTTTAGCTATTACGGCGCCGCACTCACGCTATGGTTTAACCCACTGCTTACCGCTGGGAAGTTATACGTATCCCCTGCAAACTCGCTGGTGATTACGCTATTGCCTGCTGCTGCAAAGCTCGTCACGCAAACGGCTTCGCGGATGTGTACGACATCGCTGGGGCGCAGGGTTAACGGTACATTGCGGCAGCCAGTGATGGCTGTGCCGTTGGCTTTGAAGGTAATGACGTTGCTGGCGCTGGGGTAAGGCACACCGGCAATGTCCGTTACCCAAGCTTTGAAGCTCACGGTTTGGCCTACCGTGCTGCTGGTTTGGGTGATGACGGGGGTGGTGTAGTTTTGTGTGGCTTCTACTGCCAACAAAAACGCGTTAGCTGCGGCTTCGGTGTTGACGTTAGTTTTAGGAATGAGCGGGGTGAAGGTGGCTTCCATTTGGCAGGGGCCATTTACGGTGACATTGTAGGTGCTAGCACCAGTGCCAATAGGTACGAGCGCGATGGGGCGGCTGGTTTGTACGTAGTCGCAATTGCTGGCTACCCGTAAAACATGGCGCGGGTTGGCAGTAACCGTCATCTTCACAATTCCGCCAAAGGGTACAGTTTGCTCACCTGCAGGGGTGATGGTGCCGAGCGTGGCAGTGGTGGTGTTTAGATAGGCGTTGAATACCGACGGGCCGGGAACAGGCGGTGGCGGGGCGGCGATTTTACGGATGACACTTCCACCTTGTGACGCGATGAAAATATTACCAGCACTATCGCGGGACATATTCATGGGAAAGAATATGGTGGCCGCGGTAGCGAGGCCGCCGTCACCCGTGTTGGTCCCAGTGCCATTGCCGATAATGGTGGTGATGATGCCACTGGCGGCGATTTTACGCACGCGGTGGCCGAAATTTTCGGACACCAAATACCCACCCGCACCGTCCGCTACTACGTCATATGGCCTATTTATCGTCGCTAGGGTCGCGGCAGCGCCATCACCCGTGCTGCTTGGCGTACCGTTACCAACAAGGGTGGTGATATTGCCACCGGGAACAATTTGTCGCACCCGATTTTGATTCTCCACCGCAACGATAAGGCTGCCATCGGCAGAAACGAGAATGCCGCGGGGCCTCGAAAGAAGCTCAGTGAGTGCAGGCACGTTGTCTGCGCCAAAAGGTCCGCTACCGGTCGTCCCCGCAATCCTATAAATATTGCCTGAGGTATCGATTTTACGCACCGCGCCATAGGTGACATCAGTAAAAAATAAATTCCCCGCGCGGTCAAACGCTATTCCTGCCACTAGGCCAACTTGCGCTGCCGTGGCTGCGCTGCCGTCAGCACCGGTATTGCCTAAAGTTCCGTTGCCAACGATGGTCGAAATATTGCCAGCAAGGTCGACTTTACGGATAGCACCAGCGGAACAGATATAAATATTGCCGGCTGTGTCCGTCTGCAGGCAGGCCGGGTTATCAATTTGCGCACTGATGGCGGGAGCGTTGTCACCCGTCCAGCCTGAGCCCCCCGTTCCGACAACGGTAGTAATCACGCCACCCACATCCACTTTACGCACGCGGTTAGCGGCTGTATCCGCGATGAGTATGCTGCCGTTAGCCAAGGCCAGCACCGCGCGCGGGAACGTAAGTCGCACCGCAGGATCGGTGGCTTGGAGACCGTCACCGGCAAAACCGGTTAAGCCATTATTACCCGCGACGGTGGTGATGTTTTGCGCATAGGCTGGGTTAAACGCCATAGCAATAATAATGGCGCAGCCAGTGGCTAGAGTCGTGACTAGGAAGGTGCGGCAGCGCTGCACAAAAGCAGTGGGGGGACGTTTTAGCTTATACATGGTGTTTCCTATTTTTTAAAAACAGAGATAAAACAGTAGCGATGCTTTAACCGGAGCGCGCCAAACTTGTGATGAATATTCAGGTGAAGTGTAGCAGAGGCATTTGCAGCCATGATGACAACTTCGTGAACGTGCGATGCAAACCAAACGTGAAACAAGCTCATATTTACTAAACGTAATTTGGGTTCCAAAACTATTACTGTTTTGAAAATAACTATTTGTGTGACGCATTTGTGGCGGGTTATGAGTTGACGCTTGACTTGCTTTTTGCAGGGCGGTACGGTAATTTAGACGTAAAAATGCCTTGGAGATGCCCTAAATATAGGCGTTTCCAAGGTATTTATTTAGCACTTATGGCCTTACGGTTCGAGCCACTGCGCGGCCTCGCCCCGCACCCAACCGCCTCGCACGCCCACTAAGGTTTGCAAATGCGCGTCCTCAATAATCGGCCACTTGGCAGTGACCGGTAAAAGTTTGTCGCGGAGCCACGGCAATAGCGTTTGATCGCTTTGAAATAGCGGCGTGAGTAGGCGACTGGCACCGCCGTAATAATGCAAATGTGCTTTGCGCCGTTGCGTGTATTGCACGAGCGCCTGCGCGGTGGTTTCGGCGGTTCTTTGGGCGTTTTCTATGCAGCGCGCTAAGGTCACCGCGTCGAGCAAGGCCATATTGGTGCCCTGCCCTAGTTGCGGGCTGGTGGCGTGGGCAGCGTCACCAATCACCACACAATTGTCGGTGTGATATTTGGACATAACCACATCAGCATAATGCGCCCACGTCAGTTGTGCGGCGTCGGTTATTTGCGCTAACAGTGCTTCGCAGTGTGGGTTTAATTGCAGCACCTCGGCTTTCCACGCCGAGAGCCCATTGGCGCGCCATCGCGGGAATTTATCGCTATGCAAACTCCAAAATATGCTCACCACTTTAGTTGCTGAATTGGGCATCTGACCCGTGGGCATAATGCCCATCATTTTATAAGCCCGGTCATACCATTGCAGCAGCGCGTTTTGCTTGGTGTAGAAGCCATCCGTATCAGGCAACACCGCCCACAATGCCCCCCAAGGATAGTCGCGATGCTGCGCATTTAAGCCAGTTTGTGCGCGTAAGGTGGAATGCGCGCCATCAGCAATCACAGTCAATTCAAACTTAGCCTGCAGCGCATTCAAATCTGTCACAGCGTTGCCGACGACTATTTCTACACCGGCCGCTTTTGCGTGGTTCCAAAGTGATTCAAATAACACACCACGATGCAGTCCTAGCCCATAAGCATCGGCGCGCCATGATTGGTAGTGAATATCAATAACTGGCTTTTGCTTAGGCGTTACGCCATAAAGCCAATCAATTTTGGCACCTTGTTCTACGAGCTCAGCTTCAATGCCCAACGCGCGCGCCGCGGCTAAGCCCGTGGGCTGTATGAGTACACCGGCGCCGATGGATGCGGGCTCGCTAAATTTTTCAAATACGGTAACGCTGTGCCCCGCACGCGCGAGCATGAGGGCGCTAGCTAGACCCGCGAAACCTGCGCCGACTACGGCTATATTTTTATTGTTAAACATCAATTTTCCAATAAAAAATAGGCTGAAGATGCCCTAAAATAGAGCATCTTCAGCCTATCACTTCAGACGAAAAACTAACGCATATTACCGGTATGACCTAGCGAGTAACGACCGGGTTGCGGCCATACAGTTAGGCCATGTGGCTCTTTGCCTACCTTTACGATGTCGACCTTGCCGGTGGTAGTTTCAAAACGATACACCACATGATCGTAGCGGCCGGATAACCATAGATATTTACCGTCGGCACTGACGTTACCCATGTCTGGACTGCCGCCGGCGGCAATTGGCCAGTTCTGCTCAACTTTGCCAGAGGCAAAATCAATAACGGAGACACTGCCTTTGCCGCCGGGCTTTCCGCGGATGACGTTGCTGCCTCGGTTGGCAACATACAATTTTTTACCATCGCGACTTGGATACAAGCCGTGCGCGCCAACGCCGGTAGGCACAAAGCCAATTTGCTTAAATGTTGCTCCATCGAGCACATGTACGCCATCGGCCATCATGTCGGCTACGTAATAAATACTGCCATCTGGGGATGCGCGAATGTCTTGCGGCATGCCTGGCGTGGTGCAAATTTCGCCCGTGCCTTTAGGGTCAGCAATGTAACGCGGCTTTTTAGTCTGGGAAGGGGCGGCGATTGCGGCAAGCGCATCAGGCCGATTAAAATACTGGCTGAGTTTTATGGTGCCCAATACTTTACGTTCTACTAAATCAATCTTCGTTACTGACCCATTGAATTCGCAAGTAAAAAATGCGTAGCGGCCATCAATTGAAAAATCGGCGTGGTTAATACCGGCACACTTTGGCGTAGGAATGGTGAAGGCCAATTTCATGGTGACCGGATCACGGAAATCAAGACGCTTGTAGGCTTCAGCAACGATGATGGCAAACTTGCCGTCAGGCGTCCAATACATATTGTAGGGGTCGTCCACAGGAATAGATTTACCCGGCTTGGCAGTTTTTGGATCAATGGGCGTTAAGCTGCCATCGGTGCGGCCTTCGGCATTATTGGCCACCCACAACGTACGCATATCCCACGACGGCACAACATGTTGTGGATGAATGCCGACTTTAAAAGTGCTGAGCACCTTTAAAGTTGCAGGATCAATCACCGATACGGTATTGTCGCCGCGATTTGGTACATAAACGCGCGATAGTGCACCTGCCACAGCGGGGCTCATGCTTTTGGACGTGGTGTCACCGTATAAATTGGTGGCGTCATTTACTTGCGGCGTTCCGGGGAAGGCCATGACAATTTTGGTGGCGGTGGTGGCAGTGGCTGCAGTGGCCACAGCGGCTGGCTTGACTTGTGGCGTTGGTGGGGCAGCAGCTGGCTGCGCTACGGCGTGCCCCGCCATACTTAGCGCGGCGAGCGCAATAAATGTTTGCGACTGAAATTTAATTTTCATACTTGACCCTTTTGGTATTGACTGCAAAATATTAAGCGTTGGATATTACAAAAACGTATTGGCAAAAAATGTGTTGTTACTAAAGTGGCATTATCGCGCAGACACAGCCGCGCGGATAGCCGCCAGTGTTTGTTCAACGATGACTTGCACGCCAAGCTGCCCCAGTGCGGCTGAAGCGGGTGTGGGATCGCCAGTGACACCGCCTGCCGCTCCTTCTTTAAGAGCTTGCGCAAAGCGTTCACGACGCACTAATGATGCATCGGTTGCCAGCATGAGCGACGTGTCCGCCGTGCCTGCGTGCACACCAATTTGCTTATCGGTGATGCCGTTGGCTTTTAGCGCTTGCAGGTAGGCCGTTTGCCCAGCGCGATAATATTCTGCGATGAAGTGCGCGCGCGCCTTGCCGTCTTTTTTCCACATCTTGTTCAATTTAACGGCGAGCTCTTTTACTTGCGTTTGATAGCCGCCATGTTCGCCAATAAAAACAATGTTGGTAAAGCCGTGCACTTTGAAGCTTTCTGCAGCGCCTTCTAAAATACCTTTGAATGCGGCGTCGGATACTGTGATGGTGCCAGCCCAACGCATGTGTGATGTAGGCGGGGCAAAATTACCTTGTGGCACATAAGCCAAAATCGGCGCAACCAGCGCATTACCAAGCTGAGTAGCAATCTTTTCAGCTAATATTTTGCCACGGACATTGTGTTTACCCAGCGCAATGTGCGGGCCACTTTGCTCAGTACCGCCGATGGGAATGATGATCGTAGTTTTACCTGCGCGAATGGCATCGCGCACTTCAGTAGTCGTAAAGTCTTCAAGAAATACGCTGCTATTTGGTGCTGCGGCGTTAACAAAACCGACACCGAACAAGAATAGCACTAAAGAAAAAGCTAGGCTGCGCATGGGGCTAGTCCGCGCAGTAGGGAAGCGGCTTTCGCCAGCGTTTCTTCTTTTTTTGCATAACAAAAACGGACAATTTTATCGTCGTGGCCATCATGATAAAAGGCAGAAGTTGGAATACAGGCCACACCCACTTCACGCACTAATTTTTGCGAAAATTGCGCCGCTGACAAATGACTGGCATGCCCGAAACTAGCACTTACAAAATAACTTCCGGCACTGTGATGCCAATGCAATGCTTCGCTGCCGTGTTGAACTTGTGCTAAAAAATAATCACGCTTGGCTTGATAAAACGCGCTCAATTGCAAATGCGTGCCCTGCTGCATATAAGCTGCCAACGCATACTGTGATGGCGTGTGCACGGTGAACACCACAAACTGATGTACTTTTCTAAATTCAGCCATCAATGCTTGCGGAGCCACGCAATACGCCACTTTCCAGCCGGTTACGTGATAAGTTTTGCCAAAAAAAGAAATGATAAAGGCGCGTTCAGCTAAGCGCGGATAACGTGCTACGCTTTCATGCTGCGCTCCATCGAACACCATATGCTCATACACTTCGTCGCTGATTACAATTATGTTGGTGGGCGCAAGCAGGGCCTCTAGCGCCTCCATTTCAGCGGCCGACCAAACTGTGGCGGTAGGATTATGCGGTGAGTTAATCATAATCGCTCGCGTGCGCGGTGTGATTAGCGCAGCTAGCTCGGCAAAGTTGGGGCGGTAGTCAGGGTAATGCAAACGCGCATAGATAGGCACGCCGCCACACAGGCGAATTACTGGCTCATAGCTATCGTATACCGGTTCAAAAATAATCACTTCGTCGCCCGGATGCACAACCGAGGTGAGCGCTGTTTGCAGCGCCTGCGTCGCGCCAGCGGTAATGGTTACCTCGGTGTTTGCGTCATATTTGGCGCCGTAAATACTAGCCACTTTCGATATGACTGCCTCACGTAGCGCTGGCACGCCTGCCATCGGCGGATATTGGTTATGCCCCGCAGCCATCGCTTCCTGCATAGCGATTAGCAGCATAGGGTCGCAATGAAAATCAGGAAAACCTTGGCCTAAATTTACTGCACCAACTTCAGCGGCAAGGGCCGACATCACCGTAAAAATAGTGGTGCCAACGGCGGGCAGTTTTGATTGCAAATTTAGGTGAGAGTTCATAACACGTAGGGTAAGGAAATACTGAAATTACAGCGTCGAAGAAATGCAGACAACTAAGCCAACCGCACGGCAGAGGAACGCGCAGTTGGGCTAGTTGGCTAGAGTGCTAACGGCTAAAAAGACTACAGCAAACTGCAAAAAGCTAATCAGCTTGCTTCCGCAAAAACGCCGGAATATCCAAATCATCCATATTGGTTTTGCTCATCACGGCTGTGCTGACTTGGCGACGATTACGCGTTACGGTTGGCTGATCGAAATCCGCATAGTTAATAGCCCCGGCCGGGCTATTTGCCATGCCGATACTCGAACCCATTCCGCCGCCAGACAATGCAGTATTGCCCAACATCGTTGACACTTGGCTGCTTGAATGTTGCCCAAAGGCATCATCGGTGCCAGTACGGCGTGAATCGCTATAGACCATTTGCGGCTGCTTCTTGGCAACGACATCGCCCAAACCAGTCGCCACAACGGTTACGCGAAGTTGATCGCCAATGGCTTCATCGATAACGCTACCAAAAATAACTGTGGCTTCTTCGGCAGAAAAGCTGCGGATAGTCGTCATCACTTCATTGACTTCCTTTAGCTTCAATGAGCTGCTGGCCGTAATATTGACCAACACGCCACGCGCGCCCTTTAAGCTCACATCTTCAAGCAATGGGCTGGCAATAGCGGCTTCTGCCGCTTTTTGCGCGCGGTCAGGGCCTGACGCCATGGCTGATCCCATCATAGCAACGCCGTTTTCACTCATCACGGTTTTAACGTCGGCAAAATCAACGTTAACAATACCCGGGCAATTGATCACTTCGGCAATACCGGCTACCGCACCATTGAGTACATCGTTGCTGGCGCGGAAGGCGTCTTCAAAACCAGCGTCGTCACCCAATACTTGGAGAAGGCGATTATTTGGAATGATAATTAAAGAATCAACATGCTTCTTTAATTCTTCGATACCAAGTTCGGCTAATTTTTTACGTTTACCTTCAAACTCAAACGGCTTAGTCACTACCGCTACCGTCAAGATGCCCATTTCACGGGCGATTTCAGCTACTACTGGTGCCGCACCAGTACCCGTACCGCCACCCATACCAGCGGTGATGAAGAGCATATCGGCGCCGGTAATCATGTCAATAATGCTTTGACGATCTTCTTCCGCTGCTTGACGACCCACTTCTGGCTTAGCACCAGCACCTAAGCCACGCGTTACTGTGGTGCCAAGTTGCAAAATGGTTTTAGCCAAGTTGCGTTTGAGCGCTTGCGAATCGGTGTTGGCGCAAATAAACTCCACGCCTTCAACGCCATTACGGATCATGTGGTCAACGGCGTTTCCACCGCAACCGCCGACGCCAATTACTTTAATGCATGCTACTGGATCTACAGTATCTAGAACT
Organism: Betaproteobacteria bacterium; assembly: GCA_031409495.1. Classification (GTDB taxonomy): domain Bacteria; phylum Pseudomonadota; class Gammaproteobacteria; order Burkholderiales; family Usitatibacteraceae; genus JANMDR01. Next base: position 9,984 of record JANNXI010000050.1, read on the forward strand.
TCAATCATGATGTTGCTCCTCTGCTGTTGTTTACTGCAAAATACAAAAAATACTTCTCTTTATCGCTAAAAACCTAAAAACTAAACCGTTAAAAATTGCGTTAGCAAGTTGCCTTAGAAGTTGCCTTAGAATTTACTTTAGAAATTACCCTTAAACCAAGTGGCCATTCTTTCCATGACGCCCTTTATATTCGATGCGGCTAGGCGGCTGTGTTCATTACGTTTACGTTGTTCTATTTCTGAAATTAATAGACCTACTGCTGTTGAAAACCGCGGCGCCCGTACTACTTCCGAAAGCCCGCCTGTGTATATTGGCAAGCCTAAACGCACTGGCATATGAAATACTTCTTCGCCCAATTGCGCCATGCCTTCCATGGCTGCAGTGCCACCTGTGAGCACGATGCCGCTTGAAAGTAGTTCTTCAAACCCACTTTGGCGCAGTTCGCGCTGAATAAGCGTAAACAGTTCTTCCACTCGTGGCTCGATAACTTCAGCTAGTGTTTGGCGCGACAACTCGCGCGGTCCGCGTTCGCCCACACCCGGCACTTCAATCACTTCGTTGGCGCTGGCAAGTTTTTGCAAGGCACACCCGTGGGCTATTTTTAGGTCTTCAGCGTCCTTCGTTGGTGTGCGCAACGCCATAGCGATATCGTTGGTAATTTGATCACCAGCCACGGGAATCACCGCTGTATGGCGAATAGCGCCGCCTGTGAAAATAGCGATATCAGTCGTGCCGCCACCAATATCGACCAAGCACACGCCTAGGTCTTTCTCATCCTTTGATAACACCGCCATCGACGACGCTAACGGTTGCAGCACCAAATCACGAACTTCTAGCCCACAACGACGCACGCACTTCATGATGTTTTGCGCAGCCGATACCGCACCCGTAACGATATGAACCTTTACCTCCAAACGCACGCCGCTCATGCCAACTGGCTCACGGACATCTTCTTGCCCATCAATCATGAATTCTTGCGTGAGCACGTGTAACACTTGTTGATCCATTGGAATATTCACGGCCTGGGCAGTTTCAATCACGCGATCAACATCGGCCTGTGAAGCTTCTTTATCTTTAATTGCCACCATGCCGTGAGAATTAAAGCTTTTGATGTGTGAACCGGCAATGCCAGTAATAACATCGCGGATTTTTACGTCCGCCATTGATTCAGCTTCTTCTAAAGCGCGTTGAATACCGCTAACGGTTGAATCAATATTTACCACCACCCCTTTTTTAAGGCCACGCGAAGGCTGCGATCCCATGCCGATCACTTCTAGTGCGCCTTCTGGCGTAATTTCGGCAACAATCACGGCGATTTTTGAAGTGCCTATGTCTAGCGCTACGATGATGTTTTTATTTTCGCGGGGTTTGTTCATCTGCTGATTCCTGTCGCCATGGTTTGGGATACAAGCAAGTTCTCGATATTTATTCCAACAGTATTGAGTACTAATTTTTCATTTTCTATTGCGGGTACTGGTGCGTCCGTGTTGTCTTGTTCCGGCAGAAGAACGGCTGGTGCTCCCATTGGATTTAAATTAGCGCTCAGCGCTAAACCGCTGGGGTAGCGCGCATCAATATACATATTGGGTTGCTGCATTGCGGCAACGTGTGGCCACGCGCTTAACACCCGCGTTAGACGCTCATCCACCTGTAGCCTGCCAAGCTCAATTACGGTGCCAAGATTATCGCGCACACGTAGTGCACCGCGCACCGTCAAACGCACTTCGGCCACCTGCCTGCCCAGGGGTGCAAAACGCTGTTGCAACCATTGGTAATGCTTTACAACATCTTGAGCACTGCCTGAAGGACCAATGAAGACGGGCATCTTCAACGTATTGCTAATTAGACTAGGTGCCAGCTGTTTAGCTTCATCTGCTTTCAATACTAATTTTGGCTTCTGCGCTGTCGGAGATAGGTCAAATACTTCACCAAATGTGTTAACGAAGCTGTATTCGTTTTCACCCCATTTAGCAAAAGGCTTATGCTCCTCTAACCGAATGGCTAAACCTTCTGGAAAACTCCGCCTGACATCAGCGCTTCGCACCCAAGAATAAGCCTGTGCTGCTGCGCGTATTTCATTGAGATCAACACTCCAAATATTGCCGCGGATGCTGTTGGAAAATAGTTGTAAGTCTTGCGCCCGCAAGTACTGAAATTCGCCGCTAAATTTCACGTTCTTAATCGTCTGGAGCAACGGCGCCGACGGCAATGCATCGCGATTGCCATTTGCTTGGGGTGCAAAATAGATCTTCCACAACAGCAATACGGCCGCGCAGGCAAACACCGCTGTCGCCAAACTCACACCCAGTACCACGATGCGTTGACGCCAAAACGGTAGCGACTCTCCGCGCTTCGCGCTGTCGTAGTGACTCCCACTACCGAATCTACTATTCGGCGCGCGACGTTGTGTTTGGGATGTGTTCAGTGCCATGATTGGTTTGCTATTTATCTTTCATTTATTTTTTAAGTGCCGCTAGCGCTACGATCCGCACGCATAACTCACCGTAGCTCATGCCTGCAGCGCGTGCAGCCATTGGCACGAGCGAATGCGAGGTCATACCGGGTGAAGTATTAAATTCTAAAAAGTAATAGCTACCGTCAGGTTTCAACATGACATCAGCGCGCCCCCAACCCTCACCCCCGAGTACGGCGAAAGCCCTCAAGGTATCGGCACGAATACGGTCTGCGAGATCAGCTGGAACATCGGCGGGGCAATGGTATTTGGTGACGTCGGTGTAGTACTTATTTTTAAAATCATAATTGCCGTCTGGCGCTTGAATCCGCACCAAAGGTAGCGCAACGCCACCCACCACAGCCGCAGTTAGTTCCTGTCCCGCAATAAACTCTTCAGCAATCACCAACGGATCTAATTTTGCAGCCAAGTTATAAGCGAAGGGTAAGTCAGCGACGCTGCGCACTATCGTCACACCAATGCTCGAGCCTTCATGTGCTGGCTTAATTACGAGCGGAAATTTCAAGCGCTCAAGCACTTTAGGCCAGTCAGTTTGCTCGTTCACTACCTCGTAGCGCGGCGTAGGAATGCCGGTCGCCAACCAAATGAGTTTGGTGCGCCATTTATCCATAGCTAACGCACTGGCCATCACGCCGCTACCCGTGTAGGGAATACCTAATGTCTCAAGAACACCTTGTAATGTGCCATCTTCACCAAACCGCCCATGCAGCGCGATAAAGACACGATCAAACTTTTCTTTAGGCAAGTCAAACAAAGATTGCACCGAAGGGTCAAACGCATACGCATCTACACCTTGCTCCCGCAGCGCCGCCAACACGCCGGTACCAGACATGAGCGACACCTCGCGCTCGCTTGATGAGCCACCCATGAGGACGGCTACTTTACCTAGTTTTTTTACATCAATAGTCATAATGAGTTTCCAACAATGCGCACTTCTTGAATCAGTACAACACCGGTTTTAGTTAAAACTGTTTGCGCCATATGCGCGATGAGGGCTTCGATGTCAGCGGCCGTAGCACTGCCCGTGTTCACAATAAAATTTGCGTGTTTTAACGACACTTGCGCACCGCCAATACTGAATCCCTTTAGCCCCGCTGATTCAATTAAGCGCGCTGCAAAATCGCCGTCCGGGTTGCGGAACGTAGAACCCGCATTAGGTTTATCCAGCGGCTGTGCTGCCATGCGCTTGGCGAGCAATGCCTTAATTTTCTCTTTCGCCATTTCGCCATCGCCCGCATTAAAGACAAAGCAGGCTTCCACAAACCATTCTTGGGCTTGCACACCGGATTTGCCTTCTACATGGCGATAACTCGTCATAAAATCAGCAGGTGTACGTACCTGAATCTTGCCCTGTCGATTGATGGTTTTGCATTCAACTATTTGCTCCCAGGTCTCTGTGCCGTAGCAGCCCGCATTCATTGCCAACGCGCCGCCCACAGTACCCGGAACACCTGCTAACCATTCAGCTCCGACCAAGTTATTTTTGGCCGCAAATTTGGCAACGTGAGGAGACGGCACACCGGCGCCTGCAATCACGTAATTGCTATTATTCATAGCCAATGCCACCCCCCCTAGCGATTGACCTAAATGCACAACCGTGCCTGCAAAACCACCGTCACGCACGAGTAGATTACTGCCCATCCCAACAAAGAGTAAAGGCTCGGCAGGTTGTAAGCCGCACAAAAATACACTTAAGTCAGCAAGATCAGCAGGCTTATAAAACTGTTGCGCGGCACCTCCAGCGCGCCACGTCACGTGCCGCGCCATTGGCTCGTTAGCGCTCAGCTGGCCGCGCAGGCGGGCATTCGTTGACGTTTCCGGGGCGCTAGCGTGCATGACTAAGCACCTCGCACATATCAGCTAGGGCAACAGTGGCATCCGGCTTGGCTAGTGCGCGCGCACGCGTTGCGATGTCGATGGCGCGTGCGCGGGTGAAGTCACCGATAATTTTGCTCAATTTCGCCGCGTCAGTTTCAGGCTGCAGCACCAACACGCCAGCGTTACGATCGGCTAAAAAGCGGGCATTGGCTTCTTGTTCTTCAGCCACAAAGTGGGGAAGCGGCACCAGCACCGCTGCTACACCAGCAACACTCAATTCAGCAACGGTGATAGCGCCGGAACGACAAATGACTAAATCACACCATGCATACATCCCTGCCATGTCATCAATAAAGGCTACCGCGTCTGCGGCTACGTTAGCCTTCGCATACTCGGCCTTTAACTGCGCGATGTTATTCGCACCAGCTTGATGAGTCACCAATGGGCGGGCATCGAGCGGCAGTAACGCTAACGCTTCAACAATCAGCGTATTAAGCGATTGCGCACCCAAGCTGCCACCAACAATGAGTAAACGTAACAAACCGGTACGCCCGCTCATGCGGATGGCGGGTGGCGCAAGTTCAGCGATTTCTTCACGTACGGGGGTGCCTAACCACTGAATATTTTTAGGTAGCGGCAGGCGTTTGGCAATGGGGTTTTTAGGCACTTGTGCATAGGTATCGGGAAAACCCACTATGTTGCACGTTGCCAGCAATCCTAAAGCGCGGTTCGAAAGGCCGGCGTGCGCACCCGGCTCAAAGACCACTAAAGGTATGCGCCTTAACCATGCAACTACACCGGCCGGAAACGCGACGTAACCACCCATCGATACCACTACGCTAGGCTTGACTACCGTTAATATCTGCCAAGATTGCCACATTGCGCGCAATAACATGAACGGCAATTTTAGCCACGCAATGGCGCCTTTTGCGCGGACGCCACGCATATTGATCGCCCGCAAATTAAACCCCGCAGCCGGTACTAGGCGCTGCTCCATACCATTGGGCGTTCCCAACCATTCGACAACAACACCGCGCGCGCGCAGCGCTTGTCCCAAGGCAATCCCCGGATAAATATGACCACCTGTACCGGCTGCCATGATCAAAGCCCGCACTCCAGGAACCTTCGAAAGCGCCGTCATGCAGGCACCTCAGACATACTATTGGCGCCACCAGAACGCACTGTGCGCGACTTCGCCGCAGGACTATAGTTTTCATAGTCTATGCGCAACAGCACCGCCACGGCTAAGGCATTCATGATGATGCCGGTACCACCATACGAAAGAAACGGTAGCGTTAAACCCTTAGTTGGCAGCCAACCAAGGTTCACACCCATGTTGATCATTGCCTGCACGGCGATCCAAACGGCGAGCCCTTGCGCCACCAGGGCTGCAAAATACTTTTCACGCGCCATGGCTTCACGACCAATGGCGAATGCGCGAAAAACAAAAACACCAAACAAAAATAGCACTACAGCAACACCGGTAAAGCCGAGTTCCTCGCCTATCACCGCGAGTAAAAAATCGGTATGGGCCTCAGGAAGATAGAACAGCTTTTCAACGCTTGCACCGAGGCCGACGCCAAACCACTCGCCACGGCCGAAAGCGATCAATGAATGCGAGAGTTGATACCCTTTGCCGTATTGGTCAGCCCAGGGATCGAGAAAGCCAATAACGCGCTGATAGCGGTAAGGAGACACTAGAATCATGACGACAAACGCGCCAGCCAAGGCGATTGCTAGGGTTACAAAAATGCGCCAGTTAAGGCCGCCCAAAAATAGAATCGCCATCGCAATTGTAGACACAACCACCAATGCGCCAAAGTCCGGCTCACGTAACAGCAATCCACCGATAAAGAACATCACCGCAAACATCGGTAAAAAGCCCTTCTTCACATCGTGCATAAACGCGGCTTTGCGCACGGTGTAATCGGCCGCATACAATACAGCCAAAAATTTCATTACTTCCGAAGGCTGCATGGTGGAGATGCCAAGCGGTAGCCAACGTCGGCTACCATTTATTTCAATGCCAATTTTTGGAATAAGCACCAACACCAGCAAAAATCCGCCTGCCGCAAATAACCACGGCGCCAATTTTTGCCATAGCGCGAGTGGCACTTGAAACGCGATCACGGCAACAATGCCAGCAAGCAATAAGTACACGCTGTGACGCATTAAAAAATAGTGGGGGCGATACGCCGTTAACTTCATGGCCTCAGAAATTGTGATGGAGGCTGAGTACACCATGACCAAACCGATGCTGCACAACAGCACGACGCTCCACAATAATGCGGGATCAACGATGGGGCGAGTACGCGACGGAGTATAGAGCATGAGATCCGTCCTCCTATCGCAAACGGTTAGGGCGCGCGAAGCTACTCACACCCATAGAGGTGCGCGAACGCCGCACCGGATGGCGCGATGCGCGCGTCATGTGTGGACCGACAAACGGCCAAGCACGGTTGTTTGCCGCAGTATTTGGAGATGCACAATAAATATGGGTTGCCATTGCTGCTGTATTTAATACTTCGTTGTCGACGATTTCAAACAAAAATTCAGCTTGCTGCGGGGATTTAGCATGACTACTTTCGATACTACACACACCCTCCGAATCATGCACAACGAGCCACGCTAGCGGCTGTGAGCCAGCGATAGTGGTTCGTTGTTGCATAACAATGAAAACGGATTTAGTCATTGGCTTTTGTGGACCTAGCGCAACTTCAACGTGGACAAACCGAACAACACCAACAACATCGTGATGATCCAAAATCTGACCACGACTTGATTTTCTTTCCAGCCTTTTAATTCAAAATGGTGATGCAGCGGTGCCATACGAAACACGCGCTTCCCCGTTAATTTGAAACTCGCAACTTGAATCATTACCGAAAGCGTTTCAATCACAAACACGCCACCCATAATCACCAATACAATTTCTTGCCGCACAATAACCGCCACCAAACCCAGCGCCCCGCCCAATGCGAGCGCGCCTACATCTCCCATAAATACTTCTGCGGGGTAAGCGTTGAACCACAAAAATGCTAAGCCTGCACCAGCCAACGCGCCGCAAAAAATTGCAAGCTCGCCTGCGCCTGGGATGTGTGGCACACCAAGATAGGTTGAGAACACTTTATTGCCAGCTACATAAGCAAATATAGCTAGTGCGGACGCCACCATCACGGTGGGCATAATGGCTAAGCCGTCCAAACCATCGGTTAAATTTACTGCGTTACTAAAGCCCACTACGACCAACCAGCCTAATGCAATGAAGCCAATGGTGCCCAGTGGAATAGCCACCGTTTTAAAAAATGGCACAATTAATTCTGTTTGCTGCGGCAAATTAGTGCGGTACGCAATGTACCAAAGCGCTAAGGCAGCAATCACAGTCTGAAAGAAAAATTTAGCTTTTGCCGATAGGCCTTTAGGGTTTTTATAAACCACTTTGCGGTAGTCATCAACCCAGCCAATTGCGCCGAAACCAAGGGTTGTTACCAAGCACGCCCACACATAGCGGTTTTCAAGGTCTGCCCATAGCAGCGTCGTAATCGCAACTGCCGCTAAGATCAGGGCGCCGCCCATCGTTGGCGTGCCCTGCTTTACTAAATGGGTTTGCGGGCCATCATCACGCACCGATTGGCCGATTTTTAGGGACGTTAACTTGCGAATCATCCACGGGCCAATCACGAAAGAAATGATGAGCGCCGTCATTGCGGCCAACACGGTGCGCAAAGTAATGTAGTTAAAAACATTGAAAGCGCGAATTTGATATTCTCTCGCGAGCCATTGAAATAGTTCGAGCAACATTAGTGTGCAGCCTCTTGAATATAGTTTTTATCAGCAACTAAAGCTGCCACCACGCGTTCCATCGCCATAAAGCGCGAACCCTTAACTAGCACTGTGGTTTGCGGCGTTAGCAAGGGTTGCATTGCCGCCAACAAACTTTCAATCGTTTGGAAGTGTTTGGCACCTTCGCCGTAACCCAGTGCGGTTTCCACACTGGCAGTGCCAAGTAGAAACAAATTCTCAATACCCGCAGTACGCGCAGCAGCGCCCACTAAGCGGTGCATCTCGACGCTTTTAGCACCCTGCTCACCCATATCGCCCAGCACCAAGATGCGCGTATTTGCTGGTGTTTCAGCTAATACCTTGATAGCGGCTTGCATTGAATCGGCATTGGCGTTATAGCTGTCGTCAATCACCCGACCGCCGCAGAGTGCATCAAAATTACGCAGCCTGCCCGCTACACCCGAAAAGTCTGACAAGCCTTGCGCCACGGTAGCCAATGGCACGCCCAATACCAAAGCAGTGGCCGCAGCGGCTAAGGCGTTACGCGCGTTGTGCTCACCGCTTACCTGCAATTGCGCGATAGCTTTCTGCCCTTCGTAACTTATTTCTAGACCATCTTTTAACGACGCACCATTTACATCGGCGACGGCGTTGTTCAATCCGAACGACACGACATGCCGTGAACCTGCTACTTTTTGCCAGTAGCTAAAAAAGCGATCATCGGCATTTAGAACGGCTACACCATGGTCGCTTAAGCCCAACAGAATTTCCCCTTTTGCTTGGGCAATGGCTTCGAGGCTACCTAACTCACCGATATGTGCGGTGCCAGCCATATTAATTAGCGCAACATCCGGCTGCGCCAACCGCGTAAGGTAGTTAATTTCACCGAGATGATTCATGCCCATTTCTAGCACAGCTACTTTGTGCGTCGATCGCAATTTACACAGTGTAAGTGGCAAGCCAATATCGTTATTTAAATTGCCCTCAGTGGCATGCACATCATCGGCATGACCGTGATAGGCAGTCAAAATTGCGCGGAGCATTTCTTTAACCGTTGTTTTGCCGTTGCTACCGGTAAGCGCCACTACGGGCAGGCTAAAACGGCTACGCCAAAACTGCGCCAAGCGCCCTAATGCGGTCCGCGTATTGGGCACCACAATTTGCGTAATGGTCGCGTTCGCCTGCGCTTCAGAAACTAGCGCGGCAATGGCACCGCGTGCAGCGGCTTTTTCTACATAAGTATTGCCATCAAAGTTATCACCAACGATGGCGACAAATAGCTCGCCCGCAGCGATACGCCTAGTATCACTGGAAACCCCTACAAATAGGGCATCTACAGCTACTTTTCCGGACGGATAAACAACTTCAGCGGCGAGCGCGCGCGCTAGCGCCGCCACCGACAGCATCGCTGTGGTTTGGTTAATATGCACCTGCACCAGAAGAGTCATTCTAGCCACCCCCACTTCGGCCATCAGCTCTTGATTCAACGCGAACTGGTTTCTGCTCAACACTGGTAGATGCGGCCATCGCGGTTTTTAAGCCGTCCGGTGGCACACCTTGAAGCCGCAGTGCCTGCGCCATCACATTGGCGAAAACTGGGGCAGAAACTGCACCGCCATAGTGCTTGCCAGCCGATGGCTCATCGATCGTGACCGCGATAATGTATTGCGGATTTGAAGCTGGGCCGTAACCTACAAACGATGACAGATAGGCTTTTTCATCATAAGCGCCATTTTTAAATTTGTAGGCTGTGCCAGTTTTGCCGGCCATACGGTAGCCAGATACTTGCCCTTGTTCTGCCGTGCCACCACTCTGCGTGACGGTTTCGAGCATGGCTGATAGCGCGCGCGCGGTTTTGGGCGAAATGATTTGCCGGCCAATGGTGTCGCCGCCTCGCTTTAAAAACGTCACTGGCAGCAGGGCGCCATCGTTGGTAAACAAAGTGTAGCTACGGGCAAGCTGCAACAATGACACCGAGACACCATAGCCAAATGACATCGTGGCTTTCTCGATCGGCTTCCACGTTGCTGCTGGTCGCAACAGTCCTTTGGCTTCACCGGGAAAACCTGTTCGCGGCGCGGCACCAAAGCCGAGCTCGCTGTATAAGCTCCATAGCTGCTCATCCGGAATAGTTGCCGCTATTTTCGCGGTGCCAACGTTGCTGGATTTTTGAATAACTTCAGCTACGGTCATAGATGGCTTAGGATGCACGTCAATAAATGTTTTAGAACCAATGGTTAGGCTCGCCGTGGTCATGACAGTGTCAGGCGTGAAGTGTCCAGCCTCTAAGCCCGCTGCCACAGCAAAGGGCTTGAAGGTTGAGCCTGGCTCAAAAATATCGGTGACGCTGCGGTTGCGGGCATTTTTGGTGCTCCACGTTGCGCGATTGTTAGGATTGAAGTCGGGCTGATTTACTAGCGCCAAAACTTCGCCAGTGCGCGCATCCAACATCACCAATGCGCCGCCCTTGGCTTTATTAGCATCAACAGCTGCTTTTAGTTCGCGATGGGCAATGTACTGGAGGCGCTCATCGATAGATAAACTTAAGCCCGCGCCATCTCGCGGTGCGCGCACGGCTTCAATATCCTCAACGATTCTGCCTTTACGGTCCTTAATTACTTTGCGCTGCCCGGCCACACCAGAAAGCTGGTTTTGTTGCGCAAGCTCAATACCTTCTTGACCACGATCATTCTTATCTGTAAAGCCAATCACATGCGCCGTTACATCACCTGCAGGATAAAAGCGACGGTATTCACGTTGCTGAAACACGCCGGGAAGCCGCATAGCCATTGCTTTTGCGGCTTGTTCAGGATTTATTTGGCGCTTCAACCATACAAAATTTTTATCTGTTTCAGCAAAGCGGGCGGCCAAATCCTTTTTGTCCATCGCTAACACTTGCGCAAGTTTGGCGATTTGACTGACGTCTAATTCAGCTTCTGATGGACTCGCCCAAATGGATTCGACGGGCGTTGAAATGGCTAGGGCTCTGCCGTTGCGATCATTCACCGCTCCGCGAGACGCGGGCATCTCCACCACACGCATAAATGCAGCGTCGCCTTTCGCCTGCAAAAATGTAGTGTTAAAGCTTTGCAAATAGAATGCGCGTCCCGCAAGCGCGACAAAGCCAGCAAGTATGGCGATAAGTATGGCCTTCGAGCGCCAATTTTCTAGTTTTAAGCGTAGTTCTGGATGGGGTTTGCCTTTGTATATTTTCACTTGGCCCCCTTCAGCGCCGCCGCGCTGCCAACTGTCGCCGACCCATCCGCCGCTAAAATTACCATCAGTGTTTTCTTACCATCTGGCTGCACCATGCCAATATCTGCAGCCGCTTTTTTTTCAATCCGCTTTCCCATGCCTTGGGTTTGCGCTTCTAATTGCAACTCGCGCCATTCTTGATCCAGGCGCTTTTCACTGTCTTGCTGGATTTGTAACGCAATGAATGATTTCCGCGCGCGATGTTGCGAAGTGACAACCAGCATGCTGCACACGATGAGCAAACCAAGCAACAAAAAATTGAGCTTCTGGATATCCATATTTACGCAGACGCCCCCATCAAACCTGCACCCGCCATGGCGCGTGCGCGGGCCGCGTCGAACACCACGTTCGTACGCGTAGCGCTGCGCATGATGGCGCTGCGGCACCGTGAGTTAGCTGCAATTTCAACATCCGTTGGTTTTACAGCACGACCATCTAATACTAATGTGGCATCATTGATTTGATCGCCACGCACGGGTAGTTTTGAAGGCAACCAATCACGACGGGCCGCACCTTGCATAAACCGTTTTACGATGCGATCTTCGAGTGAATGAAACGCAATCACCACTAGCTTGCCACCGGGGGCTAACACCCGTAAAGTTTGCGGCAAGGTGTTGGCTATTTCTTCAAGCTCTTGATTGATGAAAATCCGTATAGCTTGAAACGTTCGGGTTGCCGGGTGCTGCCCCGGCTCGCGGGTGCGGACGGTTTGAGCCACGAGCTCGGCAAGCTGGCGCGTCGTCCTAATAGGCTCGGTGCGCCTTGCCGCAACAATCGTTCCTGCAATCTGTTTAGCAAACCGTTCTTCACCATAGTCTTTTATAACCTTCCCTATTTCTAGTTCTTCGGCGCGAGCAATCCAATCTGCCGCAGTCTCCCCACGAGTTTGATCCATGCGCATATCCAAGGGCGCATCAAAACGAAAACTAAAGCCACGCGCGGCTTCATCCAGCTGCGGCGAAGAAACACCGAGGTCCATCAAAACACCGTCTACCTGCGGCACGTTTAAGTGCTGCAGTAAGCTTTGTAGGTCGCTCATGGGGCAGTGATGCAGACTAAAGCGCGCGTCATTGATAGGGTTTAGCGCGTGAGCGGTAATCGCCTCCTCGTCACGATCAATGGCGATGAGTCGGCCTTGCGGGCCCAATTTGCTCAATAGCAATCGGCTGTGACCACCGCGGCCAAATGTGCAATCTACAAAGGTGCCTTCGGCTCGGTCGGGCGGCGTCGTGTCAGCATCGTTTGGCACCAATAATAAGGCGGCAACGGCAGCTTCGAGCAGCACGGTTATATGATTGGCGTTGTTCATGGCCGATCACAGAGAGAAGTCTGCCATGCCCGCAGGCATAGGACCATCGGGATTGAAGGCGGCCATTTGCGCATGCCAGGCATCTTCGTTCCAGAGCTCTAAATAATTACCTTGGCCGACCAGCATCATCGATTTATCAATTTTGGCAAAAGTACGCAATGTGGGTGGCAATAAAATGCGCCCTGCGGCATCGAGGTCAAGGGTTTCAGCATGGCCGAGCACCATGCGCCGCCAGCCAGCGGCTTGCGGATCTAAACTTGGGAAGGCTTGGATTTTTTTGTAAACGATATCCCATGCAGGCATGGGGTACACTAACAAACAGCGGTTTGGGTGCGCAGTAACGGTAATTTGGTTGCACTCAAGCGACACTAGCTTATTCCGCTGTTTCACCGGAATAGCCATGCGGCTTTTGATATCCAAATTAATTTGAATTGCCCCTTGAAACATGCGTTTCCACCAATTTTTGCGATTTTACGAACTGAATGTGCTTTTTTGCTGTTTACGTCGCTTTAAGCATCAAAAAATGGGATTTAAACCCACTTTTTACCACCAAACAGACTATAGCACTTATTTTCGACCAGTCAATGATCGATTTTGGCAAAATTGTTTTATGGCTCAAGGACTTACGTGCGTTAAGTGATGTAAACGCGCAGATTGCCAAAATATAAACTCCTGCATAATTAAGGAGTTAGCGAGGCACGTTAAAGTGACTTCACAGGTTTATTGTGCACTCGACCGGTAAGCGCAAAATTACCGCAAAAATAAATATTTTTAGGGTAACCGCGTTTTCTATCGATTTCGCGCAAAAGCGCGTGTTTTTTACGTGAAACAAACCGCGCTTCTTTCACGGCTTGGTGGATTGCATCGCGTCCACCAAACTACGTTTCAATAGCACATAAAAAACGGCCGGAAACGCCCTAAAATAGGGCTTTTCCGGCCGATTAATACGAAAATTTTCGCACAAAAATTTGGTTTTTACAGAGCCATCGAGCGCGAAAATTCTCTCCCACATAACCTAAAGTGGGAAAAAATAAGTTATATAATTCAAAGCATTACGAACTTCCAAGGGAACAATCAGCGCGTTTATACGCCGTTTGTAGTAATCCTACAAGCGGCATGGTCGTCATGAGTTGCAAGTTCCGCGAGCAAAGCATCTAGCCGCATCGGCTGCCCGAAAAGAAACCCCTGAAAGTCTCGGCACCCAGCCGCCGCTAGCCGTGCAAGTTGAACCTCAGTCTCAACGCCTTCAGCCATAACTTCGATGTTCAGGGCACGCGCCATACCAACAATGGCACTAACCACCGCATCATATTTGGCATCTGGCCCCATGTTCAGCACGAAAAGACGGTCAATTTTGATTTTATCTATTGGGTAACGGTGGAGATAACCTAGGCTTGAGTAGCCAGTCCCAAAGTCATCAAGCACAATCCTGAAACCCAATGATCGTAATCGGTCAAGGGTTTGGCGTATCTCTGGATCTTGCCCCAGCAGCAGCCCCTCGGTAATCTCGAGTTCTACCAGCAATGGATCAATATTGGTTTCATGCACGATTGATTGCAGCTTATCGACAAAATCTTGCATGCGTATTTGCGCCGCAGAAACATTTACGCTGATGCGTAAGCCCTTCATTTCACGACTATCCAAAAAGGCGCGGCGCATGACAAAATTCCCTAGCGCATCGATGAGCCCGCTTTCCTCGGCGATTGGCACGAATATGGACGGCGAAATAGCACCACGCGCTCGCGTGGTCCATCGGACTAGCGCCTCAACACCCACTGTCCGCCCATCGCAAACTTGCTTCTGGTAGACGACGTTTAGCTCCTCACCCAAAAGCGCATCGCGTAACTCATCTCGCAACAATTGCTTGTTGCGTTGCGCCGTGTCGATACTGGCATCAAAAAACATCAGTCGCGCGCGTCCGTCGCGCTTGGCCTGATAGAGGGCAAGATCCGCACGCCGCAAGCATTCCAAGGTATCAATTGCCAGATCATCGACGAAGAAAATGCCGATACTACAACCAACAAAAACGCGGCCGGATTCAAGCGCAATCGGCAACGACATCGAGGCAATGATTTGCGCCGCCAGCGCTTCAGCTGCAGCGATATTTTCTACTTCCTGTACCAAAACAAACTCATCGCCGCCAGTTCTTGCGAGGATATCCGCAGGATCACAGGCTTTAGCAAACTGTTGTGACACGCGGCGCAACAGTTCGTCACCCCCTGCATGCCCAAAGGTTTCGTTTACTTCCTTGAATCGATCAAGATCAATGCAATGCACCGCAAACACGCCGCCAACCTCACGCTTGCGTGCGAGCATCGCATCGAGTCGCGTGGCGAGCAAGGCACGATTGGGTAGGCCCGTTAAAGGATCATGATGGGCCGCGTGCAACGCCAGCGCTTCACTCTGCGCGGCGCGTTCACTAGAACGGACTAGCTTCGCAAAGCCATTATGCAATTCCAACAGCACAATCATGATTAAAACTGTCGTCATCACAATGACGGGCACGAGCTTGCCAACAATTGGATTGGTGCTCACCAAAAACGCGATACTGAGGGGAACGGTCGCGGCCATCAACACGCCGATTGCGGCGGCGAGCACAGCATGTAGGCAAAAGGCCGAGACCACCGCTACCGCCCAAATCATGATTAAGGCCAGCGCCTGTTGGGTGGGGCTCGCATAATTCATTAACACTAAGCCAACTAGCGAAAACCCGAAAGAAATGCCAGTCCCCATTAACGCAGTGGCTTTAATCGCATTAAGCTGCTCCGCGCTCGTCATCGCGTCAACGCGTCGACGCGCGCCGATCCAATGCCACGTCCGGAACACCACAACAGCCGCCAACGTAATTGGCACTGGGAACGCAATCCAAGCAGGTACGCTTTGGTAGAAGATCACCACTAGCGTCAATGTTACGGCGAAAATAACCGCGTACATGTTTGGCATGAGCCGCGTGAGGCTACGGTACTGTTCTTTCAACAGTGCCGTATCGCTAATGCGCAGTCCCAACAGGTTAAAAAGCTCCGAAACGGTCGCTCCCCCTCATTTTCTGATGTTAACGAGGCGTCTAAAAAACGGAAAGGCTGAAATTAAACGACACCTAAAATGCGCGCCCGGCGCTTATCAACTACCGCAAACACCACTCCAAACTTAGCCGAGCAAAAATATTACACTTTTACTTTACCGAATTCAACACGCCACATTCATCCTATCTTAATAGTTCAAACCGTCAAACTTTCCAATGACCTGCACGGCTCCATCTTTAAACTGATGCCGCCGCCAAAATCTGCACCCGTTGCTTTTCATTAGGCATTTCCCCAACCATCGCCGCCATGTTATCGCGCAAATGCGTTACTTTTGATGTGGCCGGAATCGCGCACGTTACTGCTGGGTGGCTCAACACGTATTTCAAGAGCAGTTGTGCCCAAGACATTGCGCCAATATCCTTTGCGACTGCTGGCAGTGGCTTGTCGCGCAATCGCCGTAGCACGTCGCCGCCTGCGAATGGTCGGTTAATTATCACGGCGATTCCGCGCTTGGCTGCGAGTGGTAGCAGGCGCTTTGCGGCGCCCTGCTCGGCCACCGAATAATTGATCTGCAAGAAATCAATTGCACCTAATTTCTGCTTCTCTATCAACGCTGCCACTTCGTCGTATGCGCCTTCTGTGTAATGGGTGACGCCCACGTAGCGCACGAGGCCTTCGCGCTTCCAAGCGGCGAGTGTGGCTAAGTGCGTTTCGACGTCTACCAAGTTATGCACTTGCATTAGGTCAAGTGTCTTTCCTATTGGCGTGGCAAGCTTTTCAATTGAGGCGCGCATTTGTGCGATGCCTGCCGCTTCACCCCGCGTCCAAACTTTGGTGGCGACAAACATATTTTCGCGCACACCCACTGCGCGCATCAGCTCACCCGCCACTTCTTCCGAGCGGCCGTACATGGGCGACGAATCAATCACGCGACCACCAAGGATCACGAACTCGCGCAACACCTCCAGCAACGGCGCTCTATCGCTTGCGGCCGCGCCAACATCAAAGGTCTGCCACGTGCCGAGGCCGATCACCGGTAGCTTCTCCCCGCTTGAAGGAATGGCGCGTTTCACGACTACTTGCTGTTGCGCTGGTACCTCAATAACTTTGGTTTTGGTATTGGCCTGTGCATGGCTGATGCTCGGTTGCAGAATCATCGCACCTAGTGCAGGCAGGGCGGCAAGCGTTTGTCGTCGGTTCATTAGGCACCTCTACATTTGTGTATTGACGTTTAAATCGGAATCAACCATAACTATTTAATCACAGCAATCGAAGATCGTATCGGTATTCATGCGCACAGCACGCAGGGCGCGCGTATTGTTGTACGTCTCGCGCTGCGCTTCTACGGCATAGCAAAGCAGTAGCGATCGACGTGGTGCGCCGGAAACATTGCGGGTAGCACAGTGCAACAAAGTTGAACCGAAAAGCAAAATATCGCCCGCTTCGCCGCTCAATACGGCGGCTTGTGGATGGTCAACGCCCGAAGGTGCCACCAGCCCCTTGCCCCGATGCGTGCCGGGTACTACGCAGGTAGCGCCGTTTTCGGGCCCAAATGCATCGAGGAAGGCCAGCACGGAAACGCTCTCGATGTCGCTGCACTCTGCACCATCACGATGCAATAACTGCGCACCACCACTTGCGCGCGGCTCACGCCCCTCTACCTGCGTGAGCAGGAAAGCGCCCTGCAAAATATGGTGTACCGCCGACAGCAGCAGCGACGAGTGGCAGACTTGCTGCACCGTAGGATCAAGATCAACCAAAGCATGGCGCCAATCATGGCCTCGCGAAACTGGCCATTTGTCTGATGCCAGTTCACCGCTCTCAAACGCTGTATGCAACAGCGGCAGCCAGTCTTTCGGGATCGCGCCACGCAAGAGAAGATAGCCGTCCTGATCGAGGCGACCCGCGGTTTCGGCATCGAGTCGGTTGACTTTCTTTTGCAGCAATGACGTTTTCATGGTGCAAGAAATTCCAATCGTTATAGTAGGTGGTAAACGCTCTATTTTAAGCCCGCTTCAGCAATAATTTCTTTCATACTTGATTCGATTAGCCTATGGCCACTACAACTAAAACACCTTGGTATCTCGGTGCCGTACCGAAGCACCAAACCACTAATGCGCAGCACGTAGTAGTATTCAAAAATCGCTTGCGTCCAATTGCAGCGATATCCCCACGGAACCCGCCTCGCAAACTCGAAAAGGCTCAAATGCGCATCGCCAAATCGCTTCCATTATGTCTGATCGCCCTGCTACTCACTGGGTGCGCTATAACCAAGCTCGATGTTCAATCTGTTGATGCGCAAGCGCTCGTAGGCACGTGGAAGGTTGACCTTCGACCTACACCAACTGATTCTGCGTATTTTCAGCAGTTTGTTGTGTCAGCTGTCGTAGGTAAGAAATTTTCAGGCACGTTTTACGGCGCGCCTATCCAACACGCGCGGATAAATTCGGATTGGGGAAACCTGCGCATAGCCTTCGTGACAAACGACCAGTCAGGCCCGTACAACCACTCGGCAACGTTGGTCGGTAATAAACTTGAGGGACTTTCTAATTCGACTGGACGGGACTTTTTGTCGTACTGGAGTGCGGCTAAAAACTAAGCTTGTTCACGCACCAGCAGCCGAGCCTGCTCCTAGCCATAAATAGAGGCACCCGGAGACGCCCTAAAATAGGGCGCCTACAGCCTACTATTAGTACCACTTTGGGCGCAAACGCAGCCTTTACATGCACTATCGTGCGCATTGGCCGCCGATTTTTTGCGACTTTGCTCAACATTGGTGCGGCGCAACAAAAAACCTTGCAAATTTGGTGCGCCGCGCACTCTAGCAAGCCTCCGCATGCCTCTTAAATAGAAAACATTGTTAATAATCAATGCCTTAAAAGGCATACAGGATTGGCACAAAAATTGCTTAATTATTCATTACTAGCGCCAGCCTGTGCGCTGCTTCCAGTTTCAATTAACCACTATCGCGTCACTTTGAAAGGGTTTTCGATGGAACAAGACTTGGGTAAAAAATCCGTAAAAACAATCGTCTCTTCAACTCCTCGGCGTGGCTTTCTTCAAGCTTCCAGCGCAGTGGTTGGCGGCGCGGCAATGATGTCGTTAGTGCCTCCAGGCATTCGCACATCCGCCTGGGCATCGGGCTCTGATGCGCCGGAAAAGAAGGAAGTAAAAGTAGGCTTTATTCCATTGACTGATTGCGCCTCAGTGGTGATCGCTTCGGTCATGAAGTTTGATGAAAAGTACGGCATCAAAATTATTCCGTCTAAAGAAGCATCGTGGGCCGCCGTTCGCGATAAATTAGCGAATGGCGAATTGGATGCCGCACATGTGCTTTACGGGCTAATTTATGGCGTGCATTTAGGTATTGGTGGCGCAAAAAAAGACATGGCTATATTGATGAGCTTAAACAATAATGGCCAAGCCATTACGCTCGCCAATAAGTTTGCTGAAAAAGGGGTGAAGGACGGTACGGGCTTAAAATCGTTTATCGATAAAAATAAGGCCGAGTACACGTTTGCGCAAACCTTTCCCACGGGCACGCACGCTATGTGGCTTTATTATTGGTTAGCTACTTACGGCATCGATCCATTCAAAGACATTAAGAATATTACGGTGCCGCCACCGCAAATGGTTGCCAATATGCGCGTGGGCAATATGGACGGCTTCTGCGTGGGTGAGCCGTGGAATAACCGCGCGATTTTCGACAAAATTGGCTTCACAGTAGAAACGTCTCAAGGCATTTGGAAAGACCATCCTGAAAAAGTATTGGGCACAACGGGCGAATTCGCAACCAAGAATCCAAACACTGCACGCGCCCTAACGGCGGCTATCTTGGAAGCATCAAAGTTTATTGATGTGATGGCAAACCGGAAAAAAATTGCTGAAATCATTGCCGACAAAGCGTATGTAAATTGTCCTGTAGATGTGATCGACCAACGCTTGCAGGGGCAATACGATAACGGCGCGGGCAAGAAGTGGATTGATGCCGACTACATGAAGTTTTATAACGACGGTATCGCAAGTTATCCGTATCTCTCTGACAGCATGTGGTTTTTAACGCAGCACAAGCGCTGGGGTTTGTTGAAAGAAGACCCTGACTATTTAGGCGTCGCTAAGCAGATCAACAAAATCGCAATTTATAAAGATGCAGCTACGCTAGCAAAGGTGCCTGTGCCGAAGTCTGACTTCCGCACCGCCAAGTTGATCGACGGCACTGTGTGGGATGCAAAAGACCCTAAAAAGTATGCGGCTTCTTTCAAAATTAAAGCCTAGTCATCATCAATGAGGAATGCCATGAATGCGATTGCCCAAAACGCGGAAGCCGGAGCCATACCAAGTGAGCCTAAGTTAGGTTCGGCTACCGCAGCCACCACGGTAGCCGATAGCGCTAAGTTAAGCCTAGCGCCAAAGCCAAAGCAAAGCTGGAAGCCCGCAATCATGAAGTGGACGATGCAGCTTTTGCCTCCTATGCTGGGAATACTCTTGTTTCTTGGGGTCTGGGCGCTTATCGCTGTGTCCAGCCCTAATTTACCGGGGCCCGCCAAAACTTGGGCGTCAGCAGTGCAGTTGTTTAGTGACCCGTTCTACCAAAAGGGCCCTAACGACCAAGGTATCGGCTGGAATATTTTGGCGTCGCTTAAACGCGTGGGCATTGGTTTTGGCTTGGCCGCCATCATCGGCATTCCGCTAGGTTTCTTAATAGGCCGTGTAGCGTTCTTTAACGGCATGCTGTCGCCAATTATCAGCCTACTGCGGCCAGTCTCGCCGCTAGCCTGGCTGCCGATTGGCCTCCTTGTCTTTAAAGCGGCGAATCCCGCTGCTATTTGGGTTATTTTTATCTCCGCCATTTGGCCGTTAATTATCAACACGGCAGTAGGCGTATCCCGTGTGCCGCAGGATTATTTAAACGTCGCTAAAGTGCTAGATTTGTCGCCGTGGAAAGTGCTGCATAAAATTTTACTACCCGCCACCTTGCCCTACATTCTCACTGGTATTCGCTTATCTATTGGCGTCGCGTGGTTGGTGATTGTGGCGGCAGAAATGCTTACCGGCGGCGTCGGCTTGGGCTTTTGGGTCTGGGACGAATGGAACAACTTAAATGTTGAACACATCATCATCGCCATTTTTGTCGTGGGTATTGTTGGCTTATTGCTGGAACAAGCACTCGTGTTCATAGCGCGCAAATTTAGCTACGAATATCAAGCCTAGAAAGAAATAAAGGGGATAAACCATCATGCAAAAATTTCTATCCATTGAAAACGTGGGCATGCAGTACGAAACTAAACGCGGTCTGTTCGAAGCGCTGCGCGACGTAAATTTGAACGTGGAAGCTGGCGAATTTATTACCCTTATCGGCCATTCGGGTTGCGGCAAATCTACTTTACTAAACATGATTGCGGGCTTGCTGCACCCAACCAGCGGCGTGATGTTGCTATCAAACCGCGAGGTAAAAGGCCCCGGCACCGACCGTGCAGTAGTGTTTCAAAACCATTCGTTGTTGCCATGGCTAACGTGCGTAGGCAATGTATATTTAGCCGTGGAGCGCGTTTTTGGTGCAACCGAAACCAAAGCGCAGCTCAAAGAGCGGGCGCAGGCCGCCATCAATTTGGTAGGCCTCAACCATGCGGCACTCAAGCATCCGAATGAAATTTCTGGCGGCATGAAACAACGTGTTGGTATTGCGCGTGCCATTGCCATGCAACCCAAAGTGCTGCTGCTGGACGAACCCTTCGGCGCACTAGACGCCCTCACGCGGGCAAAGCTGCAAGATGAATTGATGAGCATCGTCGCAGATTTAAAAAGCACGGTAATCATGGTGACTCACGACGTAGACGAGGCCGTGCTGCTATCCGACCGCATCGTGATGATGACCAATGGCCCTGCGGCAACGATTGGCGAGATTGTAAGCGTGCCGCTAGCGCGTCCGCGCGATAGATTGAAGCTGCTGGCTGATGCGACGTACTTGGATTGCCGGCGGCAGGTGCTTGAGTTTTTGTATCAGAAGCAGGTGCGGGCGGCGGCTTGATTCTTTGATGCTTGTAGATGCCCTATATTAGGGCATCTACAAGCACCCATTTTAAATTTCTAAAATATTGGTCACATCAGAATCCGGCGCAATGCAATCGAGCAAAGCGCTACCCGTAGGTACCTGACCCAATACTGTTCGTTTAGGTAAATTTAGCGAATTTATGTTTCGGGTTTAATGGCGCTGGTTTTAGTATCGCAACGGTGCAATCAGGCGCTGTCGTTTTACGCTTTTTATGGTCATAACTTGGGTACGGTGAATT
>JANNXI010000051.1:0-8417 GCA_031409495.1 Betaproteobacteria bacterium
CCACGCCCAATAGGCTGGTGCTGAGATAGTCTGTTAATCGAACGCCAACACCCAAAACAGCTTTTGTTCTCGCCATGATTTGCTCCTTTGTGATGGAGCAGGCATTGTGGCATAAATTTAGCTAAACGAACAGTATTGAGATCTGACCCCAATTTGTTCTGTCTGCACGGTGGCTCCCCGCTAACCGCCCGTGCCCCGCAATGCTAAATACTGCAGCAGCATAATTGTTTTTCCATCCTGTATTTCCCCCGTTTCAATCATCGCCATCGCCGCGTCCACGCTTACTTCAAGCACTTCAATATCTTCGCCTTCACACGCAGCGCCGCCGCCTGTACCAACGCGGTCGCTATGGGCATATTCGGCGATAAAAAAGTGCAGTTTCTCGGTTACGGAGCCTGGGCTCATATAGGCTTCGAAGATTTTTTTAGGGGCACGAATGTGGAATCCGGTTTCTTCTGCCGCTTCGCGGCGAATGCAGGCTTCTGGGGATTCGCCGTCGAGTAAACCTGCGCAGGCTTCGATCAAATAGCCGTCTGCGCAGCCGTTTACGTAAGTGGGAAAGCGAAATTGTTTGGTTAACACCACGGTGCGTTGTGCCGGGTGGTACAGCAGCAACGCTGCACCGTTGCCGCGATCATAAGTTTCGCGGCTGAGCCGCTGCCAGCTGCCATCGCGGCGCTGAAAATCGAATGTTGTTTTCTTTAGAATGTACCAACTATCGGAGAGCACTTCTTCGCTAACAATGCGCACATTTGGTGATGAATTCATAGATGATTCTCCTTCGTGCAGATTGGTATTGCATTGACGTCGTAGTAAACGGCGATGCCCAATTTTTTCGCGTGTGCAACATCGCTATCCGCGCCGCGCGATGCGCCTGGAATGCGCAGTAAAGCATCGCAGCGCTCCAATAATCGGCGCGCTACGGGGTATTGGTATTCTGTAAATACTTCATCGCCATGGGTTTTGCCGCCCGCTTGCGTAATGATCGGGAGTGCCATCCATTCGGAGACCAAGGGCAAGTGCCCGCGCAAATATATCGGCATGGCGTAGCTTTCTAGTTGCGCGCGGTTTAGTGCGACTTTTGCGAGATCACCGTCCGTTCCTGATAGATAGGGGCCGGCGATTAAGATGAGTAAAGGCGTGTGAATTGGAGGCATTAAAAGACTTTCGCAAATGTGCATATTCGTGCAGTTTAACGTATTTTCGTGCGGTAATGCGAATTTATACGTAACCGCCTTTGGCTTTGCTGCTACAATTACTTCCTATGCTAACCATTCAACGAAAAACGCTGATTCTTCACCGCTTGGCACGAGACGGGCAAATTATTGCGAAATCACTGAGTCTTGAATTGGGAATTTCTGAAGACTCCATCCGTCGCGATTTGCGCGAACTCGCGCAAGAAGGCAAGGTGCAGCGGGTGCACGGCGGCGCGTTACCTGCGTGTGCGGCGTTGGCACCGTTGGCGGTGCGCCAAGAAATTGCGCCGAGCGATAAGCAGGCCTTGGGCCGCGCCGGTGCGGCGATGGTGAAGGCGGGACAGGTGGTCGTGTTAGACGGCGGTTCCACCGCATTGCAAATTGCGAAGCATCTACCGTTCGATTTGCGTGCCACAGTGATTACGCATAGCCCCACGGTAGCCATAGAGCTTGCCACTAAATCGCGGCTCGACATTATTATGTTGGGCGGCAAACTGTTTTCGCATTCCATGGTGAATACGGGTGCCGCCACCATCGCCGCAATTGCTAAAATTCGCGCAGACGCTTACTTTATGGGCGTCACCGGCGTGCATATTGACGCGGGTTTAACCACCGGCGATTTTGAAGAAGCCGCAATCAAGCTGGCCTTACATAAATGTGCTGCAGAAACCATTGTGCTGGCATCAACTGAAAAATTAGGCGCGGCATCCGCGTTTATGATCGCCCCCCTTGCCGCAATTTCTACGTTGGTGTTGCCACCACGCGCGCCGAGTAAAACACAAAAAGTGTATCGCGCAGCTGGTGTGGAGGTTGTTTTGGCGACGGATTAAGAAGCTTCAATGACGCGGCATTGCCCAAATAGGCAAACTGTGGCGCGGTGGAAGGGCGCAAAACCGTGCAAACTACCATTAACTTTTGCCTTCAATCCGCAGTAGCGGTATAATCGAGGGTTGCTTGATGCGCTATGCGCTCAAAACCCTTATTTTTATGAGATTTTCTCTGTGCGCCAACGTTTAGTCATCGGAAACTGGAAGTTAAACGGTTCCTTAGCCAAGAACGCGACGTTGCTGAATGCGCTCAAAACGCATCAAACGTCAGCTATTGGCGCGGTTTGTGTGCCTCTACCCTATTTGGCGCAGGCTGAAGCGACCCTAACGGGTTCGAATTTAGCGTGGGGTGCGCAAAATGTGAGCGAACATGCGTCTGGTGCTTACACTGGTGAAGTTTCTGCTGAAATGCTCGCGGAATTTGGTTGTAAATATGTTTTGGTCGGGCATTCTGAGCGTCGTGCGATGTTTGGTGATGCAGATGATGTGGTCGCAGCAAAGTTTGCGCGCGCCTTGGCTGCGGGGCTTACGCCTGTTCTCTGTGTTGGTGAAAGTTTGGCTGAACGCGAGGCGGGTATTACTGAAGCGGTGGTGCAGAGGCAATTGTTGGCAGTTGCGAATGCCGTGGGTGCCGCAGCGATGCAGGGTGCCATATTAGCTTACGAGCCGGTGTGGGCGATTGGTACCGGCAAAACCGCAAGCCCCGAGCAAGCACAAGACGTACATGCATTTTTACGTGGTTGTTTGCGTAACTTAGCTGAAGATAGCAACAATAGCGCGCTGTTGCTATCAGATATGCCAATTTTGTATGGTGGTAGCGTTAAAGCTTCAAATGCCGCGGCGATTTTTGCTAAACCTGATGTAGATGGCGGTTTAATTGGCGGTGCGGCGTTGGTGGCGGAAGATTTTTTAGCAATTTGGTCTGCGGCTTAAATCATAGCGAAGACGAGATTGGGTGTTTTGGGTGCAGTTAGTGTTGTGATTTTCACAAAACGTGCTGTGTAGCGAGTCGTAAATAATTTAGGTTGTATTAGCGGTATTCAAAGGGTAATCATGATCTCAGTTCTTCTTTCGTTTCACGTTTTTTTAGCTATTGCCATTGTGATTTTGGTGCTAGTACAACATGGCAAGGGTGCCGATATGGGCGCTGCCTTTGGTACTGGCTCGGCGGGTAGCGTGTTTGGTAGTAGTGGCGCGGGTACATTTTTGTCCAAAGCCACGGCAACCTGCGCGGCGACATTTTTTGTCACCAGTTTATTGCTTACCTACTTTCAGTCTGCGCGCGGTGGTGCTGGCGTGATGGGCGGCGTGATGAACGAGGCGGCAAAAGAAGCAACTAAAGACGCAACTAAAGACGCTGCCAAAGACGCAAAGGTTGTCGATAAATCAGTGCCAACTATTTCTGTATCGCCAACACCGGCGCCAGCGCCGCTTTCAGTAACAACAACGCCACCCGCAACGGTTCCAGCTAAAGCTGGGGATACACCTAATAAGTAAGAAGTAGAGTAGGTACTAAAAGCAAGAAGCTGCACAATCGCACGAAAATATTGCGTAGCGCAGAAAAGTAAGGCGAATGCAGTGGTAAAATCTCGGAATTGCAGGTGAGGTTAAAAGTGGTTTAAGGTTGAAAATAGGGCCGACGTGGTGGAACTGGTAGACACGCTATCTTGAGGTGGTAGTGGCGAAAGCTGTGCGAGTTCGAGTCTCGCCGTCGGTACCAAAGTGTTTTGTAGGAGTTTTGACGCGCAAAATGATGTAGGTTGTCTAAGTAGTATAAGAAACGCGCTGTGATGCTAGCGGTATTAGTAATGGCAGCTGTAACTAGCGGGTGATTTGCGTTGATTGTGCTTTTTGCGGTCAAGCACAGGCTACTCATGAATAAATTGTTTTTTTATTCGTCGCCTTGGGTCGACTCATAAGAATCTTTATTTCTCTGAAACTCATCGGGCTATGTTAGAAAATTATTTTCCCATTCTGTTGTTTATCATCGTCGGTCTAGCCGTCGGTGTTGGTCCTTTAGTGGCGTCCAAAGTGCTCAGCGGCTTGCTCGGTCACGATAAGCCTGACGCACAAAAACTTTCCCCTTATGAATGTGGTTTTGAGGCGTTTGAAGATGCGCGGATGAAGTTCGACGTGCGTTTCTATCTTGTCGCCATTCTGTTCATACTGTTCGATTTAGAAATTGCATTTTTATTCCCGTGGGCCATTGTCCTGCAAGAACTTGGCTGGTTCGGTTTGATCAATATGGTTATCTTTTTGGGCATTTTGGTTATCGGCTTTGTGTATGAGTGGAAAAAAGGCGCGCTGGATTGGGAATAGGGCGGCAAAATACAAGATTTTTTGTAGCGACACAAGGGCATAAATTATTGTATTTATTAGCCTGAACTATTAGGGGTTTGCTATGCCAGAAGGTGGAATTTCCAATCAGGGTTTCGTGACCACATCGGTCGATTCGTTGCTAAATTGGGCGCGCACTGGCTCCATGTGGCCAATGACGTTTGGCCTAGCTTGTTGTGCGGTAGAAATGATGCACGCGGGTGCTTCGCGTTACGATTTAGATCGCTTTGGCATCGTGTTTCGCCCAAGCCCACGTCAGTCAGACGTGATGATTGTTGCTGGAACCTTATGCAACAAAATGGCGCCTGCCTTGCGCAAAGTGTATGACCAAATGGCTGAGCCTCGTTGGGTTATCTCGATGGGATCGTGCGCCAACGGCGGCGGCTACTATCACTATTCTTACTCGGTAGTACGCGGCTGTGATCGCATCGTGCCGGTCGATATTTATGTGCCTGGCTGCCCACCCACGGCTGAGGCTTTGCTTTACGGCCTAATTCAGTTGCAAAACAAAATTAAGCGCACCAACACTATCGCACGCGCGTAGAACCTGTTGCGCTATTTTGCGCCGCACTTAACCAGCCAAAAATCCAGTCAATACTATGTCCGCTAAGCTAGATTCACTAAAACTCAATATTGACGCCATTTTTGGCAACAAAGTTAAAGCGCTGGTATTTGATACCGGGCAGCTAATTCTGACTATTTCAGCCGCAGAATTGTTGAGCGTAACGCAAGTTTTGCACGACCATGACGCCTTCGCGTTCACGCAACTAGTTGATCTCTGCGGCATGGATTATTCTGGCTATGGCGAGGGAGCTTGGGATGGTCCGCGTTACGGCGTGGTCTATCAGCTACTTTCGATTAAACACAATATGCGCCTGCGCTTAAAAGTAGCTTGCCCAGATGACGATTTGCCTTTGGTTGAGTCTGTAGCGCCGATTTGGAGTAGCGCTAATTGGTACGAACGCGAAGCATTTGACCTTTATGGCATTGTATTTTCTGGCCATCCGGATTTGCGTCGCTTGCTTACGGATTACGGCTTTGTCGGTCACCCTTTCCGTAAAGATTTCCCAGTGAGCGGGTACGTAGAAATGCGTTATGACGCCGAACAAAAGCGGGTTATTTATCAGCCGGTGACGATAGAGCCGCGTGAAATTGTGCCAAGAATTATTCGTGAAGACACTTACGCAGGACGCAAATAGCCATGGGCGGCGCTAAAAATCCACTTTTCGCCGTTATGCATTGTTGCGAACGACAAATTGCACCTTACCTGTCAGTCGTATGCGTCGTCGAATTTTTGGTTCACGCTTAACTTAATTTAGCTAATTTAGAAAATCGAATTTTTAGAGCAACCCATATGCATGAAATCAAAAATTACACGATGAACTTCGGCCCGCAGCACCCTGCGGCCCACGGTGTATTGAGGCTCGTACTTGAGTTAGACGGCGAAATTATTCAGCGCGCGGATCCGCATATCGGCTTGCTGCATCGTGCCACCGAAAAGCTGGCTGAAACCCGCACCTTTATTCAGTCTGTACCGTACATGGATCGCTTGGATTATGTGTCCATGATGGTCAACGAGCACGCCTACGTGATGGCGATTGAAAAAATGATGGGTGTAAGCGTGCCGCTGCGCGCGCAGTACATTCGCGTTATGTTCGATGAAATTACCCGTATTTTGAATCACTTGTTGTGGTTAGGTGCGCACGCGCTTGACGTGGGCGCAATGACGGTATTTTTGTACGCATTCCGTGAGCGCGAAGATTTGATGGATTGCTACGAAGCCGTGTCCGGCGCGCGCCTTCACGCTGCTTACTATCGTCCAGGTGGCGTGTATCGCGATCTTCCGGATGTAATGCCAAAGTATGAAGTATCGCAATCTAAAAACGCAGCAGCGATCGCTAAGCTAAATGAAAACCGTTCCGGCAGTTTCCTCGATTTTATCGAAGACTTCACCAAGCGTTTTCCAACTTATGTTGATGAATATGAAACCCTCCTTACAGATAATCGTATCTGGAAACAGCGCTTGGTTGACATCGGTATTGTTACCCCAGAACGCGCGCAAAATTTAGGCTTTACCGGCCCAATGTTGCGTGGCTCAGGTATTGCATGGGATTTGCGCAAGATGCAGCCCTACGAAGTTTATGACAGGATGGATTTTGATATTCCAATCGGTACCAATGGCGATTCGTATGATCGTTATTTGGTGCGTGTGCAAGAGATGCGCGAGAGCAATAAAATCATCAAGCAGTGTGTTGATTGGCTGCGCAAAAACCCAGGTGCAGTAATTTCGGACGACCATAAAATCGCCCCGCCAAGTCGCGAAAACATGAAGACGAATATGGAGGAGCTCATCCACCATTTCAAACTGTTTACCGAAGGATTTAGCGTGCCGAAAAGCGAAGCTTATGCGGCAGTTGAGCATCCAAAAGGTGAGTTTGGCATTTATTTGGTCAGCGACGGTGCCAACAAGCCATATCGCTTAAAGATCCGTGCGCCGGGCTTTGCGCACTTAGCTGCACTCGATGAAATGTCGCGCGGCCATATGATTGCTGACGTGGTTACAATTATTGGTACACAAGACATTGTGTTTGGCGAGATAGATCGGTAAATGCAGCGATGAGCGCATCTAAGTCCATCATTGATTCCAGAGTCATCAATATTGATGAGGTCACTTTGCATCCGTTTTCGCAAGGCGAAAAATTTGCCTGCGCGGCCGAGCGCATCGGGCCGTTGTTAGGCGCGCGCGATCTCGGTTATTCGTATGATGTGGTGCCCGCCGGAAAATCTTCTTGCCCGTTTCATAGTCACCGTGCTGAAGAAGAGATGTTTTTCATCGTGCGTGGTACTGGCACGCTGCGCTATGGTACCGAGAGGCGCAAAATTCGCGCGGGTGATTTTATTAGCTGCCCCACAGGTGGTGCTGAAACCGCACATCAAATCATCAATGATTCAAACGAAGAGCTTGCCTATATTTCAGTCAGCACCATGATGCCCGCTGAAGTTTGTCAGTATCCGGATTCGCAAAAAATTGGTTCGTATGGCGCAGCTGCAAATGGTGGTGCGCGGTTACGGCATCTAACGGAAGCTTCGGCTAACGTAGATTATTGGAAGGGTGAATAGATCGTGCACAGCGTTGAAAATATATTGTCCGAAGCTGCATTAAAGTTAATTGATCGCGAAGTGGCGAAGTATCCGCCTGAACAAAAACAGTCGGCCGTCATGCCAGCGCTCATCATTGCGCAAGAAGAGCATAGCTGGTTGCCTACATCGCTGATGGATGAAGTGGCGCGCTATTTGGGCATGCCGTCGATTGCGGTGTACGAAGTAGCCACGTTTTACAATATGTATAACCTAAAGCCGATGGGTAAATCGAAAATTACGGTTTGTACCAATTTGCCGTGCGCTTTATCGGGTGGCGTGGACGCTGCGGAATATTTAAAAGCCAAACTTGGTGTGGGCTGGAAAGAAATTACCAAAGACGGTAAGTTCAGCATCGTTGAGGGCGAATGTTTGGGTGCTTGCGGCGATGCGCCAGTGATGCTGGTAAATAACCACCGTATGTGCAGCTTTATGGATAAACCAAAATTGGATGCACTTGTTGCGGAGTTAGCCAAATGAGCGCCCTGATTGACTACGGCTCAGATGCTATCATCATGAAGGGTCTAACCGGCTCTAATTGGCATTGTGCAGACTACGAAACGCGCGGCGGCTATGTGGCGCTCCGCAAGATTTTAAGCGAGGGCATTAAGCCTGAAGACGTTATTGCCGAAGTTAAAAAATCCGCGTTGCGCGGTCGCGGTGGCGCGGGTTTTCCTACTGGTTTGAAGTGGAGCTTTATGCCACGTTCATTTCCCGGCCCAAAATACCTGGTGTGTAATTCGGACGAAGGTGAACCGGGTACATTTAAAGACCGCGACATCATGCGCTACAACCCGCATGCACTCATTGAAGGCATGATTATTGCGGCCTATGCGATGGGCATTGGAGTGGGCTATAATTACATCCACGGTGAGATTTGGGCGGACTATAAACGCTTTGAAGAAGCACTCGAAGAAGC
>JANNXI010000052.1:0-2935 GCA_031409495.1 Betaproteobacteria bacterium
GCCTGCACCATGCCGTCGCCCTCAAACCAATGGTGATGGCGCACACCGCCTCGCTCAAATTGCGCGGGGCCGTTGCGATAGAGCGCACCGCGTAACGCCGGCGGTATTTTGCCTTCCACGCGTGCTGAATCACAAGCGACATCGGCGGATATATTCGCAAATGCACCGAGCGTGGGTTGCTGTTTTAACCCCTCGCGGAAGCCCGTATAATAAGGATCTACAGCCTGTGCCCACGCTGGCACCAAAGCGCTTCCTGCGGCTAGGGCAATACTACTGGATAGAAAATTGCGACGGTTCATGGCTGGCTCCGAAGATAACTTAGTTTAGTTTAGTTTAGTTCAAATCTAATTTAATCGTGGTCGCAGTGTCTGCCATCACAAATTTTGCAGCATCAAATTTTGGAGGGCCAAAACTACCCATGGCGTTATTGCTAAACCCAAACGGCTCGGTAGGAATACCAATTACGTTGCTGTCCATTTTGCCGTTGCCGTTGATGTCTTGAAAAATAGCGGCGGCATAGGTACCTGCGGGCACATCAGCAAATTTCACGATTACTTTTGCAGCATTTGCTGGTGCGCCGAAGCCTTGGGCTGGCTTACCTAGCCAAGTTTCGCCGTTAACGTAAAGCGCTACCATCACGGTGCCTTTTAGTTCGGTGATGTTGCCAACTTCGATGCTTAGCTCTGCAGCTTGGCTTAGAGGCGAAAATACCGCTAAACAAACTGCAGCTGCAAACAAAGATTTTTGGATTTTAGTCGCATTCATGATGGTCTCCTAGGGATAAAATTTAAACTGCGATGGGTTTGGTTGGTGTTGATTGGTGGGTGGCGAAGCGCGTTGCGTAGATGAACTATGCCAAAACGGGTCGCCAATGGTGTCGCTAATGCGATAAAGCGACTTTTTGTGTCGCCAACGGTAAAACAACGTCGCCAATGGTGGACGAACTATCATTTTCGTTTAGCATACGAGCTTGGTATATTTCTGAGAAGACACAAGGGTACCCATGCCGCAAAATATGAAGGCAGCAATCATTAAATGTTTTGCCTTAAACGCACTTATTTGCTTAGTGATAAGCCTTGGCCTTAATTTACTACTCTCCTCCGGCCCATTCGATTTACAAAGTATTGTCTGGCTGCTCTGGTTAGCGTTAGCGGTTGGTGCCATTAGCGCTATAGCGATGCTGATTAAAATTAAATCTGTCATCAAAACAGGCCTCGCGCTACCGTATGACTTATTGAAAATTCAGCCTTCTGAACGGGCTCAATTTGACTTCACCTACGTGCGCGGCGTCGGATTGCAGCTAAACGCCATGGGCTATAGGCATTTAGGCGATTACACTATCCCCGCACCACAAAGGCGCTATGCGCAGTGTTTAGCGGGTATTTACCTTGATCCAACAGGCACAATTTTGGTCGAAGTTCAATACCTTACCGCGCGCAATAAAATTCCTGCCGCGCAAGCCGCAGCCGTAGCCGCTATGGAAGGGATACATTATTCAGTGTATTCCAACGTAAAAGGCGCTATTCCCATCACCTCGACCAACCATACTGCCACCGCCGCGCATTATCTTATGCGCGGTGATAATGCGGTGAGTACAACTTATCCGGATATGGCGCTTGCTGAACTACTCCATCAACACGAAAAACTCGTCAAATTTATCGAAGCGCGCACCCAAGTAGATCGTTGCAAAGACCTCACCGTGCCGCGCTACGTGGCGCTGCAGCGGGACACGCGAGCTCAGGCGACCGCGCGCGTAAGTAAATTAAACGCGTGGCAAATTGTTCAAGCCCTAGATGCTTTTAACGCTAAACCGCGAAGCCGCTGGACGCCCGATACGGCAACCCTAAAAACACTTGCTGTTCGCCCGCTTCACTCCTTTGATGCCGCCGCCGCACAAACCAGTGCAGGCATTGCCGAGGCCGCCGCGCAGCGCGCCGCTGCCGAAGCCAAAGCCGCAAATCCGTTTTCAGACTTTTCTGGGCCGGCGCCCACTAAAGACTCACCCGAACCCGAGTTTGACTTCGTCCATGTTTCACGCTACGAGACCGAACACAGCGCCACATCCACCCACTATGCGCCACCACAAACCGACGCCGAGGTACCCGCTGCGGATCGCGAATACAATCCAAAAATGGATGACTATCGCGACGCCATTAACAGCAGTGCCAATTGGTTTTATTGGATAGCGGCCTTATCAGCCATCAATGCAGTAGTGACCCTAGCTGGCAGCACTTGGGGCTTCGGTCTGGGCTTAGGCCTTGCGCAGTTATTAGCGGGCATCGGCAGCGCCCTCGGTAGCGAGGACGTCGCCGGCGCGGTAGTGGGCGCAGTAGCTAGCAGTGCAACCGATATAGCACCCGTCGAAGCGCTATCAATGGGCATGGTGCTACTTTGTTGGGTAGGCGTGGTGGCGCTAATTAGCTTTTTTGCATGGGTAGGCTATGCGGCGCGCAAACCCTCTTTCGCGCTATTTCTAACAGGCTTTTTACTTTATGCGCTCGACACCGCTATTTTTCTCGTGGCTGGCGATATCTTTGGCCTAGCGCTGCACGGTTTGGCGCTGTTCTTTTTGTTCAATGGCTTAATGAAGATTAGAGTGCTAAATGCATTATGATGTGCCAGCTTTACCTGCCTGAAGATGCCCTATTTTAGGGCATCTTCAGGCAGCTTCAGGCAGCTCTAGGCTTCTTCAGACCCACTTAAGCATTAAACCTAGAAACGGCAGTTGACCGCTTGAACTTTTCGGGAAAGCCGATGTTTGTTGGTGTTTTGCGGTTTCTGTTTCGTCACCATTTGGGTGAGAGCGCTACGCGGGTGATTGCACGATTTTGAAACTTCCTAGCGGCGTTGCTCCTCCTCGCAGGGTGAAGCCTGCATCGTCGTCGCGCCTTGCTAGTCCTACTGTGTTACAAAATTTAAATTACCGTATGCGTCA
>JANNXI010000053.1:0-16346 GCA_031409495.1 Betaproteobacteria bacterium
CCGTAACTGGATCAACGCCTTTCCATTCGCCCAAGCCGTTCATAATTTCTTCTACTTCGCGTTGCTTATCTTTCAAGCTTTCGCGGGCATTTACGTTCGGAATATGCACAATGGTTTTTAGTGCTGGGTCCAATACTTTAGCCACCGCATTTACGTATGCGCCGGTGTAAAAAAAGTAGCCAATATCGAGCGACTTCAACCACTGGTAGCCATTAAGTTGCTCATAGTAAGTGTAGGTGACGGTTTCAAATTTCGCCTCATCTACAGGGCCTAACACCGCCTCGCTATCACCCCTAAAGTACGAACCCGTCATCGCGACCAAATGCACTTTATCGCGCGCAATAAACTCGCCTAACTGGCTGCCCAGCTTGTTATCAGGGTTGCTCGATACATGATGAAATTCATCAATCGCAATTAAGCGATGATCAAACGCTGCAACACCCAGCTCTTCCACAGCAAAACGAAATGTAGCGTGCGTACACACCAGCAATTTATCTGCGCTGGCTAAAAACTCGCCCACCGCCTTAACCTTTGACTTCGCTACCTTCACATCGTCAACACCCGGTGCATTGCAAAGGTTCCATTGCGGTGCCACTTGCCAATCCCATTCAAAACCATGCTCACTCAAGCGTTCATCGGCAAAGCTTGAGCCAATCGAGCGTTCCGGCACCACCACAATGGCTTGCTGCAAGCCTTGGTTGTTCAGCTTATCCAGCGCTATAAACATCAGCGCCCGTGATTTGCCCGACGCAGGCGGCGATTTAATCAGCAAATATTGCTCGCCGCGTTTTGCATAAGCGCGCTCTTGCATGGCGCGCATGCCCAAAGCGTTGGATTTGCTCGATGCGCCCGTGCGGGCGGTTGCGATGGACACTGATGGCACGGTGTAGGTATTGGTGGGGTTATTGATGTTGGTGGCCAAACTGGTCATTGCACTTCCTAGTAGTAAAATATTTTGTGATGCGTTGTCACGATAGTAACTGCTTTAACCGGGTATTTGAAACGGTGAATCAAAACCCGATCAAATCTTTTTGGGCTTTGAAAATAGTCTTAAGTCATTGTTCTATATATATTTTAATTTATTTATTTGCTTAACGGTAGCGTGTTTGCTGAGCAAAATCAAAACCCAATCAATTCTTATCTATGCCCAGAACGGAACGTAACCCGTCCGTGGATGAACAGGATCGGCGGGTCTTATCAATCCAGCTTTTTGCGTCTGCCGGAGTACCACGGAAGTTTGCGCTGCATTCTGTGAATCGATACCAAAGCGCTCAGTTAGGGAAGCGTTTTTCATTCGCTGGCCGCTCACGTATTTAAGCGCTGCGTGCTGGTAGCAGGCACGAACCCTTTCCTGTGGCGTCATATCGGCAAAGCGGCGCGGTGCGTACAGCACCGCGCGCACCGCATTGCCGTGCGCAAGAAAATCAGGCGGTGGTAGCTGATGCAGCTCAACTGCAAAGAATACTTTGTCTATACCAGTGCCCTGTTCTTCGCAAAGGCGCATGCGGCGCATGAGTGACGCTAACGCCTCATTACGCGAACGCGGTGGAAAATCCAAAAATCGATCGGGTTCCACCAGCGGCTGACCCGGATTGGTAATCTCAATCCGGTCCACGAACATCTCCACCAATGGGCCTGCTCCTGTGACTGTCATGTCTTGATGAATGAGTGCATTGGCTACCAGTTCGCGAATGGCAATGGCCGGATAAAGGGGGCGCTCTTCGCGAAATGCTTTGCCAATAAATTCATTTCGCGGCATCAACCTATCAATGAAGTCAATTAAGTCTGTGAAATCAATAGCGTATCCGCTTTTCCCTTCCAAACGAAACGTCACTGGATCAGCTCGGCTGATCCCCGCATAACGCACAAAGCGAACCTCCTTACGTGCCACAGAAGGAGAAAAATCCGCTAACTGTTTTGCAAATGTGATGGCGCCAAGATTAGTGATACTCCAGTGGCCGCCCACATCGATGCAAATTAAATTATCGGCGGCAAGTTTATCAAAAATGCCCTTCCGATTATCTGGCAACGGCTGTCCCGTCATTGCAAAATATTTGACGTAGTCAAGCCGTTCCAGCACTTCGTCACCACTCAAAAAGTCTGCAGCTAAGCCTGTTTCCCATGCATAAGATTGTAATTTTGCCCAAAGCGCCTTCAGGCGCTCCGGGTGATCAGACAATCTGTGTGTGGTGCTGCCAATGCGTACAAAAGCCTGCCGATCAAATTCTACTGGGCTATTGGTTGCTGCAGGAATTTCCAGCAATACTAATTGTTGGTCGCGGTACATCACGGATTTAAACGTAAAAGCAATATTGGGCTGCAATCGCTGCGTTAACCACAACTCAAGGGGTTGATTATTCTGCGATTGTTTTGAAGGTAAAAATGTAGTGCCGATGGCTTCATGATCTCCGTCGCGAATGCCCCACACCACGTAGCCGAATGGTTCATCAATCAATCGCGCAGCGTTGGAAAGCGCCGAGATCAGCTTGCCGATCAGCGATGCATCTGTGTTGTTGTGTTTGAACTCCACCCACGACGCTTCTGCAGCAAGTTGGCGCAGATCGTCAATTAGTGCAATCGTGCGCGGTTCAGTCATTGTGCGTCTCCAGCCATCATATTTTTGGTCATATTTGCGCTGAGCTTACCCAGCGGTATAAACATCAGCGCCCGTGATTTGCCTGAAGCTGGCGGTGATTTTATTAGCAAATATTGCTCGCCCCGTTTGGCGTAGGCGCGCTCTTGCGTCGCGCGCATACCGAATGCATTGGTTTTAGGCGATGCGCCGGTGCGGGCGGTGGCGATGGACACGGATGGTACGGTGTAGGCGGTAGGTTTATTGAGGCTTATGGCAGAACTGGTCATTACACTTCCTAGTGGTAAGATGTTTGTGATGCGTTGTCATGATAGTAGCTGCTTTAATCGGGTATTTGAGGCGATGAATCAAAACCTGATCAAATCTTTTTGGACATTTAAACTAGTCGTAAGTCATTGTTCTATATGGACTTTAATTTATTTATTTGTTTAACAATAGCGTTTTTGCCGGGCAAAATCAAAACCCAATCAATTTATTGTTTAGCGTTTGCCACTAGAGTTGAACGAGCACCACTTGCACAAATTACTTGTTTTAGCTGGTTGACCAAAATGTTAACCAGCGGTTACGGCATTTGTCCAACAAGCTGTTGGACAAATTGGGTACTGCAAACACACAAGTCAAAATTTTACTTATTTACTGTGCTTTGGCGATTTTACGCCTTCACTTGCGCTTGTAGCCTGCCGTTTAACGCGTTTTTCAAGCTGTTCAATTTCCTGCAAATCTGCTGCATCGGCCTCCAACGCCTCGGCGTTACGGCGATGGCCGTCAAATGCGTCGTAACGTGCCTGTGCAATGCGCACCATTTCGTTATGGCTGACGGAACCGGTATTTTGCAACACGGCTTGGCCGTTAAAGGCCAACATACCGTCTACATGGTTACGCCAAAAATCCAAGGTTAGGTCAGCCCGCTGCTTTACCCGTAATGCGGCTTGTTCTAAAAAAATCACCACCAGCCGATTGAGGGTATCAATTTCGTCTTCTGACAAATAGTTTTTGGCAATAATAACGTCCTGCTTACGCACGCGCGAGCCGCTCCAATGGTTAAGCGCCATGTTGGGGCTGTGCGCATCTGCGCGCTTTACAATCATATCGGCAGCGGTGTGGCCGGTGGCCGCAAAAAGGAGTTTGTTTTGTACTTCGGCAAAAAATAGATGGGTTTCTTTCTCGCTAATGCTGTAATCCGAACTCAGCGCAAAAAGCTCGCGCACTTTTTGATAAAACCGCTTTTCAGACGCACGAATTTCACGAATACGTTCGAGCAGCTCGTCGAAATAGTCCCAAGCGGCGGGGTTTTTAAGCCGTTCGTCGTCCATTAAGAAACCTTTGAGTAAAAACTCCTTCAGGTTTTTGGTAGCCCATTGGCGGAACTGGGTACCGCGCGGCGAACGAATGCGGTAGCCAATAGCCAAAATTAGCTCTAAATGAAACAGCTGTGTGCGATAGTTTTTACCATCAGCAGCAGTTGTCAAGGAATCCTTGACAACTGAATCTGCGTTTAACTCGCCCGTATCAAAGATGTTCTTCGCGTGCAGGCTCACGTTTTGCTTCGTGGTTTGAAATAGCTCGGCGATCTCTAATTGGCTAAGCCAAATGCTGTTGGCTTCCGCTCGCAGGTTGATGCGCGTTTGGCCATCATCGGAGGTGTAGATAATTAAATCGCTCATCATAGCCCTAGGCTGGGTGCGGCTTTCACAGGTTTTTTGCTTGGAGACGCCCTATTATTGGTCATCTTTGTATACAGCTCAAACAGTTTTTCCAACCGCTCGCTATTTCTTCGGCTTCGAGCGTGTGCCCGTCAGTGGCAAGAATAAATTTAGCTTTGGCCTTCGTGGTGGCGGCGCTAGCACGCAAGGCTTTAAGGGTATTAGCCACCTCACCTGATGCACATACGGCCATGTGTATATTGTTGCGCTGTAGTACGCCGCCTGCAATGTCAGAGGCATTATTGCTGCCAGTTTGCGTGGTGCGTAGGCGTTTTAAAGTGGTGTCTTTATTGCCGAAAGCCGCTAAAAAAGCGAACGGAAATTCCGTAGCGTCAAAGGGCTTTTCGGCCAAGTCAGAAATAGCAGCTTCAATTTCTACGGCGTTCATTGGCGCTTAAAATAGAGAGAGTTAAAGGGGGTAGCGCACGTACTTTAACCTAGAAACGACGGTACCAACTTGCACTAGCAGCGTATTCAGCGTTTACACCCGCTTTATTCTGTATTGCGCGCTTGTGCTGGCGTGAACGGATTTTTGGGTAAAAAATAGGCTGGAAACGCCCTATTTTAGGGCGTCTACAGCCTAGTTTTAAACGATAAATTAGTTACAATAATCCGCCAACGCGCCGCGTACTTTTGGGCTTAACTGCGAAATTATTGACTAACCCCGCTTATCAGCGGCGCGCGCTCGGTTAGTGCTTGATGTAGTAGTTGAAACACGGCTTTTACCCGTGCGGTATTACGCAGATCAGGATGGGTTAGTACCCATAGCTCGGCGGCTAACGCGGCGTCTGGGTTCTGTACGCGGCGCAAATTTGGCATGGAATCGCCGATGAAGCATGGCAATGCGGCTAAACCCAAGCCGTCCTCGCAGGCGCGTGCGACGTTGGCAAAGCCATCAACCCGGCAGCCCACTTGCTCAAGTGGCAACACGGTTTGCAGCCATTGCAGCGTGCGGTGCCGCTCTTGTGATTCACCTAAAGCAATCCATTGATGCGCTGCCAATTTAGTAGTTGCGGTGGTTTTCAAATATTGATTCGCACCGTACACGGCAAACGCCAAAGTGCAAATGCGCTTGCCCACCAAATGCTCAGGAGGGTTGCGCGTCGGGCGAATGGCGATATCGGCATCGCGCTTGGCTAAATTCAGCATGTGGTTATCAATAACAATATGCAGCGCAATTTGCGGGTAGCGCGCGCGACATTCCTTGAGTATGGGGTTCAACAATGCGGCTGCAATGCTGTCTGTGGTGGTGATGCGCACGATACCGCTCGGCCGCAAATCACGCCCCGCCACTTTCAATAAAGTCTCCGCTGCGCGCTGCTCAATGGCAAGTGCCGCCGCCGCCACTTCCTCGCCCGCTGCTGTAGCCATGTAGCGGCCACTATCGCGTTCAAACAATCGCACACCCAGTGCTTCTTCAATTTTAGCTAGCCGTCTAAACACGGTGGCATGGTTGACGTTTAACTTGCGCGCGGCAGCGGAAAGAGAGCCAGTCTCATTCACGGTGGCGACGTAGCGTAAGTCATTTAGATCGTAAAGGTTTTTAAGCTCATTCATGGCTGTGCATTTTTGCAAATAGATATTGCAATTTTAGCTAATTGTATTGCAGTAGTGCAACACCTATTATCAGTACTCACAATCATCAAGGAGACCCAAAATGAATAGATACTTCAATAAACAGATATTAGCGGCGCTGTTAGTAAGCACGGCCTTAGGCAGCGTTAAGCCTATTGAAGCAACCGCCGCAGAGCCGATTTGGGACGGTAACAAAGTGAATATGCAAAGCGAAAAATTAGCCGACGGCGTTTACGCTTACTACGCCGATAACGCGCGCGAGCTTAACGCCAAAGGTGCAGCCGCTGCCACTAGCGGTGGCCTAATTGTTGGTACGCGGGGCGCGCTACTGATTGAAACCATGCTCAATAAGCGCTTGAACCAACAGGTGCGAGATTTGAGCCGAAAGCTATCCAGCAAGCCGCTGATTTACGCCGTTAATACCAGCTCGCACGGTGATCACTCGTTTGGCAATATGTATATGTCGGCCAGCACGCGCATTGTGCAACACACCAAAACGCGAACATCTATTGAAAAGCATCTTGAAGACGACAAGGCTTTTATGATCAAAAATTTTGGTCCAGGCCGTGGAATCGAGCCAATCAAACCGCGCGCCGGAGATATTCTGGTGGCACCCATGTCTACTGTGGTGCTCGACTTAGGTGATAAGGAAGCGCACATTATCGATTTCGGCTTTGCCCAAACCGGCGGTGACTTGTGGGTGTGGGAGCCGCAGTCAAAAGTGATGTGGTCGGGTAACCCCATCATCGCGGCCAAACCCGCGTTGCCGTGGTTGCTTGACGGCCAACTGGTTGCCACCCTCGATACCTTAAAGCGCGTGTATGCTTTTTTGCCCGCCGATGCGCGCATTGTTCCCGGTCATGGTGTTGCCATGTCGCGCGAAGATATGAAGTGGCATATCGACTACTTAGCAGCGGTGCAAAAAAATGTGCAAGCCGCGGTCGATAAAGGACTCACCTTAGAACAAACCGTGCTTGCAACGCCCATGCAAGAATTTACCGGCTATGCACTATTTGGATGGGTACACCCCGGAATGAACGTACCTGCCGCGTATCGCGATATTTCTAAAAAGTGAGCTGGATTGGCCGCGGCGCGCGAACGATTCCGTTTCGCCGAAACCGCAAATAACATCCTGTAGATGCCCTATTATTGGGCATCTACAGGCTATTTAGAATTAACCGATTGGCTGAAATCCGATGCCACCGCATCCCGCATTTGGGGCATAGAAGAAGCCACATCGAGCTGGCGCGGTTAATGTGTTCGTGCCCGAATAAAAGTTGCGCAACGCGTCGAGCCGCTAACCTAAGAGGTGCCAGTCTGCGGCAGAGTATTCAAATACCCTTCACGCGCTCGTCACCCACCCGCGCTGGGGCGTCTGACACCATGCCCAAATAACGCTCAAATCCGGCGCGCGTTCCGCTTGCTGCCTCCGACTTTAAATAATCAAGCGTGAGCACTGACGCCATTTTTCCAGCTGCGGCGCTAGCAATAAATTGATTCACGGATATATCATCGCGCGCGGCCAGTTCTTTGATTTTTTGATGCACAGAATTTGGTAATCGAGTAGTTAGTGCGGTCATGGTGTGCTCCTTTTGTGGCTTAGGGTACGTAAAAAATCAGCTGGGGTCATAGCATGCACTAGTAATTGGCTGGTGCGCTTAAAGTCGGCAATGTTGTGCGTAACAATGTAGGTACTACGTGAAGTCACCGCGCATTCGACCGAAAGAGTTGCAAGCGCTTTAAATGTCCGAAGATACGGGAATTATGGGCGTCTTTAAGCATAATCTTAACCTGCGAGCTGATTACTAGCTGCTTGCTTTTTTGCAGCGCGTACCTGTACTTTGGCAAGGATTGCTTCTTGAACCTGCTCGTCTTTGGCCAACTCGGCAATTCCAGCTACAGCGAACGCCCCAAAAGCTTCAGCTAAGTACAAAACCTCTTGAATTTCTTCAGGCGTATAGCTAGGCTCAATCACCTCCGTAGTCCCCCATTTTTGGACATGTAAACCACCGGTATGGGTGTAGCTATTCATCGTTTTCCAGCTCTCAGCATGGATACGGCTGAGGATTTTTTCGGAGAACGCTGGAGTAGCCTCGAGTGCGCCGAGCATCGCTTGGATTTTTGGTGGTTCCTTGTCTTCCGAAAATGCCGTCACTTCTTCGTCGGTTGCGCATAAAGAAAGCCACTCGCCGCGAATGTAAGCCTCATATTCCCATCTGAGCAATGCAAAGCTCGATGCAAACAAGCCACGATCAAGGAGAGTGACTATCCCGTGATGGTGGTCTTGCGCAATAGCAAAGCAGGCACATGCTACCCGCACTCGCAAAGTAGGCGGCATTTCGCATTCGCTGATTGACTGCCCGAGCCAGTCCAAGTATTCGATGGAATCTTTTTCAAGCTTGAATGCTGTCAGCATAAAGTATATTTTAGCGGTGGCGGATGGATGTGTAAAAACAGCGCAGTGTTAGGTAGTGCCCGCCCAATCCCTCTGGAGTGCAGAATTTTCGAGCATCTTTGGCCTATAAAATAACAGCTTGTAATAACCAATTCAACCAAAATCCCGTGCCAACGCATCCCGCGTTTCCGGGCTTAACGGTGACACTGTTGCTTGATAATTACCGTGATCCACGCCGACCGAAATCGTTACGCCGTACTTCACGGCTTCGATCATTTCTTTGCTAAATTCAAAGCGTAAAAAGTGCACGGCGGAGGTTTTGGTTTCGGTTTCCCGTTCTAGGTCTTCGTCGGCGATGGCGTATACGCGTTCGGCACCTTCAATCTGCACCCAGGTTTTACGTTCGACGCCTTTAAGTTTGGTGAGCGCGATTTTGCGTTCGGTTTCATCGGTGTATTCGATTAGCATCGTCGCTTTTAGGTTTTTGCCTGTGGGCAAAAGTGGCACGTAGGCTTCTAGCTCGTCCAAAATACCTTGTTCTTCAAAGTTTTTTTCGGCGCGCAAAATTTCTTGAATTTGATAGCGTAGGGTTTGTTCGTCTTCAAACAACAGCGTGACGTGATTGCCTACGTGCACGGTGCGCAGGCGCTTGTGCGCGATGGCGGCTTTGCGATATTCGGGACGGGCTTTGGCGTATTGCTCAAGGCTCATTAGGGAATCTTTGGTGATGGTGGGGGCTGTGGTGGTGGACATTTTTGATGCTCCTGATTGAATGTGTGATGTGCTTGGAGATACCCTTTTCCCTGAAAGGGTCTACCTTCGGGTCGTAGGGCGTCTTCAGGGTGCCGTAAAAGGTGGTTGTGTCGGATTACGGCGCAAAAGCGCGCCTAATCCGACCTACGTTGATGTTGGTTTACTCTGTACGTTGCACGCCGTATGCGGTGGCGATTAGGGTTAAGGGGTGTGCTAATTTTGCTTTAACTGTTGTTTCTTTTTTCAGCGCTTCTATGCCTTGCTCGATATGATGCGCGGCTAGTTGGCAGTCGGAGCTGATGTAGTTTGGTGCGG
This sequence comes from Betaproteobacteria bacterium, assembly GCA_031409495.1. GTDB lineage: Bacteria > Pseudomonadota > Gammaproteobacteria > Burkholderiales > Usitatibacteraceae > JANMDR01. The sequence continues at coordinate 9,335 of JANNXI010000053.1, forward strand.
CGTCGTTCATGGCGCGGAATACGGGTTTGCCGATTTTTAGGCTCATCTCGTGGTACTCCTTTTTCACGCCCCATGTGCCCGCGTGGCCGGAGCAGCGCTCGACTGTGGTAACGGTGGTGCCGGGTACTAGCTGCAACATTTCACGGGTTTTTTGGCCGGTGTTTTGTACTCTGGCATGGCAAGGGATGTGATACGAAACATTGCCTAAGCTGGCTTTGAAATCTTGCTTCAATAAGCCATCTTTTTTGCGCTGAATTAGGTATTCAAACGGATCCCACATGGCGGCCTTAACGGCCTGAACATCGGCATCTTCAGGGAACATCAAGGGTAGCTCTTGCTTAAACATTAAGGTGCAAGACGGTATTGGCGTAAGGATGGCGTAGCCCGCTTTTGCCAGCTTAGCTAATTGTGGGATATTGATTTCCTTAAGCTTTGCCACCGCATCTAAATCGCCAAGCTCTAATTTTGGCATGCCGCAGCAGGCTTCTTTTTCAGCGAGCACATGCGGGATTTCGTTGTGATCCAAAATGCTCACTAAATCATGGCCAATGCCGGGTTCGTTGTAGTTGATGTAGCAGGTTGAAAATATAGCCACTTTGCCCGGTGTTTTGGAGCCGTCTTTAATGGTGAAGGCTTGCGGCGGGGCGTCGTTGTTGCGGAATTTTGAGCCGGTAAATTCAGGCAGCCATGCGGTTTTGTGCACGCCTAAGGTGGCTTCAAGCATCTTGCGCACCATCGGCATTTTGTTGGTGGCGTTTACAAACTGCACTACTACAGGGATGCTGGCCAGCTTGCCGTTACGGTCGGTTGACGATAAATTAGCATCGCGAAATTTGGTGGCTGTGCCTTGTTTGTGCTGCACCGCTTTTGCCCGCAACATGAGGTGCGGGAAGTCGAGGTTCCACGGATGTGGCGGCACGTAGGGGCATTTGGTCATGTAGCAGACGTCGCACAAATAGCATTGGTCGACTACTTCCCAATACTTTTGCTTCGGCACATCGTCCATTTCGCCGCTTTTGCCGGCGTCGATTAGATCGAACAAGGTGGGGAATGAATTGCACAAACTCACACAGCGCCGGCAGCCGTGGCAAATGTCGAACACGCGTTCCATCTCGCCAAACAGGGCGGCTTCATCGTAGAAAGATGGATTTTTCCAGTCGATGGGATGACGGGTTGGGGCTTCGAGACTGCCTTCGCGAGTGGACATTTTTGTTGTTCCTTAGCTGCTGTAGTTAAAAAAAGGGGCTGCCGAGTTAACTGATGGCAGCCCGCTTTCGTGTTGCGAGAAAACTTAAACTTCTAATGCATCCAGCGCTTTTTGAAAGCGGTTAGCGTGGGAGCGCTCGGCCTTAGCCAGTGTTTCAAACCAGTCGCTAATTTCGTCGAAACCCTCTTCGCGTGCGGCTTTTGCCATGCCTGGGTACATGTCGGTGTACTCATGCGTTTCGCCAGCAACAGCGGATTTCAGGTTTTGCTCAGACGAGCCAATTGGCAAGCCAGTTGCAGGGTCGCCAACTACAGCTAGGTAGTCAAGGTGGCCGTGCGCGTGGCCAGTTTCGCCTTCGGCAGTTGAGCGGAATAGCGCGGCTACGTCGTTCTGACCTTCAACGTCAGCTTTGTTTGCGAAATATAAATAGCGACGATTCGCTTGTGATTCGCCTGCAAATGCATCTTTCAAATTTTGGTGAGTTTTTGTACCTTGCAATTTCATGGTGGTTCTCCTAGGTATGTTTGTGGATTAACGTGTAAAACATAAATACTCTAACTGTTAGAAACATGAGTCTAGTGCAAAATTATGATTGCTGCTATTGATTGCTGCTATTGATTGATGCGATTGCTTTGATAGAGTAGGTGAATGAATATATGCCTGTTAATGTCTTGAAGATTCCCGTATTTAAGGTGTTTACAAGATATTTAATTGTCCGTCCGCGCCCGGACCGCCGCTAAAAAATCGTCCAAAATCGGACGGCAATTCAGCAAATTTTCCCTATTCGGGCACATAAATTCCGGGTGCCATTGCATGCCAAATACATAGCTTTCGCCCGTGCCGCGAATGGCTTCAACTATTTTGCCGTCTTCTGCATAGGCTTCAACCACTAAATTATTGCCTAGTTTGTTTACGGCTTGATGATGGATGGTGTTTATTACGCCGTCTGATGCGCCCAGTAGTGCTGCTAATCGGGTGTTTGGCACAATATTTAAGCCGTGGAATTTGTTTTCATAAGCTTGTTCGCAACGGTGGTTTGCAGCGCTCTCAACCTGTGTTGGAATATCCTGAAACAGCGTGCCGCCCATTGCCACATTGATTATCTGCATACCGCGACACACGCCCAGCACGGGTTTGCCTGCGCCTATAAACGCGTGTACCAGCTCGAGCTCGTACGCATCCCTAATTTTGTCGCCCCCCCATTCCGGTTTTAACGCTACATCGCCATAGCTCTCAGGTGCCACATCGGCACCGCCTTGCAATACCAAGCCGTCGAACAATTCAACGTAATCATGAATCGAAATTTTATCCGGTCCATGCGGCGTAGATTGGCTAATCGCGGGGATCATCAGCGCTAATACATTTGCCGACATCACCCAATGCGCTACGCACTCCTCAACATAATGCAACGATTTTGTGGGCAAAAATTCGCGATTATTGTCGGGGTGCAATAGTCTGGCTGACAAGCCGATGCGGAGAGTGCGGTGCATAAAAATAACGGAATATTAAGATGCTCTTAATATGCGCCAAAGTCACCGCGCATTGCAAGCGGTAAACTACGCATTATGGAAAAATTCGCAAATCGCATCATCAATTGGCAAAAAATTAGTGGTCGTCATGATCTACCGTGGCAGCGCACTCAAGACCCGTACCGTGTGTGGCTATCCGAAATTATGCTGCAGCAAACCCAAGTAAGTGCCGTAATCGGCTATTACCAACGCTTTTTAAATACCTGCCCAACGTTGCAAGATTTAGCGGCCGCCAGTAGCGACACTGTGATGGTGCTGTGGGCGGGCCTGGGTTACTACGCCCGCGCGCGTAACCTGCACAAAGCGGCGCAGATAGTGGTGCGCGACCACGATGGCGTGTTTCCGTCGGCCTTTGCCGATATTGTCGCATTGCCCGGCATTGGGCGTTCTACAGCCGGTGCCATCAGCGCATTTTGTTTTGCCCAGCGCACGCCAATCATGGACGGGAACGTGAAGCGCGTGTTCACGCGGCATTTTGGGATTGAGGGCGATCCGAGCAAGAAGACGATTGAAGCAGCGCTGTGGCAACTCGCAGAAGCGCAATTGCCGGCAAACAATATGGCAGCCTACACCCAAGGTTTGATGGACTTAGGCGCAAGCCTTTGCAGCCGCACGGCACCCAAATGTTTGTTGTGCCCAGTAGCCGAAACTTGCATCGCAAAGCGCGATGGCTTAACCGCTACCCTGCCTACGCGAAAGCTCAAAAAAGCCATACCGCATAGGCAAACCACGCTGCTGATTTTGATGGAGCACGACAAAGTGCTAATCGAGCAACGCCCGCCAACAGGTATTTGGGGCGGCTTATGGAGTTTGCCGGACTTAGGCGCTGATTTTGACGCAAATAATACGTTGAAGACGCCCGTAAATAGGGTGCCTTCAGTTTATGGTTTGGGTGAGTTTAAGGGTAGGAAGCTTGCTGTAGAGGATCACGGTTTCACTCATTTCACTTTAAGCATCACGCCGCTTTTAGTTGATTTAACTAAGCAAAAAACTTCGGTGAACTTGATGGCGCAGCAAAGCAAAACCAAGTGGCTAAGTTTAAGCGAAATAGAAACCGCAGCGCTACCAGCGCCGGTGAAACGAATACTACTTAAGCTAGTTTTAGAAAAATCCGAATAGCATCACACTCAGCCGCAAGCGCTGCGCTAAACGCTTTATCCTTCGGTGTGGCCCCACTTACGTAGCCGATTTCTGTTTGCATCTCACCATCTTGCACGCTGATATTTGCCCAGCCGATAACCGCATCGCGCCACAGTAGGGGCAGGGCGTAGTATCCCAATTTGCGTCTAGGCGCGGGGGTGTAAGCTTCAAATCGATACGCCCAACCCCACAACATTTCAAAGCGATTTCTATCCCAAACAATCGGATCAAACGGCGCTAAAAAGCGTACTTTATCGTCGGTTTGTTGTGAAAAAGCGAGCACTTTTGCGGCTGATGTAGCGATCGGCCAATACCAAGTTGCTCCATCAATTACGGCTTGGTTTAAGCGTGCTTTAGCCCGTGTAATGGCGGTCTTCAGCTTATCGTGCCATTGCGGCGCACCGTATTGCAAGCGGCTGAGCAAGCCGTTGATGCTAGCAGCAGGCAGGGGCGCATATTTTTGAATGACCACATCAATCAAAGCATCCAGCGCGTTGATACTTTCTTCATCAGATAGTGGCGTCGCAATCGCACGCGGTGGCGCGTAAATTTTTATGCCGTTTTCGCGCCCAACCACGCGCAACATACCGCGATAATGCATGCCGTCAAGCAGCTTGGTGGTGACGTTTGATGAGCCGCCCCAATAATTGGTTGCAGTGCCGTGCGCAAAATGCGCATCAGCAGCCCGCGGATGCACCTGCCTCTGCGTTTGCACAAAGTCGAGCATCGCTTCAGCGCGTTTTTGAGTGGTTTTATCCCAAACATGCTTCGGCTTTTGTATCGCGCGCGGATGCATGAGTGCGTGCACATCAACCGACAAAAATCCGTAGTTGATAAAAAAATCTTCCTCGACATTTAGCTTGGTATATCGTGCCTCTAAATCACCCGCGCAATAATTGGTAACCCGATGCCGCAACGTTAAATCTTGTGCCCGCGCTGGTGCGCGAATTGGATCGGCCTGCACAAAACCAAAGTGCGCGATGGCGCGGGGCAAGGTGGTGGGGGTAAACAGGGTATTGTTTACGGCGTAGTTGCGAAGGTGGGTGATATTGAGGGTCATGGTCATTTTACTAGGTGAAAATCCCAAATTTAAAATGCTTGAAGATCCCCGATTTTAGGCTATCTTGAGTTTTCCCACGCAAGGCTAATGCGCCGCAATCAAGCCCTGATCAATCAGAAATTTGTGCAAAATATCCAAGCGCATCCCCGCGTCAGTTAGTTCCAGCATTTTCTGCTTTACGGTCATGTTGAGCGGCAGTATTTCCGTTAAACGAAAGCTCACCCACATAGCGTCTTGAAGTTGCTGCTGGTTTGGTACTTTGCCCAACTGCGTTAATATTTTTTGCAGCAAATTTGCGCACGCGGCAAGGGCCACATGCTCTTGATTGCTATCTGCATTAATTAAGCTTACTGTGCCCACCAGCAAGCCACTTTCTAAGGTGCGCTGCGTAATGATGCGAAAGCGGTTGCCACCGGTGACTGTTAGCTGTAACACACCAAGCTGCTGCATGTCCCAATCGCTGATCGTAGCGAGTGTGCCCACGTGTTCTACCGTAGTGGCGATACCATTGCGACTATTTACTTCTTCGCCATTGGCGATAAGTACTACGCCAAATGGTGCCGCATTTTTCATACAGGATTTGGCCATGTCCATATAGCGCTGCTCAAACACGCGCAGGTTCATCTGGCCTTCAGGAAACAAAATGGAGCCCAACGCAAAGAGCGGTATATCAATTTGTAGCGGCTCGTTGTGGGCGGCTACGGCTTGTTTGAGCATGTTTGGCATGATAATTTTGTTCGGAAACGGAATGGCTTATGGGTTTAAGAGGGCCTGAAGATGTCCTAATTTAGGGTGCCTTCAGCTTATTATTGGGATACTATTGTGCCAAATCGCGATGACGGGTAAGCACTTGTTGCTGGCTACCAAAGCGCTGCGCGAGTTGCTCGACAATGTAAACCGAGCGATGCTGCCCGCCGGTGCAGCCGATGGCGACAGTAATGGCGCTGCGGTTGTCCCGCACAAACTGTGGCAGCCAACGCATGATGAAGCTAGAAATATCGTCGATCAAATGCGCTACGTTTAAGTCGGCTTCAAAAAATGATTTTACGGCTTGATCTTGGCCAGTTTGATTTTTAAGCACGGGATCGTAAAAAGGGTTGGGCAGAAATCGCACGTCAAAAACAAAATCAGCGTCAAAGGCAATGCCATGTTTAAAACCGAACGATAAAAACGCCAAGGTAATGCGCGTGCGATCGAGCGCTAACCAGTCTTTTACCCAACCGCGTAGGGTGTTGGGGCGCACATCCGAAGTATCGATGCGGTGGCTTAGCAGCGCAACATCAGCTAGTAATTGCCGTTCTTCGGCAATACAGGCCGCCATGCCATTGAATTTTTCCGCTAAGGGGTGAGGGCGGCGCGTCTCTGAAAAACGCCGTGTGAGGGCCTCATCGTTGGCATCAAGAAACATTAAGCGGCAGTCTACGCCTTCGGCGGTGAGCTTTTCTATGGTTGCGGGAAGCTGGGCGATGGTGGCGGCGCTGCGCACGTCCACGCTAATGGCAATTTTTTGCCCTTCGCCGCAACTGGCGAGCGAGTCGAGAAGCGCGCCGATAAGCGTTGCGGGTAAGTTATCGACTGCAAAATAGCCTGCATCTTCTAGCGCTTTCAGCGCGATACTTTTGCCTGAGCCTGAAAGCCCGCTAACGAGAACGAGTTGCATCGTTAGCCGTTACCAAAGGCGCTAAATATGCCGGTTTGTTCAAACGGATGCGGAGAAACCCTAGTGCCCTCTGGCGCATCTTCTTCTGGATTTTCATTAGCTTGACGCATAGCAAGTTCATGGCGCTTTAAAAATTCTTTATTTGAATCGTAGCCACGAGTTTGTAAGATGTAATTGCGCACCGCTGCTTCTACCAGCACCGCCAAGTTACGTCCGGCCACTACTGCGAGGGTCACGGTCGGGATATCAACGCCTAAAATAGCCTGCATTCCAGCAGACGGTGAAACGCGATCTAGCCCTTCAAAATAGGCCTTTGTGGGACGTTCTAAGTGCACAATTAGCCGCAGTGTTTTGCGCGGACGCACGGCAGTCTCACCAAAAATTGTATTGATGTTCAAAAACCCTAAGCCACGTAC
>JANNXI010000054.1:0-31653 GCA_031409495.1 Betaproteobacteria bacterium
GCCGGAAGAAAATTCCGGATTGAAGCTTGAAATTTTTTGCGTAACTTCTGGCGTGGGTAGTATGCCTGCAGACGCCCTATTTACGGGTGTTTCCAGCCTGCTCGTAGAGCATGCGCAGAGCAAAATAGTTAGGCAAGATACAATTATCTTTTTCATGCCGCCCGCCTTAGTAATAGGCCCTTTAAGTAGTCGCCTTCAGGAAAATTCAGCGCCACCGGATGATCCAACCCCGCACCTAGTCGCTGCAAAATCTGCGCGTTTACTTTTGCATCTTGCGCCGCACCCGCCACAATTTTTTGAAATAAATCCGCGTTAATGCCGCCTGAACAGGAATAAGTCATGAGTAGACCACCTGGCCGCAATAGTTTAAAGCCGAGTAAATTAATGTCTTTGTACGCCCGCGCGGCTTTTTCAGCGTGACTGGCGGTGGGCGCAAATTTAGGCGGGTCGAGAATGATTAAATCAAAGCTCTGCGCGCGGTCGCGAAACTTGCGCAACGCTTCAAACACGTCGGCATCCATGGCGGTACTGGCGCTTTCTTCAAACCCGTTCAGTTGTAAATTTTCTTGTAATTTAGCCAAGGCCGGTGCCGCGCTGTCGATCGATGTCACATGGCTGGCGCCGCCTTGCAGGGCGGCAATACTCATGGTGCCGGTGTAGCAAAAACAGTTGAGTACGGCGCGGTCCTTGGCCAGTGCACGGGTTAGGGCGCGATTATCGCGCTGATCAAGATAGAAGCCGGTTTTATGCCCGCCCACCACATCAACCAGTGTGTGCATGCCCGCCTCAATAATTGGCAAGCCTGCAGCCGGAAGTGCTGCACCGCACAGCAAGCCCACGCGTGCGCTCAAGCCCTCAAGCGTGCGCACATCTGCATCTGACCGCTCATACACGCGAGTGATGCCGGGTAGCACAATCAGTAAGTCGGCTATATCATCGCGCCATGGCTCGGCTGCCATGGCTGACAGCTGTAGCACGGCAGTATCGGCGTAAATATCCACCACCACACCGGGCATAAAATCACTTTCCCCGTGGACCAGCCGATAGGCTTCACCGGCAGTTGGTTTTAGCAATGTGTGCCGCAGTGCAAATGCTTGATTTAAGCGGCTTTCCAGCAGCTGTCGCGAAGGCGGTTCAGCCTCAACAAAGCTCCAAACTCGGCCAATAATTTGGCTTTGGGGGCTGTAGCCGATATAGGCTAAAAACGTGCCGTCATGCGCGCACAAACGCACGGTATCGCCCGGCGAAAGGTCTGGGCCTTTATGCTCAACGGCACTGCTAAACACCCACGGATGGCCGCGCAGCAACGATTTTTCACGGCCATTAAACAGCCTGATTTCGCTAAATTGTTTTTTCATAAATGTAATTGTACTGAGTCCGTAGCGCCTTTGAGCCTTTTTTGGTGCTGAACCTTTTATAATTAGGTCATGACACCAAATATTGAAAATCCAGACCCGTTGCCCGTCGCTGAGACCATCCATCGCCCCATCCGTAGCTTCGTGCTGCGTCAAGGCCGCTATTCGCAAGCGCAAGCGCGCGCGCATGAAACCCTGATGCCGCAGTTTGGTATTGCTTTTCAGCCGCAGTTACTTGACTATGCAATAGCATTTGGGCGCGCAGCACCCACTGTTTTAGAAATTGGTTTTGGCATGGGCGAAACATCTGCCCACATCGCTAAACTGTTGCCAGAGAAAAACTTCATTGGTGTAGAAGTCCATACACCGGGCGTGGGCAGCCTATTGCGCTATTGCCAGATAGATAATCTGCATAATATTCGCATCATTCAGCACGATGCCGTTGAAGTGTTAAACAACATGATTCCAGACGCATCCTTGCATGGCCTGCATATTTACTTTCCGGATCCGTGGCCAAAGGTGCGCCACCAAAAACGCCGCTTGATTCAAGCTGCTTTTGTAAAGCTATTGGTAAGCAAATTACAACCCAACGGCTATTTGCATTTGGCGACCGATTGGGAAAACTACGCGGAACAAATGCTCGCCGTGCTGCAGTCTGAGCTAGCCTTGGCAAACACCGCAACCGACTACGCCCCGCGCCCCGACTGGCGTTCGGAATCAAATTTTGAGCGAAAAGGCATTAATAAAGGCCACAGAGTGCGGGATTTACTATTTGCTAAAAAGTGATGACGCGCACAATGCATCTTGCTCAGCCAATAAAGCGTATAACTAAACATAACGATTTAAATAGGAATAATATGCAAATCCCATCTTTTGCCCGCCGCAACACACTGAATAAACTAGTGAAGTTAAGTATGGTTGGCGCATTTGGCGCGGTGGGCATTGATGCATTAATTCAAGATGCGCTGGCAAAGGGTGATGCGCCACCTACAGCGGGCATAAACACCTTTAAGGGGGACGTCACCGTCAATGGCCAGCAAGTCAAAATTGGCACGCCTGTTAAAGTGGGTGATCGCATCAAAACCGGTGTGGCCAGCACGGTCGTGGTAGTGCTGGGGCGTGATGCTTTCATGTTGCGGCAAAATACCGACCTAGAATTTAAAGCCACCGCCAATGCCGACACCGTGCTGGATACTGTGCTAATCAGCACCGGTAAAGTGCTGGCAGTGTTTGAAAAAGCCTCCCGCCGCAATGTGGATGTTAAAACCCGTGTTGCCACAATCGGCATTCGCGGCACCGGCGCGTATATCGAAACCCAAGGCGAAAGAACCTATTTTTGCTTGTGCTACGGTGCGGCAGCCGTAACCACCGCCGCTACGCCAAATCCTCAGATGCTCACCGCCGATTACCATTTATCCAACTGGGTTTCCGAAGTAAACGGTGCGATGAAAATCGAAAAGGCGCCGTTTGCTGATCATAGCGATGCAGAGTTAACGCTGTTGGAAGCCTTGGTAGGGCGCAAACCACCGTTTGAGGGTAAGGGCTATCCGTCGGCGTATTAACAAAGCAGTGGCTGAAGATGCCTGTAAATAGGGTGTCTTCAGGGCGTTAATTTTGGCCTAATTCGGCAAAAATAGCTCTAACAAATCATTTAAAAACAATTTACCTTTCGCTGTCGGCCGAATCATCGCATGATCGCGCACTAGTAGCCCACGGGCTTCAGCCTTTGCTAGTTGCGCGGCAATGATGGTGAGTGGCAGGCCGGTTCTTTCGGTAAATAAGCCGCTGGCGAAACCTGCGTTTAGACGTAACGCATTGAGCATAAATTCGAACGGTAAATCGCGTGCTGTGAGGATGCGATTGTCTTGTAGAAAATTGCCGGTGCTGATGCAATCCAAATAGGTTTGCGGTTGCTTGAAGGTGGCGGTGCGCTGTATTTTGTCGTGGGCAGATATTTTGCCGTGGGCACCAGCGCCAATGCCGATGTAGTCGCCGAAGCGCCAGTAGTTTAGGTTGTGGCGCGAGGCTTTATTGGGCTTCGAAAACGCGGAGGTTTCATAGTGCTCATAGCCTGCAGTGGTTAATTTTTCGATCACCAATTGCTGCATGTCCGCGCTTAAATCATCGTCGGGTAAGGGTGGTGGGTTGTGATGGAACAGGGTGTTGGGTTCCATGGTCAGGTGATACATCGACAGATGATTGGTGCCGTAGGCCAGCGCTTGATCAACATCGGCAGCGCATTCGGCTAAGGTTTGATTCGGTAGGGCAAACATCAAGTCAAGATTGATGTTGTCGAAACTTTTTTGCGCAATGTCGATGGCGCGTGCCGCTTCGATGCCATTGTGCACGCGGCCTAATGCGTGCAAATGCTGCGGATTAAAGCTTTGAATACCGATGGAAAGACGATTGATACCGAGTGCACGAAAGTCGTGAAATTTTTCTTGCTCAAAGGTGCCGGGGTTTGCCTCCATGGTTATTTCAGCATCCACTTCGACGAATACGCGGGCTTTGACGGCGCTTAAAATATCGTCCATCGCGCGGGCTGAAAATAAACTTGGCGTGCCGCCGCCGAAGAATATTGTATGGACTCTACGCCCCCAAATTAGTGGCAACGTCGCTTCCAAATCAGCGATTAAGGCCGTTACATAGGCATCTTCAGGCAATGTGCCGCGTTGTTGGTGGGAGTTGAAATCACAGTAAGGGCACTTTTTAATACACCACGGGATGTGAATGTAAAGCGATAAAGGAGGCAGGGCGGTTAACTTAAAATCAGTGGTATTTGTGGCGGCCGATTCTGACTTTGCGCTTGGCGTAAAGCTAATTTTTTGCGATTTAATTTCTGTGCCGTTAGCCATGCGCGGTAATCAACCCAAATTGCGCCAATTTTTCTATCAGCACTTGCAGCGCTTGCCCACGATGGCTAAGTGCATTTTTTTGCCCGTCGTTAATTTCTGCTGCCGTTAAATTTAAATTTGGAATATTAAATACAGGGTTGTAGCCAAAGCCACCCGAGCCGCGAGGCGCGTGCGTAATTTCGCCGTGCCAGACGCCGTCGGCAATAATGGGTTGCGGATCGTCGGCTGCGCGCACAAAAACCAATGCGCAGTAAAAGAACGCGCGGCGGTCGGTAATACCCTGCATATCGGCTAAAAGTTTTTCATTATTACGCGCGTCTGATTTTGGTTCACCTGCATAGCGCGCTGACCAAACTCCGGGTGCGCCGCCAAGTGCTGGCACGCAGATACCCGAATCATCGGCTAGTGCAGGCAGTTTTCCTATACGCGCTGCATGCCGCGCCTTGGTTAGGGCGTTTTCAACAAATGTGGCGTAGGGTTCTTCGGCCTCACCAATGCCAAGTTCACCTTGGGTGACGGCGTGGATACCAAATTGTGTAGAGAGTGCATTAAATTCGCGCAGCTTGCCAGCGTTGTTACTGGCGATGATAATTTTTTCCATTTAATTTTTCTTCTCCCGTGGCGCTGGCAATGAGCCTAGTTCTCAGGCTTCGTTATTCCTGCGGGGGAGGAAATCTAAGGTCGTTCGTGAAAGTCGCTGGATTCCCGCCTACGTGCGAACGACGAAGCTATAGAGCTGCGCAATAATGCTTTATGCTTTGCCTTGCAATTCAATAAGTGAGGCAATACCCGCGTGCCCTAAGTTCAAAAGAGCATCTAATTCCGCCCGCGAAAATGGTGCGCCTTCGGCAGTACCTTGGAGCTCGATAATGGTTCCAGCTTGGGTCATGACTAAATTCATGTCGGTGTCGCAGCCAGAATCCTCTGCATAATCTAAATCGAGTAGCGCGTCGCCGTTAACCATACCAACCGATATGGCCGCCACTGCGCCACGTAGCGGCCAGGTGGCTAGTTTGCCCGCTTTAAATAGGCCGTCACAGGCGTCGCGCAACGCCACATACGCGCCGGTAATAGCCGCGCACCGCGTGCCGCCGTCGGCTTGTATTACATCGCAGTCCAAATGAATCGTTCGCTCGCCAAGCGCTTTTAAATCAGTGACAGCACGTAGAGACCTGCCAATAAGGCGTTGAATTTCTTGAGTGCGGCCTGATTGCTTGCCGCGTGCGGCTTCTCTATCGCCGCGGGTGTGCGTGGCGCGGGGCAGCATGCTGTATTCGGCGGTTACCCAACCTCCGCCAGAACCTTTTTTGTGGCCTGGTACTTTTTCTTCGACGCTGGCGTTGCAAAGCACTTTGGTCTCGCCTACTTCGATGAGTACGGAGCCTTCGGCATAGCGGGTGTAATTACGGGTGATGCGCACAGGGCGCAGGGCACTTGCTGCACGATTGGCGTGGCGCGAGGTTGCAATAGTCATGATCTATTTTCCTACGCGTTTAATCGCGTCTTGAATCTCAGAAATGGCTTTGGCGATATCTTCATCGGAAATATCGTCGCGCACGGCACGCATTTGTTGCGTGTTGTTACTGGCGGCTGTGGTGGTGCTAAAGCCCTCCATTGGCTCCGTAGAAGTGACGTTTGAACCCGGTACTTCGTGGTCTTGGCTTTCCCACGTGGCGGCGATGACCGATAAATTATCCGCATCTTCGCCAGCGGCCATACGTGCTTGCACCATTAAGTCGGGAATTAAATCCATTACGGTTTGTAGGCGTGCGCGCTGTGCTAATTCGGGGATGGCAAGTGGCGCCCAAAAGCCATCGCTTGATAACATAAATGTATCGCCCACTTGCAATTGCCATTCGGCCGAAGGGGTGACGATGGGAGGTAGTACGCCGCCTAAGCAGTTGTAAATTTTATTGCGGTCAGGGTGAGTGAGCGCATCAGTTTCGGTAATTACTTTGGCATCGATCAGCTGGCGGACGCGTGAATGGTCGATGGTATTTGCGGCTAATTTACCGTCACGAAATACGTACAGGCGGGAATCGCCAGAATGCGCCCAATACGCTTTGCCGTTTTGAAAAATGCAGGCGACGCAAGTGGTGCGCGGGCACTCCAGCATGCGATTGCTATCTGCGTAGGACACGATGGCGCGATGTGCGGAAAAAAATACGCTTTCCAAAAACTCAAGCGGGCGGCGCAGCGGGCCGCGGGCTTCTTGTTGAAAGCGATTGGTGATTGTTTCAATCGTAATTTCGGCGGCAATTTCGCCGCGCGCATGGCCGCCCATGCCGTCGGCCACCACCATCAATAGTACGTCTTTGCTGTAAGAATAGGCCAAGCGGTCTTGGTTTGATTTGCGTTCGCCGATGTGGCTATCTTGAAAAATAGTAAAGCGCACGGTTAGAAGAGTCTCTTAGTTAACGTGGCGCGAATACGGTTAGTTATCGTCGCCTCCCTTGGTTCGTCGGCTGCATCAGCAGGCGTAGATTGCGAGCTTTGCGTTGGCACTTCGTAGTCCGCATTGCGCAACGCTTTTTGTAAATCATAAGCGCTCTGAAACCGCACTAGTGGATCGAGTTTCAGGCAGACGTCAATAATGGTAAATAGTTCATCCGAGTAAGCTTGACTAGCCAGCGCGCGCAGGGGCGCCATATTGTCGGATTTTTCACGTTCATTGGCCGGCTGGGGTGCCGTGCCAGCGATGCAGCAATATAAAGTGGCACCAATGCCGTAAATGTCGCTCCAAGGGCCCAATTCTTCAAAGCTGCGGTATTGTTCAGGTGCGGCGTAGCCTGCGGTGTACATCGGCCGTAGCTGTTGCGCGGCGCCGGTAAGCGCTTGGCGTGCGGCACCAAAATCGAGTAGCACCGGTTTGCCATCCATGGCCACATAAATGTTGGCGGGTTTGATGTCTAAGTGCACCAGCTTATTGGTGTGGACTTCGCGCAAGCCGTTGAGTAGCACGCTAAACATGCGACGAATAAAGCTCTCGGTAAATTCCGCCCGATGGCGTTGAATGTGAAATTGCAAGGTGCGACCGCGCACATATTGCATCACCATATAGACAGTTTCATTGGCGCGGAAGAAGTTTTCTACCCGCACAATGTTGGGGTGTGACACCATGGCCAACGCGCGGCCTTCTTCAAAAAAGCACTTTAGACCGTGCTTAAATACCGCTAAATTTTGATCTGCGTTTACTTTTACTTCCGCGCCACCCGTACGTAAAACGAGGGCCGACGGCAAATATTCCTTAATTGCAACTGGTGTTGCGTTTTCGTCGCGCGCAAGATAAACAATCGAGAAGCCGCCTGAGCTAAGCAGCTTTTCGATGGTGTAGCCGTGCAGTTGGTAACCGTCCGGTAAGGGTTCGTTAGTTTGTGATGCCATATCGCGAAGTTAATGAATTTCGATTGAGTTTAAATAGCGAATTTTAAAATTTGTTTGTGGGCATTTACGTGCAAATGGCGGTAATTTTTCCGGCTAGTTTATAATTGTGTGGTGCGGCGGCTTATAAGTCAAAGAATAGTCAAAGATTAGTGATTTGAACCCACCCCAGTATTGTTACCTAAAACCTTGATGAGTGCGCCAATGATATTCAGTATGACTGGATTTGCAGCCGTAAATAAAGAGTTAGCTACTGGGCGACTAGCGCTAGAAATTAAGTCGGTAAACCATCGGTATTTAGAGTTTCAATGTCGTATGCCTGACGAATTGCGTAGTTGTGAGGGCGCGATGCGGGATGCCGTTGCTTCTAAATTGGCGCGCGGCAAGGTTGAGTGTCGTGTCACCTATCATTCTGGCGTACAGATCGCTGAAAACACCCTAAATACGGCTGCCTTAAGCCTGTTGCAAAATAGTCAAAGTACCATTTTGGAGCAGTTTCCCCAAGCGCGGCCCTTGTCAGTTTGGGAAATTATGCACGCGCCCGGCGTGGAACCGGAAACTGGTTTGGCGGCACTCACAGCACGTGAGCCGTTATTGGTATGTTTGGATACCGCCATTGCAGAGCTAAATGCCTCGCGCGCGCGCGAAGGCGAAAAATTAGCTGCGTTGATTGTCGAGCGTTTGGACGGGATTGACGCGTTAATCGTACAAGTCACGCCATTTATTCCGGCGCTGGTGCAAAGCTATCAGCTAAAGCTCGAGCAAAAGCTGCGTGATGCGTCCGTAGAATCCATCAACGATGAGCGTTTGCGCCAAGAAGTGGTGTTGTTTGCCTCTAGAATTGATGTAGCTGAAGAACTAAACCGCCTATCTACTCATGTTTCTGAAGTTCGGCGGGTACTAAAAGTAGGCGGCAATGCCGGTAAGCGACTAGATTTTTTAATGCAAGAATTGAATCGTGAAGCTAATACCTTGGGTTCAAAATCGGCCATGCCGGAAGTCACCCGTATTTCAATTGAGCTAAAAGTGCTCATTGAGCAAATGCGTGAACAAATTCAAAACATTGAATAACGGTCAACAACAATGACTATTCCAGGTTGTCTCTATGTAATTGTTGCCCCTTCGGGTGCGGGAAAATCAAGCCTTGTGAACGCCTTACTTGAGCGTGAGCCAGATGTTGGGTTGTCAATTTCATACACCACTCGACCGCCACGCCCGGGCGATGTGTCTGGGCGCGAGTATTTTTTTGTTTCGCCAGCCGAGTTTCACGAGATGGTTGAGCGCCATGAATTTTTGGAATACGCCGAGGTTTACGGCAATATGTACGGCACATCAAAACGGTGGATTGAGAAAACGCGGGCAACAGGCGCCGACGTATTGCTAGAAATTGACTGGCAAGGTGCTCGCTCGGTGCATAAACTGTTTCCAGATATGGCGTATATTTACATTCTGCCACCATCAATTGAAGTTTTGGCACAACGTTTGAAGAAACGCGGCAAAGATACGCCGTCCGTCATTGCCAAGCGGGTTGCTGCTGCCAGAGAGGATTTGAAGCACGCTCCAGAGGCAGACTATGTTATTATCAACGAAGACTTTAACTTAGCGTTGCTGGATCTTCAATCTATCGTTCGAGCCTGCCGTTTGAAAGTAGACCGGCAACTAAAACTGCATCAGCAGTTGCTCGTTGAATCAGATAGTCTTTAGTTTTTTAGGTTACCAAACCCCTTTATTTTATTACGGCAAAGCAGTGCGCCGTATTGGCTAGTCGGCGCTTTTTGGCGCAATTTTTTTATGTTTATCGCAACACCCGAAACACTAATTTACCGGAGTCCAAAATGGCACGTACCACTGTTGATGATTGCAAGAAATACATCCCTAACCGTTTTGATCTCACTTTGATTGCCACCGCCCGCGCCCGACAATTAGCAATGGGTTCAGCGCCTTATGTTGAAGCCGGTCGCGATAAACCAACCGTCATCGCGTTGCGGGAAATCGCAGCGGGCCGTGTCGGCTCCGAAATTTTAGTACAAGTGTTGCCAACGTCTTCAAATTCATAAACTGTTGAAGTAGCGCGCGGTAGCCTGCCGTAAGCCATGCACCGCGCGCTAGAATAATCATGCTGGGTGATGCGAATGGATGTGCCTGAATCTACCAGGTCCCAAAAACTTCCAGCCGATGCGGCCATGCCACCGCACGTTCGCGCACACGATCGGGCTCCCATGCCACTAAATGGCAGCTCAGCCACTATCGCGACAATGTTAGCCCCCCCAGCGCCTCCCGCCTACATAATTACGCCAGAACAATCGTTACAGCTGCTGTTGGCTGTTGTCGAAAGCTATTTGACACCGGCCGATATTGCCAACATAGAACGCGCTTTTGCCGTGGCCGAAGCAGCGCACGTTGGCCAGTACCGTAAGTCTGGCGAAGCCTACGTTACGCATCCAATTGCAGTGGCCACGATATTGGCGCAGTGGCGAATGGATTCTGAAACGCTGATGGCAGCCATTTTGCATGACGTTGTAGAAGACACCGACACCACCTTGCAAGAATTAGGAAAACAGTTTGGTGCGCCCGTGGCTAATTTAGTCGACGGCGTGTCGAAAATGGACAAGCTAAAGTTCGAGAGTGCCGAAGCCGCCCAAGCTGAAAATTTTCGCAAAATGATCATCGCCATGGCAAGTGATTTGCGGGTAATTTTAATCAAGCTTGCGGATCGCTTACATAATATGCGCACCATGGGCAGCGTCGGCGAAGCGAAGCAAAAGCGGGTGAGCCAAGAAACCTTAGAAACCTACACCCCCATCGCGCGGCGTTTAGGTCTTAACAATGTATTTAATGAGTTAAGCGAGCTATGCTTTCGCTATATTCATCCCGAAGAATATCGGCAACTCTCAGCAGCGGTTGTGGGTACCCGCATCGCGTATGAAGTTACGGTGGAAGCGGTAGCTGAGATGATTCAGAAAAAACTCGCCGAATTCGGCGTGAGCGCAGAGGTCACGGGGCGCAAAAAGCTGCTTTCCTCAATTTACGAAAAAATGCTCACCAAAGAGCGTAAGTTTGCCGACGTAAATGACCTTTACGCCTTCCGCATCGTGGTCCCCGACTATACCGCCTGTTACATAGCGCTGGGCGCGCTCCACGCCTTGTATCGGCCCATTCCGGGCATGGTGAAGGACTATGTTGCAGCGCCGAAGGTAAACGGTTATCAATCGCTGCACACTGTGGTTAGCACACCGTTGGCGGCGCGCACGGAAGTACAAATCCGCACTGCCGATATGCACAAGGTAGCTGAAGCGGGAGTGGCTGCCCATTGGCTATATAAAACCGACGAAACCGGCGAAAAAAAGAAGATAAGCGAAGCGCATCGCAAAGCGTTGCAGTGGCTGCAAGAGCTTCTCGATAGTGATAAAAAGGCGGCTAATGCCTTAGAGTTTTTTGAACTCATTAAGGCATCGCTGTTTATCAATGCTGTGTACGCCATCACGCCTGAAGGTAAAACCCTTAACTTTCCGGTGGCGGCCACGGTGGTGGATTTTGCCTACGCCATCCATTCGAAAATAGGCAATACTGCAATCGGCGCAAAAATAAATGACGTTGAAGTGCCGCTATCTACGCGTTTGCACAATGGTGATGTTGTGCAAATTATTACGCACCCTGATAGTCATCCAAAGCCCAGCTGGTTGAGCACCGTGGCAACCGCTAAGGCGCGCGCCAATATCCGACATTATTTAAAAAATAAAAATATTGAGGAATCAGTTGGATTGGGTGAGTTGCTCTTGATTCAAGGTGTTCGCGCGATCGACTGTGACCCCAACGAGATTGGCAAAACGCATTGGGACCGCGCACTGAAGGGTGAAGGCACGCGCGTCAAGAACGATATTCTTGCCGATATTGGCATGGGTAAAACGCTTGCCGTCGTTATTGCCCGCCGCTTGTTTAGCGTGGCCGATAAGGTCGATGTCGCGGGTGCAGCCGTGCAGTCTCACGAAGCCGTCGTTATACGCGGCGGCGAAGATGTGCCATTTGTGTTCGCCGAATGTTGTCGGCCGATTCCTGGTGATACCATCGTCGCCATGATGCAGCGTGGACGCGGCTTGCTGGTGCATACCCAAGATTGTGGGTGGTTAAAAACCGCGCATCCCGACGCTAGCCGCTTGGTGGTGGTGTATTGGGATAAGGCGCAGAATAAAGATTTCCCAGTTGATATTGACGTACGGGTGATGAACGGTCGCGGGGTATTGGCAAACTTAACGGCCGCAATCGCCAACGCCGATGCCAATATCGAGACTGTAGCTGTGGTGAGCGGTGGCGCACTAGAAAACATGCTTTCGGTGCTGCGCTTTACTATCGAAGTAAAAGATCGGACGCATCTATCCAGAGTGTTAAAAAGACTTAGAGCGCTGGAGGAAGTGCGCCATATCCGCCGCATTAAAACCGGCAAAATCAAAGAAATCCATTCTGATAGAATTTAATAAAGGCCAACTAAAATGACTATTCGCGAAGTTATTGCTACCCTTCACGCCCCCGCTGCCATTGGCACATATTCGCAAGCTGTGCGCGTCGGTCAAACGGTGTATTTATCGGGCCAAATCCCGTTGGATCCAGCTAGCATGACGCTCGTCGGCGGCAGTAGCGGTGATGGTTTTGAGCTGCAAGTGCGACGCGTATTCGATAATTTAAAAGCGGTGTGTGAAGCAGCTGGCGGCAATATGAATCACATCGTCAAGGTAAATGTGTTTCTACTGGATTTGGCTAATTTTGCTGTACTCAACACCATCATGGCGCAGTATTTTGCGGCGCCTTATCCGGCGCGCGCTGCAGTGGCGGTGGTCGGTTTGCCGCGCGGTGCAGCGGTTGAAATTGAAGCGGTGATGGTATTGCCTGATGAAGTTGAAGGAAGTTCTGGCGGCTAAATTTTTGCCGCATCTTTCATCGAATAGAAAACAAAAATTTTGCCTCTCGCCAAGCCAACTTCCGCAAAAAAAGCTACTGTACCCAAAGACAAGTCTAGCGGTAAAGCCCCTAAAATAGGGCATCTTGCACAAATGCTGGATAAGCTAGGTTTGCGCAACGACTGGGATTTTATTCTGCATTTGCCGCTGCGCTATGAAGATGAAACCCGCATCACCAAGGTGAGTGATTGTCGTGAAGGCGTAGCTGCCCAAATAGAAGCCAACATTATCCACAACGAAATTGTGCTTAAGCCGCGGCGGCAATTGGTGGTGCAGGCTAAAGATGGTGATGAGCTTATCTATCTACGGTTTCTAAATTTCTACGGCAGCCAACAAAAGCAACTGGCTCCTGGTGGGCGCGTGCGCTGTTTTGGTGAAGTGCGACAAGGCTTTTTTGGCGCAGAAATGGTGCACCCACGCGTAAAAATCATTGTGGAAGGTGCGGCTGTCGATGATAGTTTAACGCCGGTATATCCGTCCACCGCGGGCTTCGCGCAATCGGCTCTGCGCAAGTTAATTACGCGCTCACTTAGCCGCATTCGTATCGACGATGTGTTGCCGGTAGAGATGCGGGAGCGCTTGCGCTTATCTGAGTTTGCTAAAAGTGTGCGTTATCTGCATCAGCCCCCGCCGGACGCCAGCCAGCAGGCGCTAAGCGATCGCACCCACCCAGCGTGGCGGCGCATTAAGTTTGATGAACTCCTAGCCCAGCAAATTGCCATGCGTCGTGCAAGGCGTGCGGTGCAGGCCCTGCACGCACCAGCACTCGGCAATAGTATGGCTGAAGATAGTCTATCTGCGAGCTTCTTGAAAGCATTGCCATTCGCATTAACTGGTGCGCAGGCACGGGTGTGGACTGAAATTTCAAGTGACATGAGTCGCTCCCAACCGATGCAGCGTTTGCTGCAAGGTGATGTGGGTTGTGGCAAAACAGTAGTGGCAGCATTGGCGGCAGCACGGGCAATACAGCATGGCTACCAAGCGGCATTCATGGCGCCAACAGAAATTTTGGCCGAACAGCACTACCGAAAATTAAGCACATTATTTTCCCAGCTTGGTGTAAAAGTAGCGTGGCTTACCGGTAGCTTAAAAGCCAAAGAAAAGCGCGAGGCCGTAGCGCTTATTGCCAGTGGCGAGGCGCAGCTTGCCATCGGCACGCACGCGCTTTTTCAAACGGCGGTGCAGTTCGCTAATTTAGGGCTCGCTATCATTGACGAGCAGCATCGCTTTGGTGTGAATCAACGCTTAGCACTGCGCAGCAAAGCAGCACCGGATAGCGAAGCCCATCAGCTTATGATGAGCGCCACGCCCATTCCGCGCACCTTGTCGATGAGCTATTTTGCTGATTTAGATGTATCAATTATTGATGAGCTGCCGCCTGGCCGCACGCCAATTACCACGCGCTTAGTGCCAAACGCGCGCCGCGGTGAATTGCTAGATAGGGTGGAGATAGCCGTATCTAAGGGCGCGCAAGCTTATTGGGTATGCCCGTTAATTGAAGAAAGCGAAACGTTGCAGCTCGCTACCGCCGTTGAAACACAAGAATCCTTGCAGCTAAGCCTTCCAAATTTAAAAGTAGGCTTGGTGCATGGCCGCATGAAGTCTGAGCAAAAAAACGCCGTGATGTCAGCTTTTTTAGCCAATGAAATTAACTTGCTGGTTGCTACCACCGTCATTGAAATTGGCGTGGATGTACCCAATGCGTCGTTGATGGTAATTGAGCATTCTGAGCGGATGGGCTTGGCGCAATTGCACCAGCTGCGTGGCCGTGTAGGGCGTGGCTCGGCGCAAAGCAGTTGCGTGCTGTTGTATGAAGCACCGTTAGGGCAAGTAGCGCGGGAGCGTTTAAAAATTATTTCTGAAACCACGGACGGCTTTGAAATTGCACGCCAAGATTTGCGCATTCGTGGCCCCGGTGAATATTTAGGCGCACGCCAATCCGGTGCGCCGATGCTGCGTTTTGCTGATATTGAAGCCGATGCAGCATTGCTTGAACTCGCGCGCGATGCCTGTGTGGAGCTTGAAACCAATGCGCCAGAAATTGCCGAAGCGCATCTACAGCGTTGGCTGGGTAGCCGCGAGAATTACTTAAAAGCATGAGTAATATTGACGCAAATAACGGCTGGAGAAGTCCACCAATCGGGCTTCTACGAGCATCAAAATTGTATCCTTGGTTGCGAGATAGCGGCTCGTTGTCAGCTCGCATCCACCAGCATTTTGTAAACTTCAATCTGATACGGCTAAACCAGAAGTTAGCACCCGCCCATGCAGATGAAGCCGCGCTGTTAGGCGTACGCATGAGCACTGGCGTGCTCGTGCGTGAAGTGATTTTGCGCGATGGTGAAACACCGCTCATTTTTGCACATACCGTCGTTACGCGTGATGCCGCGCAAAGCGCATGGCATGCGCTGCGCAGTTTAGGCACACGACCGTTAGCGCAGCTATTGTTTAATGATAAGCAAATTATCTCAGGCCATTTAAGTTATCGTCATCTCAACACTGTGCATCCGCTAATGGCTAAAATTAATGCGGCACTGCCACAGCTTAAGCCGCGACGCTATTGGGCGCGGCGTCGCGTTTTTGAAAAAGCCGGGCAGCGGCTTATCGTGACCGAGGTATTTTTAAGCGCAATTACGGAAGTTAAAAAAACATGCTCGATAAAATAATTTTTAGGCTCGATCAATATGAAAAGCTAATTCGGCTGGATCGCCCCATCGGTATTTTGTTGTTGCTGTGGCCCACACTTTGGGGCCTATGGATGGCGTGGCGCGGTGTGCCGGATTGGCGTACGGCGCTAGCCTTTGTAATGGGCACAATTTTGATGCGATCAGCCGGTTGTGCGATTAACGATTTCGCCGATAGAAATTTTGATGGTCATGTGGAACGCACCAAAAATAGGCCCTTGGCCATCGGTGCTATTAAACCGTGGGAAGCGGTGGCCGTGGCAGCAGTGTTGGCGGCGTTTGCGCTGGTCATCGCGTGGATTGTTCTGAACGCAGCGGTAATTAAGCTTGCCGTGATCGCGTTCTTGTTAGCGCTGATTTATCCCTTTACCAAGCGCTTTCTAGCCATTCCACAGGTGTGGTTAGGCATCGCGTTCGGCTTTGGCATTCCAATGGCCTTTGCAGCGGTGTATGGCACGGTGTTAACGGTGGGTTGGGTAATGTTAGCGGCCAGTGCGTTTTGGACGCTGGCCTACGACACCGAATATGCGATGGTTGATATTGAAGATGATCGCAAGCTAGGCTTAAAAACATCCGCACTATTTTTTGGCCGTTTCGACGTGCTTGTTATTATGCTGAGCTACGCGGCCATGCTTGGCATCATGGGTTGGGTGGGTTGGCACATGAAGCAACACTGGCCGTATTTTAGTTGTCTAAATTTGGCGGCAGCGGTAGTTGTTTATCATTATTTTTTAATTCGTAAACGCGACCGCGCAAAATGTTTTAAAGCCTTCTTGCATAATCATTGGATTGGCCTAATAATCTTTGTTGGTATCGCGCTAGACGCGTGGTTGTTTCCAGCAGCGTAATTGTTTAACCTGAGCTGCTCTATCTGGGTCTTCGATAAAGCCAATTTGCGTACTATTTTATGATTCTAGTTATTCATGCACATCCTTACTCAAGCCGTTCTCGCGCGGGTGCCGCTTTGCTCAATGCTGTGCGCGATTTACCGGATATTCAAATCCACTCTCTATATGAACGCTACCCTGATTTTGATATTGATGTAGCTGTTGAGCAAGAAGCCGCGCGAGCTGCCGATCTTCTAGTATGGCTGACGCCTTTGTATTGGTACAGCGTGCCTGCGCTGATGAAGCACTGGATTGATTCAGTGCTGACCGACGGCTTTGCCCACAGCAGCAAAACACTAGCGCGAAGCGCTGAAGAAGGCCGTAAATTGTGCACCAAGCGCTGTTTATGGGCGGTAACAACGGGTGGTACTGAATACGCCTACAGTGCTGAGGGAAAGCATGAAAAATCGTTTCATAGCTTCGTCGCGCCGCTAGAGCAAACCGCGCGATTTTGCGGGATGGAATGGTTGCCACCGCACGTGGTTAAGGACGCGCACGGCGTCAGTGATGCCGTGCTAATGCAGCACGGCTTGGCCTTTCGCCAAACGGTTTTGGCTGTTGCGTGCAAATAATGGGATACATTCATGTTGCGTGATGCGCTAATTTATTTGTTAGCGGCTGTGGTGTTTGTGCCGCTGGCTAAACGCTTTGGCTTAGGGGCTGTGCTGGGCTATTTGATTGCCGGTGCTGCCATTGGCCCGTGGGGATTGAAGTTAATTGCAGATGTAGAAACCACATTGCATTTCGCAGAAATTGGCGTTGTGCTCATGTTATTTGTGATCGGCTTAGAGCTCGAGCCGAAGCGCCTATTGAGCATGAAGCGCGAGGTATTTGGCGGTGGCACTTTGCAAATGCTGGTGTGTAGCGTTGCGTTTTTTGCACTGCTGTTGTCGTTAGGTGTGGGCTGGAAAGCTGCGTTGGTGTTGAGCCTCGCACTTGCATTGTCATCTACCGCAATTGCAATTGCTACCATGACAGAACGTAATTTAATGCCCACGCCCACAGGCCGCACAGCGTTTGCGGTGTTGCTGTTTCAAGATATCGCAGCTATTCCATTGCTGGCTGTTATTCCATTTTTGGGCGTAGTGGCGGCAGTGAGTGGTGGGGAAGTTGGCACGCCCGGATGGCAAAAGGCGCTCATTGCCTTGGGTGCCATTGTTGCGGTGATTGTGGTGGGCAGATTTTTATTGCGGCCGCTATTGCGCATGATCGCCAGCATTAATTTGCGCGAAGTGTTTACGGCCTTCACCTTGCTTTTGGTTATCGGTATCGCCCAACTAATGTCTGTAGCAGGCCTATCCATGGGCTTGGGCGCGTTTTTAGCGGGGGTGTTGTTGGCAAGTTCAGAATATCGCCATGCGCTTGAAACTGATATCGAACCCTTCAAAGGCTTGTTGCTCGGGCTATTTTTTATCTCGGTTGGCATGAGCATTGATTTTGGTTTGCTACAAACGAAACCTGGCGCTGTGTTGGGTTTGTTAAGCGCCTTCATCATTTTAAAAGTGTTGACGCTGTGGGTGGTAGCGCGTGTGGTCGGTGTGTCGGGCAAGCAGCGATGGCTATTTGCGCTACTTATCGCACAGGGCAGCGAATTTGCGTTTGTTGTGTTTACAACAGCACGCGGCGCGCAGGTGATTACGCGCGAGGTGGAAGCGCTGGCAACAATGGTGGTTGCGTTATCGATGGCGGCATCCCCGCTTATTTTATTGGCTTATGAAAAGTTCTTAGTGGGCAAAGCCACGCGGATCGCGAAAGAGGCCGACGCCATTGACGAAACCACCGAAATTATCATCGCAGGTTTTGGTCGCATGGGACAAATTATTGGCCGGATTTTGTTTGCCAATAACTTACGGGCCACGATTTTGGACCACGATCCAGATCAAATTGAGCAGCTGAGGAAATTTGGCTACAAGGTATTTTACGGTGACGCCACACGGCTTGATTTGCTGCATGCGGCTGGTGCTGGTAAGGCTAAGTTGTTGATTAACACCATTGATGATATGGATGACAATATCGCCTTAGTTAAAATTGCGCGCGAGAACTTTCCAAACCTAGAAATTATTTCCCGTGCGCGCAATGTGCGGCATTACGTTGAGTTGCGTAAGCTGGGCGTGGAAGTAGTGGAGCGCGAAACTTTTGAGT
Source organism: Betaproteobacteria bacterium (assembly GCA_031409495.1). Lineage (GTDB taxonomy): Bacteria > Pseudomonadota > Gammaproteobacteria > Burkholderiales > Usitatibacteraceae > JANMDR01. Next base: position 18,257 of record JANNXI010000054.1, read on the forward strand.
CTGCCTTGCGTCTTGGTCGGTCAGCGCTCGAGCACTCAGGCGTTGATCGTTATCGCGCCAAAGAACTAGCCGACATTTTCCGTCACCATAATATTGCCACTACCGAAAAAATTATGGATACCTATACCGATGAACAGTTACTAATTTCTGTCGCGAAAGCCGGTAGGCGAGAATTTGAAGAGCAAATGCAGCGCGATAAAGAGATATTCGATGCAAAACATGGAGAACGCGGTTGGTAGAGCCGACAAGTTCAGATCAATGTCACAGCGCCTGCACCCGCCCCGCAAAATCCTCTCGCCCCTCTACCAATGCCATAAACGCATCGCCCAGCCGCTCACTCTCGCCTATGGCGTGCTCCCAGTATTTAACGCGCCCATCTACGTCGTGCATGAAATGCTTGAAGTCAGTGCGATCGGGTAGTTTCTTGTACGGTAGTGATGCTAGGTAACTGCGTGATGGCGCAACCAACAGCACGTTATCTAGCCAGCCGCCTGCTTGAATTTTTTTCGCGCGCCGCCACGGCATGGGTTTGTCTAACCAGCCCGGAATAATATGATCGGTGAAGTGCGGAAACAGCACAATGCCTTCACTTTGGTTGTACGGAAAGTTTAAGTGATAGTCGATTAACCCGCCGTCCCAATAGGGGCCAGGTTGCGCGCCAGGAATACTGGCAACTGATTCGATGACGAGCGGTATTGCGCCTGACGCACGCAGGGCCTCGCGCAGGTTGTCAGCGTTGAGCGCCAATACTTGCGTGTGAAAGCGGTCGAAACGCCCGTATTTAGTGCCTTCATGGGATTCGCTATTTTGCAGAAATGGCAGGCTAGCGCGTGCATCACTAAACACCGTCCGCGCAAAAAAATGGCGCAAGTGTTTGCGACCTATTAAGTTTGCCAACACTGCGAGCGAGAAAGCGCCTTTGGTTGCTAGCCCTGCATCACGTTTCAAAGGCCCGATACCGCGTGCGGCAATAATGTGCAGGCGATATTTTTCAGAGCCTACTATTTCGGCTTCGGCACCGTCAAACATTTGGGTAAGTACCTCGCGCACGCTATCAGCTACATAGCGGGCGTTGGTGCCTTTTGGGTAGCGTTGCGCAGTGTACAAGGCCGCAAATTTTTTCAAGGCAGCAACGGGATCATTGCGGCAAGCGTTGGCAAAGCGCCATGCGCCAACCGATGAGCCAATTAGATGAATAGGCTGTACCGCAGGTTTCAAGAAATCGCCAAAAATGGCCAAGTCTAGCCCCAGCAATCCCAGCGCTTTTGGGCCACCAGCGGCACCAGGAATCATGGCGATATCGCTGGGGCGTAAGCCGTGCTGGGTAATATGCGCCAATGCTTTGGGCCCAGCTTTAAGTGTGAGTGGAAAGTTAAGATGGACCATTTTAAGGTGCAGCGTAAGAAAAACCTGTGTGCGGAGTGGCTATTATCAATAACCTTCGGCTATCATTGTGCGCTGTTCATCATAACCAAATTTTTAGCGAAACACATCTAAATGTCTGCTTTATTTTCCCCTTTCAAGCTGCGTGAAATCGTATTTAAAAACCGCGTGTTCGTCTCTCCAATGTGCCAATATTCCTGTGTAGACGGGGTAGTGGACGATTGGCATTTAGTGCATTTAGGCTCACGTGCAGTAGGCGGTGCTGGCATGGTGATGACTGAAGCTGCAGCGGTAACAGCACAAGGCCGTATATCGCCTGAAGATGCCGGTATGTGGTCCGACGCGCATGTGGCTGCGTGGAAGCCCATTGCAGCGTTTATCAAAGCGCAGGGCAGTGTGGCCGCAATTCAGTTAGCCCATGCAGGCCGTAAAGCCGGGTGTTTTTCGCCTTGGCGCGCGGGGGCTGTGTATGCACAAGGCAATGGGCGGGTGCCGGCTGCATTAGGCGGCTGGGAGGCAATTGGCCCCAGTGAAACAGCTTTTAGCGATACCTATCCACAACCGCATGCCATGGCGCTTGGCGATATCCAGCAAGCAGTAGCCGATTTTGTAACCGCCACTAAACGATCACTGGAGGCTGGTTTTGAAGTGGTAGAAGTACACGCAGCACATGGTTATTTGTTGCATCAATTTTTATCGCCAACGAGTAATTTACGTACAGATGATTACGGCGGCAGCTTAGAAAATCGTATGCGTTTTCCGCTAGAGGTGTGCCGTGCGGTACGCCAAAACTGGCCTGATAACTTGCCAGTGATGGTGCGTATTTCTGCCAGTGATTGGCGCGAAGATGCCCTAACGGTGGGCGATTCCATTATTTTCTGTAAAGTTCTAAAAATGCTCGGCATCGACTTAATTGATGTATCCAGCGGTGGTAATATTGCGGACGTAAAAATACCATTGAGCCCCGGTTATCAAGTGCCAATGGCAACCGCAATTAAAAATGGTGCTGCCATTCCAGTGGGTGCAGTAGGGCTAATTACCCAACCGATTCAAGCCGAGCAAATTGTTGCAACCGGTTTGGCAGATGCGGTGTTTTTAGGCAGAGAACTGCTGCGTGATCCATACTGGCCGCACCACGCTGCACAAGCGCTTGGGGTAGAACCGCAATGGCCGAATCAATATAAACGCGCGCAAGTTAGCGCAGTTGGAAAATAATTTTTAGGAGATACCATGATTGAACTCTATTACTGGCCCACGCCAAACGGCCACAAAATTACCTTGTTTTTAGAAGAAGCGAAGCTGCCCTACAAAATTATGCCCATCAATATCGGCAAGGGCGACCAATACGATCCCGCATTTTTAGCCTTTTCGCCCAACAACCGTATGCCCGCCATTGTTGACCACACACCGGCGCAAGGAAAAAAGCCGATCACCGTATTTGAGTCCGGCGCAATTTTGCTCTATCTAGCGGGTAAGGTAGGCAAATTTATCCCCAAAGACTTGCGCGGCCAAGTAGAAACGCTAGAGTGGCTGATGTGGCAAATGGGCGGCTTAGGGCCAATGCTGGGGCAAAACCATCACTTTAGCCGCTACGCACCCGATAAAATTCCTTACGCCATTGAACGCTATGTAAAAGAAACCTCAAGGCTTTACGGTGTGCTAAACAAGCGCCTAGCCGACCGCAAATTTATCGTAGGTAAGCAATACACCATAGCCGATATGGCCGCCTACCCATGGATACTGCCGGAGCCGCAAGGTCAAGACATGGCCAACTTCCCCCATCTAGCGCGCTGGCACGTCGCCATCCGCGCAAGGCCTGCCACCACACGTGCGTACGCCCGTGCGAAGGAGTTTCAAACAGCACCGGTAACGTCGTATACGGCGGAGCAGAAAAAGATGTTGTTCGGGATTGAAGAGAAGAAATAGATGGGCTGTAGATGCCTTATTTTAGGCAGTCTACAAGGCATGCGGTAATATGCTATTCGTGTCAAAATTCGACCAATCCACCGAAAAATCTGCCATTATTTAGTCCCATTCACCATGCCCTAAGCGCACACTCGATGCTCGCATCCCAGGTTCGTCAGCTATTGTTTTGCATCGCAGTCTTCACCATGTTGTCAGCCTGCTCGACAACTACGCACCTAGCTGCCCCAGAAATCGCCTCCATCCAAGCCACCGAAGCGCAGCTTGAAAAGTCTAACGCGCAGCGCATTGTCGCTGCCCCGGCCAGCCTATTTGAGGCGGGAGAGTTTATTGCCAGCAATGGCGCGCAGCTAAAGTTTCGGCACTATATTGCGCCGCAAACCAAGCTGCAAAAGCTGCCGTTAATCCTAATGCTGCACGGCTCCGGCGCTATTGGTGTGGATAACGAAAAACAGCTAGGCTGGCTTGCGCGGTCTTCGGTGCATCCTGACATTGCGCCGCAGTTTCCCGCTCACATACTCGTGCCACAAATGCCTGCGCGTGGCGCGGACTATCTGCCTGTGGATGATGCTGGAGCATCCTATTCCATCGCCCGCCCGCCCTTGCTTGCTACTTTTGAATTGGTAGAAAAAATGCTATGCCGTGAAGATGTGGATAGCCGGCGCGTTTATGTGGTGGGGTTTTCTGTGGGCGCATCGGGCGCGTGGAACGCGGCGGCATTGCGACCTGATTTATTTGCCGCTGCGGTGCCTATATCGGGCATAGCGCCTGCACGCAGCCTTGCAGCCACATTAAGCAATACGCCGATTTTAATTATCCATGGCAATGCGGATAAGGAAAACAAAATTGAATCGGATCGCGCCATGTTTAAAGCCATCGGTGAGGCACAAACAGGCTCCACCCGAACTCGATTTATCGAATACGTCGGGCTTGACCACACCGTGCCTGCTGATATGGTGTTTGGCTCCGCTTGGAGAACATGGCTTTTTGCGCAACAGCGTAAGTAAATAGACCATAAAAATAGGCTGTAGATGCCCTAATTTAGGGCATCTACAGCCTATTTTGTAGCGTCTATTTTAAGCCGCATCGCTCTCAAAAGTCGCATAAACCACATTGCGATGCGGATCAAGCTGGGCGCGCACGTTGGCGGCTTCCTCACCGAAAGTGGCTGCAAGCTCGGCGGGGCTGCGATAGATTAACTTCCAATCCATAAACGCTTCCGCATAGCCGCGTGATTCAGATTCAGGCACAAAATTTGCGATCAATAATCTGCCACCGGGCTTCAACATTTTACGCAGTGCGGTGGTCAGCGCCAAGGCAGCACCCTCGTTCAAATAATCGTAAAGGCCGGCCGAATAAATAAAGTGAAAGCTTTGGTCTTTTAGCGGGTGATCTTGCGATAATAACGCCTTTACCGATTGATTAACCACACTAATTTTATTGGGTGCCTTGGCTGCATAGTCGGCCTGCACGGTTTTGCAGGATTCTTCATCCTGGTCTAGCGCCACAAAATTGCCCACGTAGCGGTCATCAAGCACTAAGCTATTTTCTAACTCACGACAATGGCCAGACGCCACCGAAAGTATCTGATAATTAGGTGTTTGCGCGGCAGTTTCATCAATCATCGTGTTCAACAGCGCCCGGCGATAGCGTACGCTCAACGCCATCGAACCCGTGGTGGTAAAGTCAAACCAATCGCAGCCCAAGCTGGTAGTGTCTGCAGGCGGGGTGCGAGAATAGACGTAGTCCAACATCACAGCGTCCCCCGCATAGCCGCGCGGCTTGTCGTTGCAGCGCAATGTAAATGGGTCTTGTTTTGCGAGCTCATACAAAGGATGCTTTCTAATAACGGCGATAAATTCGTCTTCAATACCAAGTGCCAAAGCTTGGCGAAACGGCGCGCGTAACTGCACCTCTAACGCCCGCAACACCCGAAAATCGGGCTTAATCGCAATGGCAGCATGCACGCTGTCAAGCAGTATGGTTAAAGCGTTTGCATCTAATGGAGAAGTCATTTTTTGAGTCCCTGAAAGAAAATATTTAAATTTTTGTATGAAAATTTAAGCTGCTGTTTTTGTACGGCTTAGAAGATCACTGCCCCAAGCGCTACTGTGCTTTTTTAGAAAGCTATTTTAGGTAAGCGATGGTACCGAAAAGAGCTAAGAAAAAACCCACCTGTTTGGGTGGGTTTTGGGGGAAACTTTTGTGGAGGGGCGCTAAAAGGGGAGGGTGGTGCGGGAGTTTGGAATAATTGTGTTTTGGTATGCCTAAGCCGGCCAATCGACGGCTTTTTGTAATTCAACATCGACATGTCGCGCCGCGTTAATTAGGCCTGCCAGCAAAAGCTCATCAACATCTATGGCACCTTCGTATTCCGCAATATTTCTGATTTCATGTGCTTTGGCCAGCACTCGCCAGATTGACGCAGGGATGCCCAACGTGTGTTGCAGGGCTTGGAACACAACATAGCGATTGTCTGAGCGATAACCCTTTAATCGCAATGCCACCAACGATAAAGCATGCGCGGCGTTATACGCTAAATCAAAGCGGCTTTCAAACGATAGCATCATATTGGCGGCATCTTTGAGGCGAGCTTGGCCAGAAAAACGTAGCCCGGTAATTTCAGAAAGGGCATACGCCTCAGACTTTAACTGGCCTATACGCACGAGATTTTCTAAAGCCGCAATTGGCACTGTTTGGCTAACCAAGATCAGCCTCCGAACCGATTAAAAATATTTTTGGAAGCCCCGTAATATTTTGGGCGAATGCATTATTAGTGCTCAATTTTTTTAACCATATAGCTGGCGTCTGAACGGTAGGGTTTATTGTTCTACCGATACGCGTTTCAGCAAGCTGTAGTGCGTCAAAAACATCTGCATAGCTAAGTGACGCACTCAAAATCATCACATCGATATCGCTCATTGCGCCGTCCTCACCGCGCGCGACGGAGCCATAAATAAATGCCACTTTTATCTGTGCTGCGAACGGGGTGAGTGAATATTTAATTGGGTCTGCCAAGCCAACTGTTTTGGTAAAAATGCCCACTAACTCGCTGTAAATTGGGGATGCGTCATTTGCCTGAAAGTGCTTTTGATTGCCCATCCGAGTGGCAACAATCAGTCCAGCGCTTTCTAACTTTGCAAGCTCCCGCTGAATCGCACCCGTGCCGCCCGCGCTCAAGGCGATAAGTTCATTGGCAAAAAAGCTACGTGAAGGTTGGCCAAACAACAGACCGAGTACGCGCTGCTGCGATAGCGTAAAAAGCGCATCAATTAGGCTTGCGCGTATGGGTATCGCACGTGCGCGTGCCTGCGAGATGATCGGTGATATAACCCGTGTTGACGAAGATGGCATTCCCATATTGGGTATTTTAATACCCAATATGGGTTTTTGTAAATGGAAATTTGGGATTTATCGCTGTGTTGGCGGCGCAGTACATTTCTCTGCGTGAGCTTTTAAGATGCGGTCAATGCTGAATTTTGCATTGGTTTTAAATTGATAGGCTGTAAACGCCCTAAATACGGGCTTTTACAGCCCATTAGCAGCTACGTTTTCGCGTCACACACTTAACCTAGCGCGCAAACACTCGTGCTAATTTACGGAAGCCAGCCGCATTGGCGTGCAGCTCGTCCATCCATTCTGAATCGCCGATAGTGCCAGCGGTTTGTTTAAACACGACTTTATCCGGATATTGGTGGGCTAGGTCTTGTTGCCAATGGCCAAAAGTATCAATTAGCGTGGCCACCACCTCGCGCCGGTAGCCCCCGCGCGCAACGCCCCCGCGTGTGGGCACTTTGCACGCATCCATCGGTGTTTTAAGCCATTTGCCACCGCCTGCTTTTACCTTACCGTTGGGTATAGCGTAGTCATAGTTATGCAGGCGAATTTCAGCGTTAGGCGCGTGCGTGCGAGCAAGCTCAATCATCTTTTTAATGTCACTAAATATCTGCGTAAATAGCTGCCGCATCGCAGGTCTATTGTAACAATCAGCGGGCAGGGCGCAGGCGCTGCAGTCCGGTTGCAACACCGCAGCAAAATCATCCCAACCCGCAAAATCGTTCCCGCCCGCGCTTAGGTACACGCGCGTGAGGGTGTTTGCGCTCGCGATGAGTTCTTCGGTAAACATTTTTAAGTAGCGCTGGTTTGGGTCAACCATATCGGAAGCTTCCAAGCCTGCATCGCCTAACACCAAAATAGCGTGTCCGCGATGGATGTTGTCGAGCGTGTTGGAAAAATTAGCGACGGGGTGCGCAAACCATGAATCACCGAAGCAGATTATGTTAGCGCGGAGATTGGCTTGGGCTAGTTCGCCGGGGGTGTAGAAGAGAGGCATGTGGATTCCTCTATGAAAGCATTGTCAGAACTTCTGCGGGTTTGCGGCGCTACAGTTGAGTGGTGGTTTTGCGGCGCAGGGGAATGTGCGATCTACCTGTCGCAAAATCTTAGGTTCTAACTTCAATTTTAGGCGATTTGCTTGATCCGTATTTAATGAGAAGAAGAAATGGCGCGGCTCGGCAAAGGGAATATTCTCGGCTTTTACGCCGTCTAGTAGTAGTTGCAAGTTTTGTGCCCAGATTAGCTCAGGCTCGAACAAGACCGATTCGTACGCAGCTAGCCCACCAGACTCCACAAAGCTCATGTTCTCGTAGATAGCCGGTAGCTTGAGTCGATTAATGGCTTCTATTATTTTAATGGCGTCAGCTTTCCGATAATTGTGGGGCATCAGCTGAATGTACCAGCTGTCAATACCAAGTGATTTTGAGTTAGCGATTGCTGTAAGTACTTCGCTTAATAACTCGACCTTAAAGGGAACAACGTCTGCGCCATCTGTAACGTAGGCAGATTGGCTCCCATTTCTAGCTTTGCGCTCAGCCATGATAATGTCGTCATAAAATACGCCGATGCGACGGGAGCTTGGGCTAATTTCTCGAAGTATGGCTAACCGTCTTTCATCTATATTGACGTATTTGGTGTAACCAGTGACGCTAGTTCGTGTGCCGTTTTTTGATTTTGAGATGCCGAGGGCAACAGGATCAGCTAACCCGCCGGTGACGAAAGGTATTGATATGCCGTTGGTCAAGGCTACTTTTGGAACATTCATGTCTGATGTGACGATAGCTATAGGATTTTGAAGGGACAGCGTTTTTAGGAGCGCTGCTAAGTTGGCGTATTCAAGTGTTTGATAGTGAGGTAACGCCACAAACTCAGCTTTAAACAAACGGGAGTTTTTTTGACGCAATAAGACCTCGACCTTTGTCATTTCCTCTCTGAATGAAGGTTTATCTGGGGCAAGAAAAAAAATCTTTGCCGGCTGCAGAGTGGCAGCGTTTTCGGTGCAACTCAAAGGTCCGACTATCAATGCGATTATCGCGATAAGCGAACCGGCGAATTTATTTACCCACCCGCTCAGGTGGTATCGCAATCCCGCAAATCGGCTTATAATTTTTTGTGTCATAGCTTTACAGTTGCCTCGCAGGTAGTTATTTAAATATTAACAAGTTCTTGGGGGAAAATAAAATGTCGCATACATATGAATATAAGTTAGTGGCTGTTTTGAATGCTGAGCACCTGAAAGCGATGGAAAAACTCGTCGAGGAGAAATACAAGGATTTACCAGCCAGCGACATCAACAAGCGCGTGTATAACAAGCATGTCTGGAACAAGCACGTGTATAACGGACCGCCACTCGGAGCGGGGCTAGGGCCACTTGCAACTGTTTACGAGCTAGATGTTTCGCTCAATGTAAAATCTGGCATGGATCACCAGATGCTCACTTTTGATTTGCCGGTTGGCACGACGTCGGCAGGGGTTAAAGCAGCAATTAATCAAGACGAACTCTTATCCGCTGTGCTAAAAAATAGTGTCCTCCACACGGTTTTAGCTGTTGCCGTACCGTCGGGTATACCTACGGTTGCTCCCAAATGATGTCAGCTGTCCAGCTTGGTCTGGCGGTACAACCCGTTAAATTCAACCCACGGGTGATACCGGTTCGATATTTTGAGGCATTTACCGTCGAAGAGTGTGCCGCGATAACTGTGCTTGGGTTGTCACAGCGGCTCGTTGAGGGAATGATGATGGTTCCCGAGGAGGGATATCGTGAATGCTTAACGGCACCGATACCTATTTGCCGCGACACACAGTGGCTCGCCACAAAGTTGAGTGATTTGGTGTCTCGTGCGAACGATCGATTTGGTTTTGATGTGGAGCTGGACTCGGCGCAATTGCAATTTGTGCGCTACGAGGTTAATGGGAAAATTGGTTGGCATGATGACTATGATCCAACGGAAGTTTTCCCGAGAAAAATAAGCATCTCCGTTCAACTCTCCGGTAAAAACGATTATGACGGCGGCGCACTGGAGTTTTTTCCGAACGGCGAGCTTCCGGTTGCACGGGAAAGGGGCAGCGCTATTGTATTCCCTGCTTTCTATCCACACCGTATTTGTCCAATTACGCGAGGCACACGGGATGCGCTCGTTGTTTGGTACGCCGGCCCTAACTTTAGATAATTAAAATGCCAACTAATTTATTGCTTCCACCTTATGGAATGTTCGATGCAACGCTTCAGGAGTTTGCACCGATAGGAAATGCAGCTCCCTCTGATTTCCTTGTTGGTGACACATTAACTAATCGGGACAGCGCCAAGGTACATTTTTTGAACCAAGTCGTCGCCGATGTCGGGAAAAATTATTGGCCGGAATGGAATTACGCATCTCGAAGTTGGGACGGCCTGAGTACATCAAGCGCAAACGCGTTTACAGAAATGGATTTAGCGTTACTAATGCGCTTTCAACCGATTTTCGATAAAAAAGTCATCGTGGACGATATTGAGTTGGCGCTTTTGCATCGTAACTACTACCTTCAGGAGGATGGAAGAGACGGAAAAATGTATGCAAATATTGCCCTATACTTTTCCATACTTCCGCCTGTGTTCCAGGCAGGGTTGGGGGCGCTTTTTGAAGGCGGTATTATGTCAAAAGTCGGCAACTTGGATATTCAACTGAAAGCGCGTTTTCAACGTCCTAGGCCCTACCAAGCAGCGCTCTGGTTCCCTAGGAGTAACGCGCAGTTTCAGCTCACAGCTAGAGGGCACACGCCTTCGTTGATCTCTGGGCACTGTATTGCGGGTGTTTTTGGTGCGATCGCTGCGCATTTATTTCTGGAAAGTAACAATGGAGTTTCTTATACCCCAAAATTACGGGCGGGTTTGACGCAGTATGCTGCGGATTTTGGTGATCGCCGCGTTATGGCTGGTGTGCATTACCCAAGTGACTCGCTCATTACTTGGTTGGTGAGCTTGAAATTGTTGCCTTTTGTGGTTGAGCCAAGCCAACTTACCTCGGCGACTGCGCTTTTGAAAGACATCGCTAAGACTAGTCATCTTTGGAAATTTGTTAGTAGTCCGCCGTCGCAAACCCAGTCGATTCCCAGTTATGCGGCGCTCGTGGCCGAGGTGGAAGCCGCAATAACATGATGCGATGACTACATAAATTGAAACGGTTTTCGTTTAATTCTGTACGCAGTCGCTATGCTCGCGTGATAGTTGTGGTCGTTCTTGGCACACTACTTTTAGGCGGCGGCGTACAGGCATGGCTTAATTACCGACAAGCGCTGCAGTTAACGCACGGCCTCCAGCAAAATGAAGCGCGTGTTGTTTCAGCGCGAGTAGAAGCATTTTTTTCAAATATCAATAATTCGCTAATCTCTATTGCACGCATGCCATGGGGTGTCGGCGAGATGAATGCGTCAGCTCGAGTGGATGAGTTCGAGTCATTGTTTCGCGTAGCACCTGCGGTAAGCGACATCGTATGGCAAGATAACCGTGGCGGACAGCATGTTTTTTTGTCACGCACACAACCGAATAAATTTAACGGTAATAGCCGTAAACAGATGGACCTGCAAGTAAAGCATTTCTCGACTACGCCGACGATTGTCACTGATCCGTTTCTAAGAGATGGTCTTGATTTTAATGTCATCATTGCTATAGACGATTTTTACAACGACGGCGGCACTACCTTTGCAACCGTCAATCTGCGTTTCATCTCTGCGTTGGTAGAGAGTATCAAGGTTGGCGAAACTGGTGTCGCCTATATCGTTGATGCGTCTGGTCACATTATTGCGCACCCAAACATTGCGCTCGCAATGCAACAAGGCCGAGCCTTCGAGCAGCAATTAAATCAAACTGATTCGGTTTCCATAGCACGCGAAGGTTCCATTGGTAGCGACGGTGTACGCAAAAAAATAAACACTATTTCGTCGTCAGTTCCTATTGCAGGTACAAATTGGCGCGTAGTAGTGGAACAAGACTCTTCGGAAGTTCTTAAAGCTGTAATCAGTGCAGTGCTTCAAACTACTGCGCTCTTAGGTGCGGTGCTTATATTCGCACTCATGTCTGGCCGGGTTTTGAGCAATCGCATCGTGAAACCCATCGAAACGCTTGACAAAGAAGTTAAGCGTTTTGCACAAGGAGATTTATCCGCGCGAGCATCTGCCGTATCGCAAGATGAAATCGGCAAACTAGCAGATTCTTTCAACTCCATGGCCGCCCAGCTCCAAGACTACACCCAAACCCTAGAACAAAAAGTAGCCGATAAAACCCGGCAGCTTGAAGCCGCTAACCAGCACAAAAGCGACTTCTTAGCCAATATGTCGCATGAGCTGCGCACGCCTTTGAATGCGGTGATTGGCTTTTCTGATGCGCTGAAAGAGGAATATTTTGGGCCGCTTAACGATAAGCAAAAAGAATACGTGCAGGATATTTCTGGGTCGGGGCAACATTTGTTATCGCTTATTAACGATATTTTGGATTTATCGAAAATTGAGGCGGGCAAGATGGAGTTGGAGTGCTCGCGCTTTGATATTGCGGCCGCTATTGATACGGCGATGGTGCTCGTGCGCGAGCGGGCGTTGCGCGATGGCATTCGCTTGCAGGCTGATTTGGCGCCTAATTTGGGCGAAATGTGGGGCGACGAACGCAAAATTAAGCAGGTGTTGATTAATTTGCTGACTAACGCAGTGAAGTTTTCTCACCCGAACGGGTGGGTTATTGTGGTGGCACGCCGTGATATAAACATTCCTTCAGGAAGTGCATCTGTAAATTCTGTAACGATTAGTGTGGCGGACGCGGGCGTGGGCATCGCTGCAGAAGACCAAGCGGATATTTTTGCGGAGTTTTATCAGGTGAAGCGTGGGGTGGGGGCTGGGGGTGCCGAGGGAGGGGCAAATGGTCCAACCAAGCAAGAGGGTACGGGGCTGGGTTTGTCGCTGGCGCAACGGTTTGTGCAGTTGCATGGCGGCACAATTTGGGTAGAAAGTGCGCTTGGCAAAGGCGCTAAGTTTACGTTTAATTTGCCAGATATTGATGGAATAGGTAGGCTGAAGACGCCCTAAAATAGGGCATCTTCAGGGTATATTTGTTGATAAATTTACGCTAATCCGACCTACGTGATTGGTCTCCCCCGCTCTTAAAGGTCGCACAACTCAAAAAATGATGGAGCAAAAATTGATTTTAATAGTTGAGGACGACGAGAAAAGTCGGCGTTTGTTGGCAGACGTGTTGTCACATCAGGGTTACGACGTGGCCGAAACGGATAACGCGGAGGATGGCTTGGAGGTCATGCGGCATCGTCATCCTGATTTAGTGCTGATGGATATTCATTTGCCCGGTATGTCGGGTTTGGACGCGTTGCGAGTGCTGCGCGCAGAAGAAGGCATTAAGCGCACCAAAATAGTGGCGGTTACGGCATCCGTAATGGGCAATGACCTCGATAAAATCAAATCGGCTGGTTTTGACGGCTTCGAGCCGAAGCCGATAAATTTAAAAGTGTTTTTAGCGACCGTAAAAGACTTGATTGCCAGACCCGTGCTGACCTAGTATTATTTGAAATTACTTGGCATTTGTTCGGTGCCATGTTTGGGTGCCTGCTGGCGGGCAACGCAACATAAAGTTATAAGATGAATGTGGGTATGACGCAGATAACGCAAAAAACGCACTTAATGCAATCGGTGCAACCGACAGCCTCTGCATTCATTACAACTTCAACGACGGCATCCTCGAAGGCAACATCCGGCAAAATTTTAGCCGTTGACGACAC
>JANNXI010000055.1:0-1860 GCA_031409495.1 Betaproteobacteria bacterium
GCTACAACGGGGGGTTTGTCAGTCTACTACGAGCAAAGATTATAGCTTTCCGGGGTGAGAGCGGGAGCTACAACTTGCGCCATCTCGCAAAGGGATTTAAACTAAATCTAGGGCGGGAGTGAATGCCGAAGCAATTCATTCGCTTACGTGTAGCGCCACACAAAACTTAAATTTATCGCCAGAAAATGCCTGAAGATAGCCTAAACAAGGGCGTCTTCAGGCATATTTTTTGCGTTTTTCGGCTCGCACACAAGTGGTGCCACGCACTGACTATCGCGTGACCGATTGCCTTGCGAACGCGTGGAAATTGCGCCGCCCCAACATTGCTACCGCATTTGAATACTTGGCCGACGATGTTGCAAATTAAAAGCAGACTGTAATTTAGTTCCACCTATTAAAACAATGGCATTACAACGAGACGCGGCAGTGGTGAACGGCGCTAATAACGTAGGCTGGGCACAAGACCAGTAATATTGCTTCGCGCCAAGCACAGTGATTGCGCGGCGCCTTGTTCAACACCCTACCGCCCATAAACCCACGCCAGCAACAAATCCTGCGCGCGTTGCGTGGCCGCGGCGTTGGCATCATTTACCATCAGCACTACTACCCAGCGCTTGCCGGATTTATCGAGCACGTAGCCGCCTATTGCGCGCACGTCTGACAGCGTGCCGCCTTTGATGTGCGCTTGACCCGCAACGCTTTCAGTGCGGCTACGGCGGCGCATGGTGCCATCTACGCCCAGTAGCGGCATGGACGATAAAAATTCTGGCATCACTGCAGATTTATAGGCTGTTTGCAACATATTGCCCAAGGCATTCGCGCTAATGCGTTCAATGCGTGATAAGCCGGAGCCGTTTTCCATCACCAGTTCAGGGGCGGGGATTCCTTTTAGGTTTAACCATTCTTTGATCAGTTTTTCACTACGGCTGGCTTCCCCGCGCAGCGTTGGCTCGGCGGTTGTCGTGATGGCTGTAGCTCCACTGCCACCCTCGCCCATTGCCTGCACTAACGCCACATCGACAATCGGCGTACCAGAAAGGGTTAAAAATACTTGTCGCGCCATGACGTTGTTTGAGTATTTATTGATATCGCGGACGATATCGCTTAATGCAGCAGATTCACTTTGCGCAATCAAGCGGGCGCCCACGGGCACGTTTTGGGCTTTTACCGCACCTTTCCATGTGCCGCCTAAGTCGCTCCACATTTTTGCGAATGCGCCGCCAAAAAAGCGATTATGGTCTAGCAGCGATACGTTCCACACTTTTTCGCCACAACTACGTGGATAACTGCCGGTGAAGTTCACTTTTACTTGGGTGTTATTGGGAGTGGCTGGATACTGCACGTCAATTTTTACGCGGTCGCGCCACTCGCCGCAGTTGCCTTCAGTCAGCTTTACGCTGTTGCCCACTTCAAGCTGGGCTGGGCGAATATCGGGAGCGATACTGACTGATTTTTGATCGACACTGGGCGCGAAGCCAAAGCGCACGGCTTTAAAACTTAGCATCAGCGCATCGGGGCCGACGTTGTAAGCGCGCAATCCTTCACCATCAAATTTTGCAGGATCGTGCGTTGGCACATCAAAAAAGCTCTTGTCGAGCACAATGTCACCACGAATTTCTTGCAGGCCACGTTCGCGCAATTGGCGCAACAGCAGCCAAAAGCGCTCGACCGTCAGTTTTGGATCTCCATAACCTTTAAAAGCCAAATCGCCCCGCAAAACACCGCTATTTACTTCCCCAAGCACGAATACATCGGTGCGAAAACTATACGCAGGCCCCAGCATATCAAGGGCCGCGTAAGTGGTTACTAACTTCATGACCGACGCTGGATTCATCGATTTTGCGGTGTTTAGCGCCAAAA
>JANNXI010000056.1:0-2871 GCA_031409495.1 Betaproteobacteria bacterium
GGCGCCCGCAATGTGGCTGAAGATGCCCGTAAACAAGCCGTTTCCGCCCAACAAATAGCGCAGCAAGAACGTGACCGTGTAGTGCTGGCCAATAAATCTGCCGAAACGATTAACAATTTTCTGATCTCGATCTTTGAAGGTGTGAATCCATCAGCAGGGGGAAATCGCAATGCCAGCGCGCGCGAGATTATTACCGCCGCTGAAAAGAAGTTAGGCGCGGTAGAAAACGCGCTGCCAGAAGCGCAGGGAGAATTGTTTAAGTCGCTTGCGTTTATCTACGAAAACTTGGGCGATAAAAAAATCAGCGCCGCCTATAACCTGCGTGCGGCCGACGCGTTTGGCCTCGCAGGTCGGGACTTCGTTCGCAAGCGTATCTATTCTCTGACTCTCGCTTCAGGCAACTTAAGTCGCACTGAGCCTGAAAAAGCGGCCGCATTAGCCCAACAAGCGGTGGGTTATGCGCGGCTCCACAAAGAAGCGGAGCCCCGCGCGTATGCAGCCTCCCTCAACGCGCTCATACTCGGTTTTCATGCGGCGAAGCAATATGCCGACGCCAAGCCTGTCATTGAAGAAGGGCGCGCCATCTATAAAGACATGGGCGGTAATCCATGGGCAATCGCGGGTTATCCTGTATTTCATTACAACGCCACGATGAATTTATATCACTTGGGGCAATATGCCCAAGCTGAAACTGCCATTCGTGAGCAGATTGCTTACCGCTTAACCGTGGTACCCGTATTTGAGCAATTACTGATCGCCGCGTATCAATTGCTCGCCAAAACCCTACAAGCTCAGCGCAAAAATGATGAGGCTGCCGCCACGTTTGCGCTAGCTTTAGCGCGCGCCGAAAAGCACTTTGGACAAGCCAACCCCACACACACTGAGCTGCTATCTAACTACAACCAGTTCTTAAAAGAAACGGGACGCAGTGATACGCGCGAGAAGCCGCCATCAGCACAAAACCAGTAAGCCACCGCCCGTAGTTCTTTCAAACATCAAACCAAATAGCAATAATCCGAAGACGCCCATAAATAGGGCGTTTCCGAGTTAGGTTCATACACAATTTGGCAGTCTGAACCAACGTGCCTTATATACTGCTTACCGCAATGAGGTTGACCAACGTACCATCACAAAGGAGAAATAAAATGGCTCGAATATTGATTACAGGGGCACGGCGAGGAATCGGTCGTGAAATTGCGCTTTTGCTTGCGCGCGCAGGTCACTCCGTCATCGCCACTATCCGTGGCACAGGCAACACAGAGAGCTGCGATCTGGAAGAGATTGCGCGCCAAGAGCGGCTCTCAATTGCGGTGGCTCAGCTTGACGTTGACGACGATCATTCAGTCGCCCAGTTCTTTGCAACGTCCGCTGCTGCTTCCGAACCGATTGACATTTTTATCAATAATGCAGGCATCCTTTCGATCAACGCCATCGAGGATGAAACCATCGCCACCATGCAGGCGGTCATGAACACCAATTTCTTCGGTGCGGTTAGATGCATGAAGGCCGTGGTTCCAGCGATGCGCGCCCGTGGTAGCGGGCTCATCATCAACATTTCGTCAATATCAGGACGCATGACCCCCTTTGGGCAGGGTGCCTATTGCGCGTCTAAATATGCCCTAGAAGCCGCGAGCGAAGCGTTGGCGCAAGAGTTAGCGCCGTTTGGTGTTCGTGTCGCCATGGTGGAGCCTGGAATTATCGCAACCGACATGGCCGTCGCGAATCTGCCCAGCCCGCATGCCGATAGCGCCTATCCTCATGGCCGACGCATGTTGGCCTTCTTCGCTAACACCGGCGTTTCGGGCGCACCACCATCAGTCGTCGCGGAAACAGTAGGGGATATTGTGAGCGGCCGGATCACTACGTTCCGCGCGCTAAGCGGCCCAGACGCTGCATCGTTTCTGGCGCTCCGCAACAGCATGACTGATGAGGCGTGGATCGCGTTGAGTGACACGCTAGATGACGGCGTGTATTTTGAAAGATTTGGCGCGGCGAGCAGGGTTGGCTAATAAACGCGGTGCGCAATTGTATTTTGCAGTACTGGTGCGCAAAAATGCCCTACAACCTGAAGCTAGCCTGCCTTTGGGGGTAGGGCATTTTCATCACAGCCGTCCACCGCAACCGAAGTTTCCCAATAATGATGAGGTCAATATGCGCTACCCACAGGTCTTCGCCGATTTAATCCGCACCAAAACTGTTTCAATATTCTTAAACCGTATTTTTACCGGCCGTATTTTCACCAGCGCACTTGCTGCAACGTGCATGATCGCCACTGGCAGTCCAAGCTTTGTTCACGCCAAAACCTTTCGCTGGGCGAGTCAGGGCGACATCGCAACGCTTGACCCGCAGGCGTCAGGCGTTGGGTTTACGCATCAGTTTAACGGCCAAATTTATGAGCAGCTGCTTAGCTATGACCGCAACATGAAATTAGTGCCGAGCCTAGCGACGAGTTGGAAGCAAACCAGTGCCACTACATGGGTATTCACCATGCGCGAAGGGGTGAAGTTTCATGATGGCGCGCCGTTGACGGTCGAAGATATTGTTTATTCTATTGAACGCGCTGGCTTGCCTACTTCAATGCAAAGAAATGTGGTGGGGCCATTAGGCCGCGTGCGCAAAATTGATCATAAAACCTTTGAGTTTGTAACGCCTGCGCCGAACCCAGTTTTACCCAATACGCTAGGTAGCGGCCAGCTATTCATCATGAATAAGGCTTGGAGCGAAAAACATAAGGTGCTAAAGCCGCAGGACTTCAACAACAAAGAAGAAACCTTTGCCGCACGCAACACCAATGGCACCGGGCCATTTATGTTGGCGTTGCGTGAGCCAGACGTAAAAACTACCTTAAAGAAAAACCCTAACTGGTGGGGC
>JANNXI010000057.1:0-5044 GCA_031409495.1 Betaproteobacteria bacterium
CACACTGCTGATGCCGCCCGCAACCAGCAAAGAACAGGCAAACGCTTTGGCCAACTCAACGCGCGATGTATTCCGCGATCCCGCGTCAACCTCGCCGCGAAATACAAAAAGTAAAAGCACCCCTGCCGAAATCGCCATGGAAAACAGCCACGGCGCAACCGCAGGCGACGGGCCAGGCGCAAATGGGTTCAGCCAAGGCAGGCAAAGGAGAAAAAACGCGAAGAAAGTGTACAGGTGCGGCATTCAGGCGAGATTGTCGCCGCTGGCGGGGACGGATTTCTTGCCGGCTTGCCCGCGAATCAGGGGGCGAGAGCCAATGGCCCAATTTCAGCTGCAATTTGCCTGGATTTGCTTGATTTTTATTCGCTTTCGCACGCTTTTACACGCCCAGCAGTTTTCAGGTCGAACGCTTGCTGCAAATTTAGCCGCGATTGCGCATAACTTCCAGAGAGCGCGCAGGGCAGGCCCTGCCGATCAACGCCCGCATTTCACTACTCTGATACACACCGCACGGTGCACGCCAACCAAGGGCAGCCCTGCAAAAAAAGAATGACGTTTATGCTGGATGAAACCGTTTACGACGGGCTGATGCGCGTTGTCGGCCGGGGCAAGGTGAGCCAGTTTCTGGAAGCGCTGGCGCGCCCACACGTGCTGGACGCGTCGATGGACGACGGCTACCGAGCAATGCGCTACAACACCGCTTTCAAAAGTTGATTTGTAAGCCGTGGAGTTGGCGCTGCGCGTGCATTTGGCATTGCCGATTTAAGGCTGTGACGCCATAAAATATTGCGAATTCAGCTAGTTTATTCATAGCAATTACCAAACATTTTGCAGCGCAGACCTTAGCATCTTCCCCATGGCATCGCGTGAAGAATCAAAACCCGAAGCGGTCGTCAATTCGTGGCGAATACCGTTTAAACAGCTACCTCGGCAACTGACAAATCAACCAAGCCGCCCAGCCATTTGCAGCGACGCCCGTAACGTATCGTTGACGCGGGTTTGCCAACCATCACCCGTGGCTCGCAGGGCTGCCAGGACATCGGGATCAAAACGCAAGGTGGCTACTTGCTTTGCATCAGGCTTGACGGACCCTGTGGGTCGGCCACGTTTTTTCGCCTCCACGCTCGCTACCCACTCTTGGCGCGTGACCTGCTTTTGTCCAATCATCGGCGTAGCGGCTTTAAACCAGGCTTTGTTCAATTCTGGCGCATCGTCTGGGTCTACCCAGTTGGGGTTAGGCGTTGTTGATTTCGCGTTCATGTGCATACCTCATAGAAATAACGCGGCGAGCCGTACCGCGCGGAGTCCAGACCAATACAACCCACCGACCGTCCAGCATTCCGTAGCTGATAAAACGCTGTTCGTCGTATTCAAAGCGCTCATCTTTTTTTACCAGCCACTCTTGGCTGAAGACTTCATTGGCTTTAGCAAAGTCCAGTCCACGATTTAATAGTGTGGCAGCACGTTTACTGTAGTCGTACTGAATTTTCATGCATTAATTGTAAATACAAATAAACAAAAAACAAGTACTACTTTATTAGAGCCGAGATGCTCGGGCTCTAATCGACATGCCCACTTCTGGCGGGTAAAACAGGAAATGACAGCATTCAAACTGAGAGAGTACTGAATCGGCCACTGCTTGTCGAGCAAGGCAACCTAGTCTTCGCGGGCGCGACTTCAATAAGTCTCCTCAGGCGGCCAGCGCCAAAGGCTCAATTTCAGCTTCAATTTGCTTGGCTTTTGCGAGCTCGGTGGTTTTCAGGTCGAACATTTGCTGCAAATTGAGCCAAGATTGCGCGTCGCCACCGAAATAACGTGCCAGCCGTAGCGCTGTATCGGGCGTCACGCCGCGTCGCTCCAGCACGATATCGTTTACGCGCCCCGCCGGTACGTGCAGCGCCTTCGAGAGCGCATTGGCGCTCAGCTTGAGCGGCTTCAAATAGTCTTCGCGCAACACTTCACCGGGGTGAACTGGCCGCATTCCGTTTTTAATCATGGTGCACTCCAAAGTGAAAATTTAGTGATGGTCGAAAATTTCAATATCGCCTGAGCCGTCTGCGCTCCATACAAAACACAAACGCCATTGTTCGTTGATGCGAATGCTGTGTTGCCCTTCGCGGTCATGCCTGCGTTGCTCAAGGTGATTTCCCGGCGGCGACCTCAAAAAATCAAACGTTACCGCAGCAGCCAGTTGCGTCAACTTTCGTCCGGCTATGACTTTTATATTTCCGAAACGCTTTGATTTGCCAGTTTCAAATAACATTTATGTCGCAGATTATTTAAAAGATTGAATCATTCAGACAAATTTTTACCGCTTGCCCGTAAGCGGCGAGCTACAAACAGTTTCTGTTTTAAAAACTTGAGCGACACAGCAGATTCAGGGACGATTGGACTGTATTTAAGAATTCGACCCCAATCGGCCCGGTTTACGCCAAACAAGCCCATTTCATGCACAATGCACGATGCATATAAATTAAAGGCAACTATGCAAAAGCGTATGACCATCACCCTGGATGAAACCGTTTACGACGGGCTGATGCGCGTTGTTGGCCGCGGCAAGGTGAGTCAGTTTCTTGAATCGCTGGCGCGCCCACACGTGCTGGACGCGTCGATGGACGACGGCTACCGCGCAATGCGTAATGACACCCAGCGCGAAGCAGAAGCGTCTGAGTGGATCAATGGTTTGATTGTCGACAGCGCCAATGCTGCGCGGTGACGTTTGGTGGGTAGAGTTTGACCCGGCCGTAGGCAGCGAAATTCGGAAAACCCGACCCGGCATTATCGTGAGCAACAACTCGGCCAATCGCAACTTGAGCCGGGTTATTGTGGTGCCGCTCACCAGCAATACCGAACGCCTTTACCCCGGCGAAGCACGTGTATCAGTCGCTGGCAAAGACAGCAAAGCCATGGCCGACCAAATCATGACAGCCGACAAAATACGCCTTACTTCCAAAATCGACGCGCTTTCAAAAGCCGATCTGCTGGCGGTGGATTTGGCGCTGCGCGTACATCTGGCGTTGCCGATTTAAAACGGGGCTCGCGCGTAAAAACCAACAGGTTGCTTGATTTGCGGCTTTATAGGCCCACCAGAAGCATTTTTTAGGTCTTTTAGGCCTGTAGCCCAATAGAAATAGGCGCAAGTTGCTATGAAATATCTAGCGCTTTAAAAGCGTTGCAAGTATCAAGTCTGCGCAGTGCATTGACGGAGCGCCTAAAACCCATCACCCTTCAAAAACCCTTGAATCTGCCCTTGCTTGTCGAGCACTGCCACCCAGTCTTGCCGGGCAATTACGGGCAAATACATCCATTGCGTGATGTCGGCTTTTTTCTCTGCCGCGAGTTTTTGGGCGGCTGCAGTTTGATCGGGTCGTTTTTGCAAGAATACGGTCAAGGGTTGGGCGCGCTTTAAAGCCTTCAGCGCGTTCTCGCCCTCATAAGGAATGTAGAAGTCTGGACGTTCACCGTAGTCCCGCCCGCCCTGGAGAGTCTCGAATAAAACTGAATTTTTTTCGTCTAAGTCCTTGGGGTCGCGAATCGCGACGGTAAGCGGCCCTGAAAAGCTGCGCGGTTGCAACAAAATAGGCAACGCCTTAATTGCATCACTGTTCAGAGCGGGCCGAGAAATAACCTTAAAGCGATCAAGCTCGGCGACCAAAAACAATGGTCGCGCTTGCCATACCGTCCATACGCCGTAGCCAAGAGCGCCTAGCTGAAGCACCACAACGATTGTCAAATCACGCCACAACTCTTTTGGCCGCTTTGACGGCGCAAATAGCACCAAGGTCAGCAACGGTCCGAGGACAATGTCGACCAAAACCACCAGTAGAAACAGTTCTCGCCCGCCAGCCAGTTCGCGGTACGGAAAGGGATACCAAAGCCCAAAAACCAGTAGGGCCGCTATGGCAGCGACCAACACGCTTCCCAGGAAATGGATGGCAGCAGCAGAACCTGCTGCCCTTAAGCGTGCTCGAAAAGACACCAGCAATTCAACCTTCCGTAAGATAGAAAACAACACAAGCGCTAAGCGATTAGTGACCTGATGGAGAAAAACCTAAATTGTGCGTGAACTGGCCGACATATGACCATGGAAATTCGCATTTGTAGCATCTAGCGCGAGCAAACGCAGCTTGGCGGTTAGTATGAGTGTTAGCGGCATTCGCTGGGAGCGTACTTGGCTACCAAAGACCCTGCTGCGCCGAAGCCAATGGCACCAACAGCTTTACATCGCCACTTGATGGCCCCCGCCGGAGGTACCAGAGGCGCTCCTGCCACTGCAGGGGGCACTGCAGCCCCGCCAGTTCCGAAGGCATCGGTGCCTCCGGTGAAAGGGGAAACAATCAAGCTTCCGTTACCAGCAGCCAGAGTAGTCAGCATGGTAATCACGCCCGAAACGCCGTCAATACCAACCGTGGCGACATTTTTACTGTTTACAGTCAGCAAGCTGTTGCCGATGCCAAGCCCGATCAATGTACTGCCGTGTCCCGCTGCGTACCCGGACCCACCTGACGTTGCATTAACGAGCGCCACCGCTTTAGCATCAGCAATAAAGCCCATCCCCTCAGACACCCTTGCCCTGACCGTGTAGTCTTGGTACGCAGGCAATGCCACAGCAGCCAAAATGCCAATAATCGCGACGACGATCATCAGCTCGATGAGGGTGAAGCCTTTTTGAATGTTACGCATCATAAAAAACTCCTAATTTGATAAGTCTCAGCACTTGCCATAGCATCGGGACAACTGGCAGCAGACCCGTAGTACCTGCGCAATGAGGATCCGAGTGGTTCTATTGATTAGCAACAGAGTCGTACTGCTATAAAAAAACGCGCCTAAGCGCGTTTTCCTGAATGCCTTGAGGCGCGATGCTTAAGAAATTAACGGCACTCGCTCGGTGCGTACTTTGCTTCCAACGTACCAGCCACACCGAAGCCAACTGCACCAACAGCCTTGCAACGCCATTTGATGATGGCTGCAGGCGCTGGCAAAGGTACAGTGGGCGCGGCTACTGTCAATGCAGCGCCGCCAGTGCCAAAAGCGTCAGCACCGC
>JANNXI010000058.1:0-24127 GCA_031409495.1 Betaproteobacteria bacterium
CCTTACGCCCGCTCGTGTGTTGGGCACGAAAATCAACTGAAAAATTTGGCGTACTGCCCGATAGGTGTTTGCGATAAACGGCTTGCACACGCTCGCGGTCATCTGGGTCAATAAGCTGTTCGAGAAAACGCCATCCGTTCGTATGCAAATTCTCATGCTCACTCAGCCCAACAATCTCATGGAAGCGCTGAGACACATGCAAAACATCAGTGTGTAAATTCCAATCCCAAATGCCGTCATTGGATCCGCGAGCGGCGAGAATATAACGGTTCTCAGATTGCACTAACTCAAGCTCTGTGCATTTTTGTTGGCTTACGTCAATCATCAAGCCGATCATGCGATTGGGTTGCTCTGGCTCGACGATTACACGACACAAATCGCGCACCCAAACGATCTCGCCAGACTTCGCAAACAGCCGGTAACTCATTTCGTAGGCGTAACTGTGCGTTGCGTTATATGCGGCTTCGTCTATTTCTAATGCAGCCGGATAGTCATCTGGATGCACATGCGCACGCCAAAAATTTACGTCAGCGCGCCATTCTTCTACGGTAAACCCGAAAAGGCGCTCGACTTGCGGGCTTAAAAATGTATTGCCCACGCCGCGTTCGGCTTCCCACACAACGCCGTCAATGGTTTCAAGTAGGCGCAAAAAACGCTGGCGAATTTCGACTAATACTTGTTCGGTCACTTCAGTGATTTCAATCAACATACCCTGGCGACTGAGCACGTGATCATCAGCATCTGATTCCGCCTGTAACTGTAAACGCACCCAGCGATAGTCGGCGTTGGCAAAACGTAAACGGAACACCGGCATGCCGGACTTAAATGTGCCTCTGTCATCAGGATGTACGAAATCAAGCAAAGACTGGCCTAGTGTCTCGTTTAGCGCATGGCCAGTGAGTTTTTGCCAAGCAGGATTTAAGTAGCTGATGACCCAAAGTGCATCTGTTTGCACCACGACTTCGGGTAGCAATTGCAGAAGCTGCAGCGGTTGATCAGGCGATGTGGCAGTTACAGTCATAGGCAAAAATCGTTTCGTTAGCGCTTGTGTAGATCCGTGCGCAAGGTTAACATCAAAACTTAATTTGCATATGGGTATAACATGGGCTTGGCGAGGGGGTTGTTCCTTAAGCATAAGCTTACGCACAAAGTGATCACAGGATAAACCGCGTATTTCACATTACTGAGAGGGGAATTATCATGGCAGAAACGAAGTTCGAGACGCCGGTATTCATCAAGGAAAAGGTCGACCAGACTATCGACCTTGTCAAAACGCCTTATTTTTACAATGATGGCGGCCGCCCGCGCTACGTAAAAAAATTGCCGCCTGGAGCCAAGCTCATTAAACCAGCCCCGACCGATCCACGTGTTGCCATTGGCAATGAATACGTCGTGTCGCAAATTAAAAGCGTAAAGAAAAACCCGCCTTATGGCATCGAGACGCAGTTGGGTTTTGTTGCCGACGAAGTGGCCTATGCCCCAATGTGGGCGACGCGCGATGTGGCAGCCGCCTTTGGTATCACACTGGTTGAAAAGGGGCAGGCTGTTCATCTTGAAAGCCCGGTGCAAAAGCTGTCGCAGATTGAATATGAGTACGGCGTTTTTGCCGGGCATTGGTCGCCTTATCAAAAAACGGGTAACAAACTACTCAGCGTAGTTTGCACCGATCTTGAGCACCATGATTTCCCGCACATCTTCGCGTCCATTGATAGCGAGCTTCCCTTGGTCACCTCTGTAGGGCGTTATTGGCCTAAGCTCAGCAAAGTGCGTCTTGCCGATTTGTGGGTGCCACAGGGAAGTGCACTTTATATTCCGCCAAAGCCCTCACAGCCAAATGCCGAATGTATCGATCTACACAACAATCGCAATTCCGCCCGCGCATGCTGGGGAAACATTCGGCAAAACAGCGTACTGACTAAAACCTTGCTGCAAGCAAACCACGGGTTTTTCTACTGGTACTGGAACGCAACCGATACGATACATACGCGGCCACTGCCGGAAGATTGATGGTTTGGCGTGGGGTGCAAGAATTGCGCGCACACTGGGCGCAAGGCTACTCGAAAAATCTGCTTTGCCGATCTGAAGATAGCCTAATATAGGGCATCTAAAGGTATCTAAACGATGAGGTATCGCTTTTTGAGAAGTAGAAATGTAACCACGAAAAACCCGCGCGCGTACTGCCTATCAATAAGTGTGTTTTAACCGAAGCAAAAGATTATGCTCTTCGAGATATTCATCTTAGTGTTTGCGGTGTATGCCTGGTGGGTCGGCATGAGGGCGCTGAAACGCGGAAAGGGCTGGAATGTTTTCGGCACAACCCTATTTGTGTTGGCCGTACTGCCAATCTTCGTGTACGCAATTTTTATGCTGTTCATCTTTGGATTAAGGTGAAACCCATAAGTTGTTGATGCAGGTATTCCCATCGATGCTGAAAGGCTCAAGATCAAAACTGGCTTGGTGAAAGAGATCAGAAAAGCCATGAAAAGCGGCGGGCTCACTCAACAAGAAGCCGCCAAAAAGATGGGCATCACGCAACCCAAAGTATCCGATATGATGCGCGGCAACTTCACCAACCTATCCGAGCGCAAACTGATGGATTGCTTGAGTTACCTGATGCGACTTGGCCACGACATCGAAATAAAAGTGCGGCCAGCCAAAGCAGAAGCTGGGCATTTGGTGCTGGCTTTGGCTTGATGCTGAGCGGTTAGAAAGAGCACGAAGCTAGATTTAGTGGCTTCGCTGGTCAAGAGATGAGACGCAATTGGATCGGAGTGATACGCTGTAGAAGCCTAACTTAGGGAGTTTACAGGTAGCTTTATAGGCAGAGATCGATTCTGGAAATTAGAAATGTGATAACAAAAGACCCCTGCACTTTGAAGTGATGGAAGATAATGTTAGCGGCACCTACCTTGCCGTGTACACCTTCAAGTTTGCTGCGGCAGTGTTTGTCCTTCACTGCATTCGAAAGAAAAGCAAGCGCCGTATTGCCACGCCACGCCACGCCGAATGAAGGCATGGACATCGTCCACGTAAGGTTAAACGGGTGTTGAAACGGGTTTAAGTATCACTGCACGATACTCCACGTTGCATCAAATTGCTTAAACTGATACTACTGTCGTCACTGTCCCGTCTACATGTTAAGCAGTGCATACTGGTGTATTCCTATATGCGGTGAAAATTAAAAATGCTGAACTCAAGTACCAAAACGGTTTCGTATGCCTTGGCCACGGCGGATCAGTTTGACGATATTCATCATCTCAACTATCGGGCGTTTGTAGAAGAAATACCGCAGCATCCACCCAATGTCCAGCGCAAATTGATCGATAAATTTCACGATCAAAATACTTACGTGATTGCAAGATGCAAAGGCGAAACCATTGGCATGGTTACCTTACGTGGGCAACGACCATTTTCGTTGGATAGCAAGCTGGTCAACCTTGATTCATATTTGCCTCAGGCTCGCGCAATTTGCGAGCTACGTTTGTTGTACGTGGTGCCAGAACATCGCCGGTCGGTGGTGTTTTATGGTTTGGCGCACGCCCTGTTTACAGCGGCCACTGAAAAAGGTTATGACTTAGCGATAGTGTCAGCTACTCTGCGTGAAATGAGGCTTTATAAGCACTTAGGATTTGTGGCTTTTGGGCCTGAAGTCGGCACTGAAGCGGCGCGTTTTCAACCCATGTGGTTGGATTTTAGTGGCTTAAAAAATGCAGTGCCGCACTTGGTCAATATCAAAGACGATAGCGCAAACTTTAGCACTGGGCCTGTGACTATCAGTGCAACGGCGCGGGCGGCTTTCGCGGCACCTCCGGTGTCACATCGGAGTGCGCAATTTTTAGCCTTGTTAACCCGCACGCGAAAGGCGCTGTGCGATGTCACGGGTGCAAAAGAGGTCGCCGTGCTGTGTGGGAGCGGCACTACCGCCAACGATATGATTGCGCTTCAAATTGCAGCGCGCTTTGGTGCGACATCGCGTGGGTTGATTTTGGCCAACGGTGAATTTGGCGAGCGGCTATGTGCGCACGCAGCCCGCGCTGGTTTGTGCGCGGACGTATTGCGTAAACCATGGGGTGAAACCTTAGAATTTGACGACGTTGCACAGCATTGCGATGGCGCAAAATACGCATGGATTTGGTGTGTACACTGCGAAACATCTACAGGTGCTTTAATTGATTTGCCTGCCCTAAAGCAATATTGCGCCCAGCAAAATATTGCCTTGTACTTAGATTGCATGAGCACGGTAGGAGTCGTTGAAATTGATTTGCACGGCGTTGAACTTGCCAGCGCATCAAGCGGCAAGGGGTTGACGGGCATTGCAGGCCTTGCCATGGTGTTTGCCAACGGGGTTTGGCTTGATACCCCGCATGCACCCACGTCACTCAACCTTGCAGCTTATTTGCAAACGCCCGGCACACCACACACCATGTCGTCGCCTTTATTGGCAGCCCTTGATGCTAGCGTGCAGGCAATTAACGCAGAACGATTTTCGCAAATTAATCTTGCCATGTGTTGGCTGCGAGCTGCCATAAGTCGTGAAGCAACAGCGTTTGGATTGCACATTATCACCCCGCTAAATGCTCACGCGGCGGTTTTAACCTTGGCATTGCCGGCGCAATACAGTGCGACCAGCGTCGGCCTACAGTTGCAAAAAAGTGGCGTTGTTGTGGGGTTTGAAAGTTCATATTTATCCGAACGCAATTGGCTGCAAATCGCATTGATGGGTACTGCAACCGATGACTTTTCCGACCTGCGGCGCTTGGTGTATGAGTTGCGCCACGCAGTGCAACACGGAATGGAACATGACGTAAATCCGAGTATTGCACCGAGTTCTTTTGGCGCGCAGTTTATGAATCAAACCAGAGCTACCAGTAGTAGTAATGATTAACGAAGGCTTGCGCATCAACGCCTGCGATCCGACCGTGAGTGCTTACAAAAGCCGTTAGAGTGAAGTAAAAGTCAGGGTGATTAAATGCACCTGCCCAGGTACACCAAACGCCCAAGCATGCTGTCGTTTACTCACGACATTACCTGATCCCTTGCGACTAAAATTTCTTTAGAACCCAGTAAATAGGGTGCTTACAGGGTATTTCCATCATCAAACGCTACATTGCAACACAAGACCACTTGCGTGCACCCAGCCTGTTTCAGCAGCATGCACAAGCGGGAGTGTTGTGGGAACGTTTGAAATGGCCGTAAATAGGGCATTCGCACCAAGCGATAAGCATAAAATGCAATATTGCAAGCCTTGCCCACTTGATCAACTGTCTTTTACAAAGTTGCGGAATGGGGCAATACTGAAACATTTGAGCAAAGTTGCTTGTCCAAAAATAGCATTAGACTAACTTTAATTAGTGCAGAAAAGTGTTACTTTTTGCGTGCTTGCATGGCGGATTTACCCTCACTCCCACTCAATCGTAGCCGGTGGCTTTCCCGAAATATCGTATACCACCCGATTAAACCCACGCACTTCGTTAATAATTCTATTCGATACCGTGCCGAGCAAACTGTAAGGCAACTCTGCCCAGTGCGCGGTCATGAAGTCTGTTGTTTGCACGGCACGCAGTGCTACTACGTTTTCGTAGGTGCGCCCATCGCCCATCACGCCTACGCTTTTTACGGGTAGGTATACGGCGAAGGCTTGGGCTACTTTGTTGTACCAGCTTATGCCGTTTTCATCTTTATGCTTGTGCAGTTCTTCGATGAATATGGCGTCGGCTCGGCGTAGTAAGTTAGCGGCTTCCAACGTTACGGCACCCAATATTCGCACGCCTAATCCAGGCCCTGGGAAGGGGTGGCGGTAGACCATTTCTTTTGGTAGACCCAGTTCTAGTCCTAATAGGCGCACTTCATCTTTAAACAGTTCGCGTAGCGGTTCTAGCAGCTTTAGGTGGAGGGTATCGGGTAGGCCGCCAACGTTGTGGTGGCTCTTGATGGTGGTAGCTTTTTTGGCGCCTTTGCCAACTGAGGCGGAGGCTGATTCGATTACGTCTGGGTAAATGGTGCCTTGCGCTAACCATTTGGCGTTGGCTAGTTTTGCGGATTCGCGTTGGAATACATCTACAAAAAGTTTGCCGATTATTTTGCGTTTTTGTTCTGGGTCGGCAACACCCGCTAACGCTGCGATAAATTCTTGGCTGGCATCGACGAGTATTACTTTCATGTGCAAATTGTCAGCGAAAATTTTGCGCACTTGTTCGGTTTCGTTTAGGCGCATTAGGCCGTTATCAACGTATACGCAGGTGAGTTGGTCGCCAATGGCTCTATGAATTAAAGCGGCGGCCACGCTTGAATCTACGCCGCCGGATAGCCCTAAAATTACTTCTTGGTCGCCCACTTGGGCTTTGATGTTGGCGATGCATTGGGGGACGTAGGCGGGCATATTCCATGCGCCATCGCAGCCGCATATGTCGTGCACAAAGCGGCTAATTATGGCGCTGCCTTGTTTGGTGTGAGTAACTTCTGGGTGAAACTGCACGGCGTAAAAATGTCGCTCTTCATCGGCCATGCCAGCGATGGGGCAGGTGGCGTTGGAGGCAATAATTTTAAAGCCTTGGGGCAGGGTGGTTACTTTATCGCCGTGCGACATCCATACATCAAGCAGGCCGTGGCCTTCGGTGTTGGTGCTGTCTTGTATGTTGTTGAACAGTTTGCTATGGCCTTGCGCGCGCACTTGGGCGTAGCCAAATTCGCGTACTTTGCCATTTTCAACCGCGCCACCTAGCTGCGCTGCCATGGTTTGCATGCCGTAACAAATGCCTAGTACGGGTACGCCAAGTTCAAATACAATTTGCGGGGCGCGGGCGGTATCTTCTTCCGTTACGGAGGCATGGCTGCCGGATAGAATAATGCCGCTGGGGGCGAAGCTTTTGATGGCGGCAGCATCCATATCAAACGGATGGCATTCGCTGTAGACGCCCGATTCACGGACGCGTCGGGCGATTAGCTGGGTAACTTGGCTACCAAAATCGAGGATTAGAATTTTATGTTGCATGGTTGGTTTCAGCTTTTTGAGGATGTGATTTAAAGAATTTCCAAGCGACATAAACCGCTACCGCCTGCAGCAAGCCGCAAACGAAAAACGTTGCGCCTGCGCGGAAATCTGTCGGTGGATAGTGGCTTACTTTTGCTAATAATGCCGTGCCCGCCAGCGGCATGATGATGGTGGCCACACTGCTTAACGATTGCAATGAGCCCATGAGTGCCCCTTGCTCTTTTGGGTCGGTGCCTTTTGAAATAATACCTTGCAGCGCGGGGCCAGCGGCAAAGGCGAGCATGTTAGCCACGATAAGCGCGTACATCATCCAGCCTTGTGTGGCCAAGCCGTAGCCAACAGCCACGATAGCGCCAGATGCTAGGCCTAGCAGCGATAGCCTTACTTCGCCTAGGCGTTTAATCAACATCGCCAATAAGCCTGCCTGTACGACGGCTGCGGTTAAACCGACAAAAAATAGGGCGATGCCGTTTTCTTTTGGCCCCCAGCCGAAGCGGAAATTGGTGTACAGCACCCATGTGCTGTGTTGCAGCATTTGCGCGCCAGCGCACAGGGCGTAGACTATAATTAAGCCGCGAATGTCCTTGCGTTGGCCTAGGCGGGCGAGGGATGAGAATGGATTGGCGCGTTTCAGCGAGAAGGGTGATCTTTTATCTAGCGGCAATGATTCTTTTAAGTAGATGTAGCCAAATATTGCGTTGGCAACACAAATTGCACCGCCAACAATAAACGGGAGTGTTTTGCTAATTTCACCTAAAAATCCACCCAGCATCGGGCCGCAGATAAAACCTAATCCGAAGGCTGCGCCAATTAGCCCAAATGTTTTAGAGCGATTTTCAGCCGTAGAAACATCCGACGCATAGGCGCTTGCCACACTCATGCTGGCGCTACATGCCCCGCCGATGACTCGGCCGATGAACAAGGCGGCTAATGTCGGCGCCCAAGCTGTGGCCAAGAAATTAATCGACATGCCGATCATAGAGATCATCAGCACCGGTTTGCGGCCAATTTTGTCGGACAACGCGCCTAAAATCGGCATGAAAAAAAACTGCATCAACCCGAAAACTGCTGCCATGATGCCGTACCACATGGCTTGCTCGTCTTTGCCAGACACATAATCGCTGAGCAATAGCGGCAAAACCGGCACGGCTAAGCCGATTGCGAGCATGTCGATAAACACGCAAAACAGCACGAATTTCATGCCGTTGGATGACGGGGTATTGGCGCTTGGCGTTGCTACGGTTGCGGTGTTTGCTACATCTGAATCAGACAAAATTTACTTTCTTTAAACTTGCGTGCGTGATTTTTCGGTAACTAGAATGCCTTGTAGATGCCCTATTTTAGGGCGTCTCCAAGGCATTATTCGGGTTTTTTAGCCCGGCTCCCGCGGCTTTTGCGGCTTGGTACTGCTTGAGTGTATAGCCGGGGCGGTAGTTGAGAAATGGTGGTGTTGATATTTTTACCACCGTCCCCGGTTACCGCGATGACGCCGCGGGAGCCGGGTTACGACACCGCAGTAATTTTAAATAACACTTGTTTGTTTCATCGTTCCACAAAGGCTTCAAGGCATGCCGCTGATTTTGTAGCCCGGCTCTCGCTGTTTTATGCGACAGCCGGCGTCGTGGTTGAATATCGATATTGTCAATTTTTCACCACCGACCTCGGCTACCGCGATGACGCCGCAGGAGCTCGGCTAAGACTGAGGTTCACGACGACCATCATATTTTGGTGCGACGTAAAATACACCTTAATCCACCCGATAATTCGGTGCTTCTTTGGTAATTTGCACGTCATGCACATGGCTTTCGCGTATGCCGGCAGAGGTAATTTCTACGAACTCCGCCCGTTCGTGCATTTCTGAAATTGTCGAGCAACCCAAATAACCCATGCTGGAACGCAAACCACCAGTGAGCTGATGAATCACACCTAACACGCTGCCTTTGTAAGGCACTCGGCCTTCAACACCTTCGGGCACAAATTTATCGCTATTGTTTTGCGGGTCTTGAAAATAACGATCACTTGAGCCTTTTTGCATCGCGCCAACGCTGCCCATGCCGCGATAGCTTTTGTAGCTGCGGCCTTGGAATAGCTCCGTTTCGCCCGGCGCTTCTTCCGTGCCTGCAAACATGCCGCCTAGCATCACCGTTGAGGCTCCCGCCGCGAGTGCTTTGGAAATATCACCTGAAAAACGTATGCCGCCGTCCGCAATGCAGGGCACGGTTTTTTTCAATTTTGCCAACGCATCGGCAACATCTGCGATGGCGGTGAGCTGTGGCACGCCCACGCCCGCCACAATACGCGTGGTGCAGATTGAGCCTGGACCAATGCCTACTTTTACAGCGTCAGCGCCGTTATCTACCAACGCTAAAGCTGCAGCGGCCGAAACAATATTGCCGCCGATTACATCCACATGCGGGAAATTTTTCTTCACCCACTTCACGCGCGACAGCACGTTTTTAGAGTGACCGTGCGCGGTATCCACAATCAACACATCAACGCCTGCTTCTACCAACGCATGGGCGCGCTCTTCGGTGCCTTCGCCGATGCTGATGGCAGCGCCTACGCGCAAACGCCCCAATTCGTCTTTATTAGCATTTGGGTGCTCGGTGGCTTTCACCACGTCTTTCACGGTGATTAAGCCGCGTAGCTCAAAGTTTTTGTTTACCACTAATACACGTTCTAAGCGATGCTTATGCATGAGGGCTAAGGCTTCTTCGCGGGGCGCGCCTTCACGAACGGTAATGAGCTTTGATTTCGGCGTCATGATGCTTTTTATCGGCTGATCTAGCTCGGTTTCAAAGCGTAAATCGCGATTGGTAACGATGCCCACTACTTTTTTACCATCTAGCACCGGCAAGCCAGAAATTTTATGCTTTTTAGTCAGCGCGATTACCTCGCGCACACTCATGTGCGAAGCCACGGTAATTGGGTCTTTAACCACACCTGATTCAAAGCGCTTTACCGCTGAAACCTGTGCCGCTTGGGCTTTTGGCGTTAAATTTTTATGGATAATGCCGATGCCGCCTTCTTGCGCCAAGGCGATGGCTAAACGGGATTCCGTAACGGTATCCATCGGCGAAGCAATTAAGGGGATTTGTAACTGGATATTGGCGGTGAGCATGGCGCGCAGCGACACATCACGAGGCAAAACGGCAGAGTAGGCGGGAACTAATAGTACATCGTCAAACGTATACGCTTTTTTGATAACTTTCACAGGGACGCTCCGGCAAAACCGCGATTATACGCGACGTGGGCGGTGCGTTGGCGCGGGATGCGGGTTTCAAACGCATCGTCGTGAGATTTTGGTTTCAGAATTGCCCCATAAAATGGCTGTAAACGCCCTAAATACGGGTGTTTACAGCCTATCTGTAGGATTTCAAATGAGGCACGCTGCAAAATTACGCTCCGGGGGTTTTTAGCTTCAGGAATGACTTCGCAAAAACGTCGGCTGGCATCGGTCTAGCGATGTGATAGCCTTGCGCTTCATCGCAGCCAGCTCGGGCGAGCAGGCTTAACTGTTCTTCTGTTTCCACACATTCGGCTACTACGTGCAAATTTAGGTTGTGCGCCAGGCCGATAATGGCTTGGACAATTGCGGCGTCATCACGGTCGGTTACTAAATCGCGGATAAAGGAGCCGTCGATTTTTAAGGCATCAATGGGCAGGCGCTTTAGCTGGATCAGGCTTGAAAACCCTTTGCCAAAATCATCAATAGCCGCGTGCACGCCATTGCTGCGCAGAGTTGCAAGTGTGGCATGTGCCACAACAGGATCAGTCACAACGCTGGTTTCGGTTATCTCCACCATCAGTGCATTGCCCGGCAAATTAAATCGCGCAAGTTCGGCTAAAATTTCATCGGCCAGCGTGTTACGTTTAAGTTGTACTGCCGAAATGTTGAGCGCAATTTGTGTCGCTTCAAAGCCTTCGTCGCGCCATTTAGCGAGTTGACGGCAGGTTTCAGTGATGACCCAGTGGCCAATTTCTACAATTAAGCCTGATTCTTCCGCAAAGGGAATGAAAGCATCGGGCGGTACTAAACCACGCTCGGGGTGGCGCCAACGAATGAGCGCTTCAGCGCCGGTGAGACGATGAGAGTTTACATTTAGCTTTGGTTGGTAATGCAGCTCAAACTCATTTTTTTCAATGGCGTGGCGCATTGCTGATTCGGTGGAAAGCCGCTGAGGGCGGTCACTAGCAGCGGTGTGAGAGTAAAACTGCACGCTATTGCGGCCGAAATCTTTGGCTCGAAATAGCGCCCAATCAGCGTTTTTGATGAGATCAATATCATTGGTCGCATCACCGGGATACAAGGCTACGCCGATACTCGTGGTGACAAAAATTTCTTGGTTTGTGGAGCGAAACGACGGCTTAAATTCAGCCGCAATTAAATCGATGCGCTGTTGAATGGTCTCCGCGCCATCACCCACTTCGAGCAGCAGCATAAATTCATCGCCGCCCGCACGCGCTAAAAAATCAGTTTCACGCAGACTGTTTTTTAGCCTTATCGCCACTAGCTGTAGCAAGGCATCACCGGCTTGATGGCCTAAGCTATCGTTCACGTATTTAAAGCGATCTAAATCGAGCAGCACCACGGCCAAACGCTGATGGTTGCGGTGCGCGCGCGCGATGGTGGCTGCTAAACGCTGCTGAAACTGGGCGCGGTTAGCAAGACCCGTTAGCAAATCGTGGTTGGATACAAACTGCAAATGGCTTTCAGCGGCAATTTTTGCGGAAATGTCTTGCACCAGCATCAAATAAGAATCGACTGCGCCTTCACGGTCGCGCAATACCGACCCATACCATTCAGCATGAATCGTTTCACCATCGCGT
Source organism: Betaproteobacteria bacterium (assembly GCA_031409495.1). Lineage (GTDB taxonomy): Bacteria > Pseudomonadota > Gammaproteobacteria > Burkholderiales > Usitatibacteraceae > JANMDR01. The sequence continues at coordinate 11,822 of JANNXI010000058.1, forward strand.
TTAGTGTTGCGAAACTGTGCGGTAAAACGGTTGCCGCCGTGGAGCAGTAGCTGCATCCGCGCGCTAAACAAACTGTGTGCTTGGTCATCAAAAATGCGCAGTTCTTCCAGCGTTTTACCCATTGCTTCTTCTTCCCTCCAAGCAAAAATGGTCTTGGCGCGGCCAATCCATTGCACGATGCGCAAATTGTTATCCAACGTAATTACCCCGAGAGGGGTGTTATCCAAGTGTGAGGCGAGTTTGCCGCGCTCATTTTCAAGCGCTGCTTTGGCTTCTACGCGCGCCGTGACGTCTTGAAAAATGCTAATCGTGCCGTTGATGGTTCCTGCACCGTCCATTGAAGGTGCTACCGTTAAGTCTAAATATTTTTTGGTTGGATTGCCGTCAAGTTTTGGCTGGATGCGTAGCAATAAGGTTTCGCCCGCCAGCGCCCGTTGGCGGGCGTCACGCGTCGTTTTGGCGTCTTTTCGACCGCAAATATCGTCGATATGAATTCCTAACATCGCTTCGGGACGCATTTCGTAAGGGTGGGCAAAAGCGGCGTTAACGAAGGTAAAGCGGTCTTCTCGGTCTAGTTTTACAATCCCTACTGGCATATTATCGGCCAGCTCTCTGAGTTCTTTGTCCACGTCTTGGACATGCTGCTGCGCCAGCTTTAGGCTATGGATATCGTAGGCGAAAATAAACCCGCCCTCAACGCTACCAGATCCGGATTCAAGCGCTGCACCTTGCGCGCCGATAGCCTCAATAGTTGGCGCAGGCTTTTGGATAAACGGCACAAGATCTACCTGAATCCAACGCGCCGGTTTGTTGTTATAAACCGCGTGGCGCTCATAACTTGCGCGGCCGCCGCGCATCACCGTTGGCCAATGTATTTCGTTCATAGCTTCTGCCTGGGCACCAGATATCTCGCCCAAAGTACGGCCCAGTACTTCTTGCGGCTTTTTATCAATCCAATTGCAGAAGCTGCGATTGACGAACTTATAAACTTTGTCGCACGTCACGTAGGCCACTGGGCTTGGATACTCATCGGCAAGCCGTTGCAGCAATTGTTGTGATTCTTGCGCGGTGGCTTCGGCTTCAACTTGATCCGTTATATCAAACGCTTCGGTGTGCAACACCTTGTGGCCCGTCACAGGGTCGGGGATGACTCTGCCCATAAATACATGCCAACGCGCACCCAGTTGCGTTAGCAGCTGGACGCGCGACCGCGATTCACCGGCCTCGATGAGGCTTTTACGAATGCGGTCGCCTTCAGCCCGGTCTAAAAATAGTTGCAGAAAGACGTCTGCGTTGCTTTGCTCATTAAACTGCTGCCTGTCCCCAAATTCACGCACCGATGCGGCGTTTTGTTCCAGCAATCGTCCGTTTAAATCGAACATCGCAAAAAACGCCGATGAGTGGCGTGCCGCTTCAATCATGCGTAATGATTCCGGGCAAGTCATATCGTTGATGATTTTGCAATCAAAAAATAAAGTGATGCGCCCATCTTCCATACGAAACGCCGACACGCGAGCCAAGAGCGTAATTGGGTTTGTTTTTTTAGCCGATGTAAAGGTCGTCCACTGAGTAACGACTACCGCGCCGTCGCGCACGCGTGTGAGATAGGTCCAAAGTCTGGTCCGCGATGCAACCGAAAGCGGGCTAATGTCGCGGGCGTATAGCTCCTCGGCTGATGCAGCGTCTAGCGCGGTAATGGCGGCGGCGTTTGCCCAAGTAACGCGTGAACGGTAAATATCTTGCACCCAACAGGGATTCGTGGAGGCCACAAAGCCTTCAAGATCGGCTTCGGTGAGAACTTTTGGTGACTTGGAAGGAGTATTTGCCATATAAATAGTTTACCCTAAGTCGGTCAAAAGTCACCCACCGTATTTTTACGCGATCTGTAAAACAATGCCACGCACTCTCTTACCTTGTTACCTCTTCAGTTTGGGCGCACGGCGCAGCTCAACCCTTGAGCGTTTTAAGCCGTTGGTTTACATCATCTGCGGCTTTACCTTTACTTTGGTATGTTAAAAATTTGTCGAATGATTCAATGGCTTTGGCTTTATCACCTTTTTCTTGGTAGGCGATGCCTAAGCGATAGTGCGCGGGTTGCGCGCTATCGAGCACCAAGGTTCGTTCTAAGGACGCGATAGCAGCATCTAGCTGCTTTGACGCTAATTGTGCGCGACCAAGCCCAAAATGTGCCATGGCAGCATCAGGTTGAGCAGCGGTCATTTTTTGAAAAAGCGCGAGTGATTCTGGTACTTTGTCGCTAGTGAGGTAGGTAATACCAAGTCCATAATTAGCGTTGTTTAATAGCCGTTTCGTTTTGTCATCGGTTGGCTTTACTTCGCTAATCAATTTTTGGGCTTGCGTGTATTCTTTCTCATAGAGATGCACGTCAACCAATAATAGTTTAGATAAATCGGTGTTGTGTTGCGCATAGGACTGGGCATTGGCTTTCGCCTTCGAAACACTGCCGCCGGCGATGCCCGGTGCCTGCAGATAAAACTGATTTAGGTCGCGGCGTGCGCTGAAGTCTTTCGGCTCCAGCTCTACGGCTTTAAGCATAAATTCTTTAATTTTAGGTGCGTATTTCATGCCTGCCATCATCCCGCCGCTCATGGCCATCACGCCATATAGTTGCGAAGCGGCGCGGGTACATTCAAATGACTTTGCATTGGCGGCAATGCAGGCTTCGGTGAGTTTTACGGCGACGGTGCGCGCTTTTTCAGCGTCCGGTATTCTGCCCGATAGCACCACATTGCTCAACATTAACACGGCCATGCCGTCGGTGGGATCAGCCTTAATACGACTTTGCGCAAGGGTGTACGCCTCGGTGAATTTTTTTTCTTTAAATAGCACCTCAAACTCGGCCTCTGTGGAGGCCGCTTGGGCGGTATTGAATACTGCAAAAAATAAAGCGGCAGCGGCAAGGGTGCGTTTGAACGGAAGGTTGTTTGCGGTTTGAGTCATGATTAAAGCCCTTGATAGTGAAAGAATTTGAAAAATACAGCGATGCCAATGTAAAGGATGGCCGCGAAAAAAACAGCACTATTGTGATGAATTGCAGCCGATCACGACTGAACGGCAAGATTGAGTCGCCAGCGGTAAGGGTGAGTGACGACTAAACCGCCGATTATAGAGGGAGAAATTACTTAAAAAATGGAAATAGCAGGGTGTTTTGTTTTACAGTGCTGGGATGAATTTAAAAATTGATAGTTTATTAGTTTATTGTCGCGCAGGTTTTGAGCGCGAAGCCCACGCTGAATTGCTGATTTTAGGTTGCGCAAAAGATGCGGACCTAGCCGAGCAGTTCTTTCCCAAGGCTGTCGCCGAAGCCGTTGCAAAAAAGCCAGAAAAAGCTGCCGTTGCCGGTAAAAGCACTGACAAGAATGCCCTGAAGAAGCCCGAAAATAGGGCGTCTTCAAGCGCATCGAAAAGCACTTTAACCCCCGCAAGCACCGACGTTGGTATTGGTTTTGTCTTGGCTAGCTTGGTTAAAACTGGCTCGGGATTAGCGGCGATTCCGCATGTGAGTGACTGTGTGTTTGCGCGCCAGCTCGTGCCTTGCGCAGGTGAGCCTATCGCCTTGCCTGCCCGTGACCGCTTGAGCGTATTACACGTAGCGGTGAATGAATTTTGCGCCGCAAACGGATTTTCATCCTTTTCAGAGCTGCGCATTGAGCATCCTGATACGAACGATGGCCGCGCGCAATCGGGTTTTGCGCGTAATTTTCATCCGATTTTTACCCAAGCCCTAGTGGACGCAGCGCAGCTCGATTTCCGGCCCAATTCAGTGAACAAACCGGTGCTACATGTGTTTTTAATTGACGCGAATCGCGCGTTAATTGGCGCTTCGCAACCTAGTCGCTCATCTGTTTGGCATAACGGCGTGCCGCGCTTGCGCATGCCGGCCGATGCACCCAGCCGCTCGACGTTAAAGCTCGCTGAAGCGGTGTTTACTTTTTTAGGCGATGACGCCGAACGCCTGATGGCGGCTGACATGAACGCCGTCGATTTAGGTGCAGCACCCGGTGGCTGGACGTGGCACTTGATTCATCGCGGTCTAAAAGTGACAGCGATTGACAACGGGCCATTAAAAGGTGATTTGGTAGATAACGCGATGGTGCGCCATTTGCGCGAAGACGGCTTTCGCTACCGGCCAAAATTTGAAGTGGATTGGCTAGTGTGCGATATGGTGGAACAACCGATTCGCATTGCGAATTTGGTGGCGCAATGGCTGGTGCGGGGCGACGCGCGGCACGCAATATTTAACCTAAAAATGCCGATGAAAAAGCGCGGAGAAGCTCTACAACAATGCGCCGACGCGATTCACGAGCAAATGCAAGACGCGGATATCCGCTATCAGCTACGCTTCAAACATTTGTATCATGACCGTGAAGAAATCACCGGTTACTTGGGCAAGGTGTCGAGCCGCGATGCGCAAACCCGCGATATTCGCAGTTATCGGGATGATCGAAAAAACCCGAATAATCCCAAGAATATCAAAGCGCGGGCGGAGCAAGAGGCGCGCGAAAAAGCCGAGGCTGAGTTCCGTAAAGATGACGGTTCGGGCTTCCGTTATGTTGAACGCGACGCCTTTGAGACCGGCGCGCCTAAATCGGCATCGCGCGCGCGCGATGCCTTTATGGATGATTTAGAAGACGATGCCGAGCCGATTAACCCGTTTTCGCTGCGCCCCAGCCCCTATGCGGTGAGTGCTAATTCGCCCAAGGTGCGGGCACCTAAGCCCGTACAAGAAGCGCTGCCATCAAAGGGTACGCAAAAGGGTAAAAAGCCTGCAGCACAAGCTAAAGGTGCATATCCGCCCAAAAAGCCAGTAGGGCGGGTTAAGAAGTCACGTAAATAAATGCGCTCTCTTAAATTCCTGAAGAAGCCCTAAAATAGGGCATCTTCATGGATTTAAGTACATGCAGCAAAGTCGATTTTTCAGCATTAAACTACGGTATCATTCGCTTTTTCATTTCTTATTTGGGAAATCACCATGCGTAAAATTGTATCTACTTTTATTTTAGGCGCGACCTTAGCGCTGTCCGGTTGCGGCTATAACGACTTTCAAACCAGAGACGAGGCCGTTAAAAAGGGCTGGGGCGAAGTGTTAAACCAATACCAGCGTCGCTCTGACTTAATCCCAAATTTGGTGGCGACTGTTCAAGGCTATGCGGCCCAAGAAAAGGACGTATTTTTAGGGGTAACAGCCGCGCGGTCAAAAGTCGGCTCCATCCAAATGACACCGGAATTGGCAAACAATCCAGAAGCGCTGAAAAACTTTCAAAAAGCCCAAGGTGACTTAAGTTCAGCGTTGAGCCGTTTATTGGTGGTGTCGGAAAACTACCCGCAGCTAAAGTCAGATGCTAACTTCCGTGAACTACAATCACAACTTGAGGGCACTGAGAACCGCATCACTGTTGCCCGCAAGCGCTTCATGGATGCCGTGGAATCGTACAACGTATTGGCGCGCCAGTTCCCTTCAAATCTCACCGCCATGATGTTTAGCTATGCCGTAAAGCCAACATTCACGGTTGAAAACGAAAAGGCAATTTCAGTTGCGCCTAAAGTTGATTTTGGTGCCAAGCCTGCAGCGCCCGCTGACGCAAACAAGTAAGTAAATACTGTGTTTTCAAGCGGGTTAAAGCACCCAAAAATACCAATAAGCTGGAGACGCCCTAAATACGGGCTTTTTCAGCTATTATTGGGAGCGACTTTCGCACTTTCTTTTTGCGTCAGTGCCGTTGTTGCGGCACCGGCTAACACAGACTTTATACCGGTACCGCCTGTCGGCCGCGTAGTCGATAAGGCCAATCTACTCGATGCCGCAACCGTCGCCCGCTTGCAACAGAGTTTGCAAGCTTTTGAAACGGCGAAGGGCGCGCAAATATCGGTTTTAGTTGTGCCTACTACCCAACCTGAAGTCATTTTTGATTTTAGTTTACGCGTTGCCGAAGCTTGGAAGCTGGGGCGAAAAGGCGTGGACGATGGCGTGTTGTTTGTCGTCGCCAAAGACGATCGTAAAATGCAAATTCTCACGGGCGTGGGCACGCAGGGAGTGCTGACTGACGCGATGAGCAAGCGCATCATCGCTGAAACGGTCGCACCTAAATTCCGTAGCGGTAATTTTGGTGGCGGTATTGAAGATGGCGTCGCACAGATTATGAGTGTGGTGAACGGTGAAGCTTTGCCGCCACCAAAAGCCAAAGGTAGTCAAAACAGCAAAAGCGGTGGGATGGATTCGCAATCGCTATTTTTTATCGCGCTGTTTGCCGCTATTTTTATCTTTCGAATTTTACGGGCAGTTGTGGGGCGCTTTTTTGGGTCGGCTGCGACGGCCGGCTTGGTGGGTTTTGGCGCTTCTCTGCTCGGCTTCGGCACGGTGATTGCCATCGTTGTTGGAGCGGCGGTATTTGTCGGCACGTTTATTTTTGGTGCGGCTGGTGTCATGCGCGGCAGCCGTGGCGGGGCGTCTTCAGGCTGGGGTTGGGGCACTGGCGGCGGCTTCGGTGGCGGCAGTGGTGGTGCTGGCGATAGCTTTGGTGGCGGCGGCGGTAGTTTTGACGGCGGTGGCGCCTCGGGAGATTGGTAATGTCTTGGCTCAAACGGTATTTCAAACATGTGCTCATGACGCCAATGACAGTACGCCACCATTTTAATCCTCTGGTACTTAAGCGCATTGAAACAGCAATAGGCGCGGGCGAACGCGATCATTCCGGTCAGGTGCGGTTTGTGCTGGAAGCCGAACTTTCTACCTTCGCACTATGGCACGATGTGTCCGCACGGCATCGCGCAAAAGAGCTATTTTCCAAGCTTGGGGTATGGAATACCGAACATAACAACGGCGTGTTGTTGTACGTGTTGCTGGCCGACAGAAAAGTAGAAATTATTGCCGATCGTGGTATAGATCGTCTAGTGGGTCATGCAGCGTGGGCGGCGATTGTTACCAAAATTGATGCGCATTTTACCCGCAATGAATTCGAAGCTGGTGCGGTGGGTGGCATCGCGCAAATACATGATCTGCTGCGCCAGCATTTTCCGCGCGATGTGAATGACGGCGTAGGTGAGAATGAGCAATCGGATCAACCCATTGTTTTGTAACGGATTATTTGAATGGGCAACGTGACTGGTCAACCCGCAGCAGCAACGCCTGAATTGCCGCCCCCGCCACCGCTGCCGCCCGCACGGCATTCGGCCAGCTTTAACGCGGATGCAAAAGTGATGGCTCTAATCGGTTTTGCGCACGGGGTGAGTCATTTCTTCCACCTTATCGTTGCACCCTTGTTTTTCTGGCTAGGGCGTGACTTTTCGCTATCGAACGCGCAGCTTGGTTTGCTGATGTCGGGCTTTTTTATTGTTTCCGGCGTCGGGCAATTTTTCGCGGGGTTTGTGGTCGATAAATTTGGCGCACGACGGGTATTATTTTTTGGTTTGACTTGTTTTTTTGTTGCCGCACTCGGTCTTGCAAACGCCCAAAACACGGCCATGTTGCTGTTTTTTACGTGCCTGGCAGGGCTAGGAAACAGTGTGTTTCACCCCGTAGATTACGCGGTGCTCAACGCCCGCGTAAGTGCTGCCCGCATCGGCTACGCGTATTCAGTTCACGGCATTACCGGCAATATTGGATGGGCAGCAGCGCCGGTGGTGCTTGCGGGATTGGCCGCAAATTTTGGCTGGCGTATGGCTTTTTACGGCGCGGCAGTCGTTGCATTAGCGGCGCTTACGCTGATTTTTATCAATCGCCACTTGGTGAACGATGAGGTTGCCCCGGTTTTAAAGCCAACCATCAACGCAAGCGACTCTGGAGGCTCAGCACTCATTGAACCTAGCTTTGCCTTTATGCGCTTACCCAGTGTGTGGATTTGTATGGCGTTTTTATTTGTCACCACGATGGCTCTAGGCGCCATGCAAAGTTTTGGCGGGCCAGCGGTGCAGGCGCTGTATAACGCACCGCAGTGGATTGCGGTGGGTGCCGTCACGATCTATATGTTGGCAGGTGCAGTGGGCTTGATTGCTGGCGGCTTTTTAGTCTCAAACTTAAAAGGCAGCGCCGGTCCTGAAACCCTAATTGCCTACTCACTGGGCTTCGCCAGCCTTTGTGCTTTAGTGGTGGCGTCCGGCATTGTTCCGGTCGCACTCATACCCGTTGCCATTGCCGCTATTGGTTTTGGAGCAGGCATTGCCGGCCCGTCACGCGACATGCTTATCCGCAGCGTTACCCCCAAGGGTGCTACCGGGCGCGTGTATGGTGTGGTGTATTCTGGTCTTGATGCTGGGTTGGCCGTAGCACCATTTGTGTTTGGCATGATGATGGATCAAAAACAATATGGCCGCTTATTTGTAGGCATGGCCATCGCGCTGCTGGCCGCACTGGTTTTAAGTTTGTTGGTGAGTGCGTATGCGAAGCGGCAGCAGGCGCAACAGGCGCAACACGGGTAAGCGCTTTAAACTGGCAGTTAAAACTGCCTGTAAACGCCCTAAAATAGGGCATCTACAGCCAGTTAAAGGCGCTAATTAACCCTTCGGCTTGGTCGGGAGCGGCGCGGTCACTACGGTTTTCACGATCGGCGGCGGTGTTAATACCACCGTTCTCCCCGAACCCGCTGCGATGCCCAACCATTCCCAGCGACCATTTTGTATCGCATTGATGATGTCTGCGCGGTTTTGTTGGGCGTTGGCGTAGACGCTGGGGGGCAGCTCATTAAATTGCATATAAGATTCTAAATTTTGATACCCGCAATACCCTTGGCTCGCACAACCGCTCAACATGCGAGCGTTGTCTGCACCACAAGCACCGCCGAAATCGCAAGCGGCGAGCTGCCACGCTGCACCCCATTCACGGGGATTGAAGGTGGCGCCGTCTTGACCCACTTTACGATCTTGGAGCTGGGTAGAGCCATAGCTGAGGAGATTGCCCGCACGCTGCAGGGCGGCTGGATCTTTACTGGCTAGAGCATCGCGCATGGTGGCAAGCTGGTCCTCCGATAAGCGGCGCTCTTCCATGGTTTTAGCCGCCCGAGTTTGGTCACGATAAGCGTCTGCCATTACCGCTAATTTGGCTGCTGGATTACCCGCGGCAGCACTTTCTTTAAAGATGCGGGTCACATCAGCGCCGCTTAAATTAAGACCATAAAAGCCTTCGCATTGTTTTTGTAGGGCGTTGAACGCATCTGTGCGTACCTGATTGTTCGGGTCGTTGTCTTTAAGGCGGGTGGTGAAACGCTCGCGTTCTTTTTCTGGGTCAGGCTTTTGTTTCGTGCGGAACAAACAACGTTCTAATGACGCAGCGGCGTAGTATTTTAATTCTGGGTCAGCACCATCAGGATTGGCGGCGTAGCGGTCATAGATATCTTTAAATTTGTCGCCGCGTTCAAATTCAATTTGCAATTGGCGTTTGCCGCTGTTCGGAACAGCCACCGCGCGCGCGGTCTTGCCCGTGGCGCCTTGCACCGGGGCGGGCGCCGTCACCACATCTCCCACCGCTGCGCTGGACGGTGTGCGAGCTTCTGCGCCGATGCGCTTGCTGAGCGTGGCAATTTCAGCAGGCGTCATGGTTTCGGGCGGCGGCGCGAGTAACTTATAGCCCGCAAAACCTAATGCAAAGATGACAGCGACGATTGAGGCAATAGTGAGTTTTGTATTCATGGGTCTTTTGGGAGTAACTTGAGACTAAGGTTTGCGCAAGGAAAGCGCCAGAAGTTGCATTGGTCAATCACTAATTGCAACGATCACTTACTATAAAGCAACATGGAGCCTAAAAGGCTCCATGTTGTGACCAAACGTAAATGCAGGGGCAAATTTTAATTATGCAAAATTTTCGATAGGAAATCTTGCGTGCGTTGCTTACGGGGTGAACCAAAGAATTCATCCTTGGTGCAATCCTCTAAAATCGAGCCGCCTTTTTCCATAAAAATGACGCGGGTGGCAACTTTTTTAGCAAAGCCCATTTCGTGGGTAACGCACATCATCGTCATGCCCTCTTGCGCAAGTTCGACCATTACGTCGAGTACTTCGTTAATCATTTCTGGGTCAAGTGCGGACGTTGGTTCATCAAACAACATGCAAATAGGGTCCATACACAATGCACGGGCGATGGCGACGCGCTGTTGTTGTCCACCTGAAAGTTGTGCCGGAAACTTGTCTTTGTGTTCTGACAAGCCAACGCGATTGAGGAATTTTAAGCCCTTATCATGGGCTTCGTCGCTACTGCGGCCAAGTACTTTCATTTGCGCAATGACGAGGTTTTTGGTCACACTCATGTGGGGAAAGAGCTCAAAATTCTGGAACACCATGCCCACGCGCGAGCGCAACTTTGAAAGGTCGGCGTTTTTTCCGCCCACTTCAATACCATCAACCGTAATCGCTCCTTTTTGGAATGGCTCTAAGCCGTTTACGGTTTTAATGAGTGTGGATTTGCCAGAGCCCGAAGGCCCGCAAATGACCACGACTTCGCCTTTTTTTACTTCAGTCGTGCAATCAATTAAAACTTGTTTGGTGCCGTACCATTTGCTGACGTCTTTAATATCAATCATTGCCATGTTGTTATCCATTCTCTTAGGGATGCCGTTAATTTTTAATGGGTGCTTGGACGTAGGGGCAGCAATTAGCGCCCGCCGGGTGTGGTTCTGACCTGAATATACTTAACGAGTTTTGACGCCGTAAAGCAAATGATGAAGAACACCACCGCCACAAAAATGTACATTTCGACCAACCTTCCAGCTAGCTGCCCCGCTTTTGCGGCTGAGCCCAAAAAGTCTTTCAGGCCAACTACATAAACGAGTGAGGTGTCCTGAAACAAAATAATGGCTTGGGTGAGCATGATGGGTACCATATTGCGGAATGCTTGCGGTAGCACTACAAACGCCATCGACTGCCAATAATTCATTCCCAGCGCGTAGGCTGCAGCCGGCTGGCCACGGGATACAGACTGAATACCCGCGCGGATAATTTCTGAATAATAAGCCGATTCTACGACGATAAAAGCGATGACAGCCGACGTCCAAGGGCCAATGGCTTCGCCCTGTTGTCCAGTGATCATTTTTACGACTTGTGGTGTTAAAAAATAGAACCAAAAAATCGCCAAAATAAAAGGTACGGAGCGGATCAAGTTAACGAACGTTGCCGACATAAATGAAAATGGCTTAAAGCTCGATAGTCGCGCCATGGCAAGCAAGGTGCCAAAGAAAATACCGCCCGCCAACGCAATGGCAAAAAGCTTGACAGAGAACCATAAGCCCTCCATCAAAAACGGTAAATTGCGGCCAATAATGGCAAAATCTAAATCACCCATATTAGTGACCTCCCTGGGAAACGTAGCCCGGCACTGCCACTTTAGTTTCGAGGAGGCGCATGGCAAAAATAACGATCAGCGTAACGATGATATAGAGGACGGTAGCCGCAGCCAGCGCCTCAAAAGTGCGGAAGGTGTACTCGGAAATTTGCCGGCTTTGCGCGGTGAGTTCCATGATGCCGATGGTGAGTGCGGCGGAGGAGTTTTTAAATATAGACAAAAATTCGGATGTCATAGGTGGAATAACGAGGCGATAAGCCATCGGTAAAACCACATAACGATAAACTTGCGGTAGGGTAAAACCCATCGCTAAGCCGGCGTTAGTTTGCCCTTTGGGCAGCGACTCAATACCTGCCCGCACTTGCTCAGCAACGCGTGACGCGGTGTATAGCCCTAAACACAACACGGCAGCGGTAAATTCCCACAGGCCAAATTGCGCTGCGAAGGGCAGGGTGACTAAATTGGAATAGTCAGATTTAATCCACTCGCTTGCACCTTTCGGTATCAGCTCTGGCATCACGAAATACCATAAAAACATTTGTACGAGCAATGGAACGTTGCGAAATAACTCAACGTAACAGGTAGCGAGAAAGCGCGGTATTTTTAATGGTGTGGTACGGATTACACCGATAACCGAACCCAACGTGAAGGCGATAAACCATGCACAAAGCGAGACGGAAATGGTCCAAAACAGTCCCGAAATAATCCAATCAAGATATACGCCACCGCCGGACGGCGGTGTATCCCAGAATACTTTCCAATTTAAATCCATATACGTTCTCCCGTTTGTAAATGTGTTTGGTGACGCCTAGGAATAATCGGCAATTTCTCAAATTGCAGCACCGCTTTATAAGCGGCTACGTTCGCGGGAACGCTCTCAATATTATTGTTCTAAACAATATGAGCGAGAAGCCTTTTGGGTCTCTCGCTCAGCGTAATGCAATGACTAAAACCGCAAAATTATTCTGGTATGGCTTGTAGCTGGAAGGCTGCTTTTAGCAATGGGCTCATCGGCATAT
>JANNXI010000059.1:0-10080 GCA_031409495.1 Betaproteobacteria bacterium
CTTGTATGACCGCACACTAACGATGAACGGCGTCAGCAAAGCGTATTGCATGACTGGCTGGCGCATCGGCTATGCAGCTGGGCCAGAGGCGCTCATTAAAGCGATGGGCGAGCTGCAAGGCCAATCAACTTCCAACCCATCATCCATCAGCCAAGCAGCAGCAGTTGAAGCGCTAAACGGTCCGCAAGACTTCATCGCCGTGAACAATGCCGAATTCAAAAAGCGCCGTAACTTAGTTGTTGCCATGCTCAACCAAGCCCAAGGGCTTAACTGCCACACGCCGGAAGGCGCGTTCTATGTGTACCCAAGCTGCGCGGCGCTAATCGGCGCCACCACGCCAAGCGGCAACGTGATTGCATCTGATGCCGATGTAGCCACGTATTTATTGGAATCACAAGGTGTGGCGATTGTCCATGGCTCCGCGTTTGGACTAGCACCACATTTTAGAATTTCGTATGCAGCCTCAACGACGCTGTTAGAAGAAGCTTGTACCCGAATTCAGAAGGCGTGTGGGGATTTAAAGCTCAAAGCATAGGCTGTAGATGCCCTAAATACGGGCGTTTTCAGGCTATTTTAGCTGCGACCGCTCGTAAAAATTACGCTATCCCAAACGGCCTTCTCCAAGCATTACATCCCACCCCAAGGCCGCTCCCAGTTCCGCACAGGCAGCCGCTTGCTCCAACCCTGCCGCCACATCAAACCCGTGGCTTGCGCACCAACTTTCGTTGTAATAGGTGCCTTGATACCGATCGCCGCCGTCGCATAGAATCATGACGATCGATCCTGCCTCACCCTTCTCGTGCATTTGGCGGGCTAGGGTTAGCGCGCCGATAAAATTGGTGCCGGTGCTGCCGCCGCAGCGGCGGCCGAGTGTTTTGGCTAGGTAATGTACGGCTGCCACGCTAGCGGCATCGGGCACCTTAAGCATGGCATCGATTACCCCAGGGACGAAGCTTTTTTCAACCCGGGGGCGACCTATGCCTTCGATACGGGATGAGGCGCCAATTTTTAAATTGACGTCACCGGACTTAAAAGCATCGAAGAACACTGAATTTTCAGGGTCTGTGGCGCACACACGGGTGTTCAGGCCGCGGTAGCGAATGTAGCGGCCGATGGTGGCCGCCGTACCCCCAGTGCCGCAATTGCAAATTACCCATGCGGGATTGGGATGCGGCTCTAGTGCCATTTGGCGAAACAATGATTCCGCAATATTGTTATTGCTACGCCAATCGGTGGCCCGTTCGGCGTAAGTAAATTGATCCATAAAATGGCCGCCCGTTTCATCGGCCAAGCGTTGCGATTCGGCTGAAACTTGTAATGGGTCATCGACTAAAAAACAATCACCGCCGTAAAATCGGATTGCCGCTAGTTTCTCTGGTGACGTAGAGGCCGGCATCACCGCAATAAACGGCACGCCAATAAGCCTAGCGAAATAGGCTTCTGAAACTGCGGTAGACCCTGAAGACGCTTCAATTACGGGGCTTTGTGGCTTTAACCAGCCGTTACACAAGGCATATAAAAATAGTGAACGGGCTAAACGGTGCTTTAAGCTACCGGTGGGGTGAGTGGATTCATCCTTCAAATACAAATGCACACTTGGATACGCTGGCAAGTGGTGCGCAATTAAATGCGTGTCGGCGGAGCGATTAAAATCCGCTTCGATTTTTTGAATGGCTTGGGCAATCCAGTCGCGCTTGTGCATGAATTTAAATAAAATATTAGTGAACGCTAATTATAGCTGGCTCCTAGGAAGCGCCTAGACTTGTTTTGTACAGTTGCACCCCAAGTTACCAATGGTCATCATCTCTAATTTTTACAAAGAAAATTCAAAATGAAACTTTATTACGCTGGAGCCTCCTGCTCACTCGCCTGCATGATTGCCCTACACGAATCTGGTCAAGCTTACGACAAAACCAAGGTTGATCTAAAAGCAGGCTTAACCGAAGACGGCACCCAATTTTCCACCATCAACGACAAAGGCTACGTGCCCTTTTTAACGATGGACAACGGCCAAGGTTTAAGTGAAGGTGTGGCGATTATGCAATACATTGCCGATTTGAAGCCTGCAGCTGGTATCGCCCCCGCCAACGGCACACTCGAGCGCACGCGCCTACAAGAATGGCTAACCTACATCAATTCCGAATTACACAAAACCATCGGCGGCATGTTCAACCCGGCCATGAACGCCGAAACTAAAGAACAGACTATTGCTGCCAGCCATAAAAAACTAGCTTGGTTGTCCACAAAACTAGAGGGTAAAGACTATTTATTGGGCACCTTCAGCGTGGCAGACGGTTACTTGTTTACCGTACTTAACTGGTGCCAGTGGGTGGGTGTTGATTTAGCAGCGTATCCGGTTTTGATTGCGTTCCAAGCGCGAGTAGCCGGACGTGCTGGCGTGCAAGCCGCGATGGCATCGGCAGGCTTGACGAAGTAATTCGCGCAGCATGGCGTCAACCTATTTGGATTAGTGGCGTTAGTATTGGTGAATATCCCAGAAAAAATTGTAACTTTGTTGGAATATTCACTAAAACTTAAAACCAAAAGGGAGAACACCATGAACGCAACTAAAGTACTAATTTCAGCCGCAGTTTTGTCGGTTAGCATTGCATTTTCTGGCGGCGTATTTGCTGCTGACGCGCCCAAAAAAGCGCCGTCGGAAAAGCAATTGGCACAACGAGCGAAGTTAAAATCTTGTAACGTTGACGCTAAAAGCCAAGCTTTAAAAGGTGCAGCGCGTAAGACTTTTATGAAAACTTGCTTGAAAAAAAGCTAAAAAAATACCGTGATTCACTAGTACGGTAGCCGCATCGACTGTGATGCGGTAAACGAAAAACCGCCATTGGCAGATTGCGTTTGGCGGTTTTTTACGTTTAAAACCTAATTGAATTCCGTAAGGATCCCTTGTTTGAGGGCTGCTTCAAGAAATTTAACTTGCCAATAACTAACCCACACGTGATGTTTGGTTTGAACATTTTTTGCTTAATACCCTTTGAGTAAAATGAAGACAGCCAGCTGCGAATACATAGAAGCCTTTTTTGTAACCGAACTCTCCAGCATTCAACACTGAACTACTCGTCGCCAATTCGATATATTGATCGCTGGAGGAATTCACAAAATCAGAAAATTGGCTTCATAAAATCCACCTAATGGAAGCCTAAATATCGAGGGAAACTCATTTTTGATGATGTTGTGATGACAAACGTTGATATAGTTGCTTTGCCTGCTTGATGAGGTGCCCTCTAGCCTTGATGTGGCAGGCGAAACGACGCTGTTAGCGAAGTTGCGCGAGACGCGTGTAACGCTGGTGCTATGCTCGCCCCAGCCAGAGGTATGGCGCTATGCGGATGCCGTTTACAAGGTGGAGAACTGCGGCATTTTTAGGCAATATAACCTTGTAAACGCCCTATAATCAAGCCTCTGCAAGCATCTTACGAACATGTAGCGCGCGTTGCAGCATCGTGAATCCAATCACGCCGACAAAAACCCATGTCCACAAAACTAGCCTTTGCTGATCCAAAATCATCAGCGAAAAGCAAATAAACGCTTCAGTCCGTTCACCTAAACCGGGCGCGTAGTGAAATGATTTCATTGACGTATTGGCGACTGCTGCGGCAATGGATAAGAATAGCGACATCGCGATCGCAATGCTGCCGGCAAGCACCAGTAAGGCAAATTGTGCGTCGGGCGCATGGAGCGCCAAGGCGCAGATCATTGCGATTTCTACCACGCGATCAAAGGTTATATCTAACACCGCTCCAATCGGACTAGGCTTGGTAAGCCGCGCTAAGGTGCCGTCGGCTGCGTCGATTAAGCCCGACAGCCACAGCACAATAAATCCAGCCAAAAAATAGCCTAGCCCTACCAATCCCGCTGCTGCTAAACCCACCAGCATGCCGATGACGGTGAGCGCGTTGGCACTGATACCGACACGTTGGCAGCTATGCGCAATCATATCGAGCAGGGGCTGGATGTATTTTCGGGCGTTGGTATCGAGCATAGATGACCTTTTTTCAATGTAGCTTAAACATAGTCCAACGGATTGCTACACATCTTCAGGCCATGCCTTATAAGCAATTAAACCGCCAATCAAGGCCAACACTGACATCACCGTAAAGGTCCAACCCGCGCCAATTGGTTCCCACAATACGCCCGCGAGCGCATTGCCTGCTGCGCCGCCTGCACCATAGGCTAAGCTGCTGTAGAGCGCTTGGCCGCGCGTGGCGAGTGATTCAGGGAAGGCTTTGTGGAGCATGGCGATGGCGGCGGCGTGCCACGTACCGAAGGTGAAAGCATGTAGGGTTTGCGCAAAAATTTGCAGGCTCAATACATCGGGATACCACGCGACAATCAAAAAACGCAAAACCGTGACAGCAAAGCTTGCCCGATACAAATTGCGCATACTGAAATGGGATTTAATCTGGGCAAATTTCCAAAATATCACGACTTCAGCAAACACCCCAAGCGACCATAAAAGCCCAACCGTTGTTTTGCTATAGCCGTGACTAACCATGTGGATTGAATAAAAAACATTATTAGCGCCTTGTGACGCCATCATTAAAGTGCATGAAACTAGCAGCGCAATAATCGCTGGATTTTTTACTGTTTGCCATAAAGCAGGTGTTGGTTCTGCGCTTAATAGTGCCTTGGAAACGCCGGTAATACGGGTGTCTTCAGGCACATTTTGCGGTGTATGATGCCCTTCAGTAACAAGCCACGCAACGCCAATTGCCACTGCCAAAAATCCGGCCACTACGGGTATCAATGCCGTTACCGATGCGCTGTCGAGCAATGGCCCGGTGAGCGACACAGCAACAATAAACCCAACACTACCCCATAAGCGAATGAGCGCGTAGCGACCAGTATCGCCGCGCACTTGCTGCATCACAATAGCCTCAAACAGCGGCACCACTGCAGCCCACATGGCGTTAATGAACAAAAATAGCAGCGTCACCGGGAGCACGGCAGTTGTAAAAAACAAGCCGATGACACCGGTAAACGATGCCAACATTGACAACCGAATTAAGCGAAGCCTCCCACCGGTTTTATCGGCTAAATGCCCCCAAAAGTTAGGGATGACAATTCGCAACAGCAACTGCAACGACAGCAAGGAAGCAATTTGTGCGCCGGAAAAGCCAATCGCTTGCAGATAAAGTGTGATGTAGATGGATGTTGTACCCAAACACGCGAAGTAGGCGGCGTAAAAGCTAGCGTAACGGGTAGCGGCAGAGAGTTTCAAGGGATATGCTATTGGGTTGGGCTGTGCAAAAATTTACAAGTACATGTAATGTCAAATCTAAAGCCGTATCGCGCCGGCCGATACAAGCGTCAGAAACTATCCCGAAGACACCCTAAAATAGGGCATCTACAGCCAGAAAAACAATAGATTTATGCCTCGTTAGGATCCGGATTATCAACCAGTGGACCGGCCGCTCCCGTCCCAATACTCGCGGTCCGTGGAATCTTTGGGGTGGTCACAACCACATCACCGTTCTGGGCGCGCTGCAAAAGCGCATGGTCAATTAACACTAGCGCCAGTAGCGCTTCTGCAATTGGCGCGGCGCGAATGCCAACGCATGGATCGTGACGGCCGTGGGTATTAATCACCGTCGGATCGCCTGCCACCGTCACGGTTTGTCGATCAAGCCGAATGCTCGACGTCGGCTTGATGGCGATAGACACACAGACATCTTGCCCGGTAGAAATACCGCCTAAAATACCGCCAGCATTGTTCGATAAAAATCCGGCAGGCCGCATCTCATCGGAATGTTCCGTACCTAGCTGGCCCACGCTAGCAAAACCTGCGCCAATTTCCACCCCCTTCACCGCATTTAATCCCATCATCGCGTGGGCAATGTCAGCGTCCAAGCGGTCATACAGCGGCTCGCCCCAACCCGGGGGCACGTTTTCTGCCACCACATTAATGCGCGCGCCGCAGCTCTCGCCCGATTTACGGAGCTTATCCATAAACGTTTCAAGTGCCGGCACAATTTCAGCGTTTGCGGCAAAAAAGGGATTGTCGTTTACCGCGTCCCAAGAAACAAACGGGATTTTATTTACGCCAAGTTCGGACAAGTGGGCGCGAATTTGCACACCAAAGCGTTCGGCTAACCATTTCTTTGCGATAGCGCCTGCGGCAACGGTGGGCGCCGTGAGTCTGGCAGATGAACGACCGCCGCCGCGATGGTCGCGCCGCCCATATTTTTGGATATAGGTGTAATCGGCATGGCCGGGGCGAAAACTTTGGGCGATATTAGAATAATCTTTGCTGCGCTGATCTTCGTTGCGGATCAGCAAGGCAATCGGCGTGCCAGTGGTAAAGCCCTCAAACACACCAGATAAAATTTCGACCGTATCAGACTCCCGCCGCTGGGTAACATGGCGGGAGGTGCCCGGTTTACGGCGGTCTAGTTCAATTTGAATATCGTCCGCACACAGCGCTAAGCCAGGGGGGCAACCATCAACCACGCAGCCAATTGCCGGCCCGTGCGATTCACCAAAATTTGACACCACAAACAGCCGACCTAATGAACTTCCCGACATACGCGCACCGATAAAAAGCTAAAACCACATTTTAACATGCGCCAGCTATGCGTTTTCTAGTGGGGCATTGAACTAGCGTTCAAAACAGCACTTAACGACGGCTTTTATATTCCCGGATAATTAGGAAAACTATATTCACGTAGACGCTTCAGTAAGGCGCGGCAAAATTTTTCAGCAGCATCCTTTGACACCGCAATATCAAGCACGCGAGCACAAAGTACCACCCCCTTGAGCAATTCTTCAGTGCGCGTCGCCATCATAATTTTTACCCGCACCAGCTCTACATCGGCGCCCAATAACTGCCGCAGGTCGTCGAGCAGCACAAATTTAAGTGCTTCTAAATTTTGGGGTTCTATATGATAGCCCTCCAACAACCGGCTAATATTTGCAGCCGATGGTACTTCATTGCTCTGCGCTGGTTCACCGTCGAGCTGTGGCGCTGTCGCAGTGAGCGATTTTAAGCTGCCGTCGCGCAACATACCGTCTGGATCAGCGCCACGCTGAGGCTGATCTTGAAGTAGTGCTGGGTCGCTAACGGCTGCGATCACGCGCATCCGGCCTGTGGCGCTTAGCTTCGCTTCAATGCGCGCCATTTCTGCATCGTCGGTGGTTGCCACTGGCATAGGTTGAATCAGACCCATCCGCAACAGGCTCCGAATCGTCTCCTGTGTTTGTGCGCCTAGAGAACGCTCAAGCTCGCGTACAACCATTTTCAAATTACGTTTACCATCAAGCACTTGCAGCACCAAGCGTTGCGCAGTGGGCAACATCACCCCTACCGCCATCATTTCTTGGAGGGCGTCAAAATTCTTATGCAAGACAACAAATTCATTTGCATAAATGTCAAAAGCGGGGTCAATTTCTGGTGGTATCATTTAATCGCTCTAACGGGGAAGAGACAATGGCGCGAAGCGGTTATGGTGACTCAGCACCCACAACAGCACAATCGCACCGCACACTGTTTACACAAAAGATAACAAACAAAAACAGAACATAAAACGTGTCTAGATTATGGCCTAGTTCCCCCCCCGCGCGCTACATTTATTGATAAATTTATCTTTTTCATTTTTCCTTCATATCTTCGGAAGGTGGAATCGGCGAAACATAACCTATCACCAGCAGCAATCCACCCACACCCATAAACAGCACGATGCGCCAGATTGTTTCAATGGTGGCCAAATCATGCAGGAATAATTTTGCCACAACCAACACCAGTAATGCACCGCCTAGCATCCACAAACTGCGCTTACCTAAGCGCCCTGCTGCCACCATTAGCGCCCAAGCCGTTGCAGTCCAAAGCAACGACATTACCGTTTGTAAGGCGGCAGAATTAAACAGGGCATTGAATTCATACGGTATACCCACATACTGGTGAACAGTTCGAGCCGCTATGGCGTTAATCCATAAAAAGTTATTCACTACCATCGCGTAGAACAAGCCATTGCTGGTCATATTGTCGGGTTCACCGCTGCCTGAAGACGCCCTATTTACGGCGCTAAACAGGGCATTTTTGAGCATGAAGCAAAGCCCAAACCACGCCAAATGCACGAGATCTATCGCATTGAATACCGGTAAATACGGTAACGGTGGCGTACTGCCATTCGCGGCGAAATGCGAATACAAACTCCCCAAAAATAGCAGGATAAACACCGGCAACAGTAATCCTGTGTGAAACATGCTGGCACAGGTGTCGGGCGCTTCATCGGCATTAAGGCGATCGCCAAAATAGACTTTCAACCCAGCCATGGTCACCAGTAACAAAGCACCATGCATAGCTAGTTCCCAAGTGATGGAAAGACCCCGAGAATCTACATTCCAATCACCTTCCCACAATAAACTACCCAACACAAACCACGCTAGATAGAGCCCCAGCCCTTGGGAAGTCTGCCAAACTTCACTAGAACTGTCGCGACTTTGCAGCCACGCAATTGCTGCCAACACCACCACGGAAGCCAACCAAGCGAGCCAAAAATAAGGCGCCAAGGGGTGCCCTTCGGCAACGGTCAGCAAACTAAACATACTCAATAGCTGCACTGCCACTAGCAAAATATAGCTGCGGCGCATTAAGGCCCATTCCAATATCCGGCCAAACGACATCAATACGGCTACTGTAAAGGTGGTGAACAACAAATTAGCACTAATAATTTGCAGCTGGGTACCCGCGTTAGCGCTAAGACTGAACAGGCCAAAACCGCCAATCATCCACATAGTCACGCCCCAAACCAAGCCAAGATCGGCTAAAACGCTATTGCTCACTCGTTTCGGCTTGCCAGCTGAGGTTGATGCGTTGGTTGGCGTAGCGGCTTCCGCTTCACTAACGTCTGCTTTAGTGATGTAAAAAAGCGCCGAACTAAGCAAAGTAGCAGCAAGCCCCATGCCCATTACCCAATAATACTGGGCATCGGCGAAGCGCCAAACACCTTCCCAAGACAGCAGCAACAAACCAAAGGCCGCGCCCAAATTAGCCCGCGCGCGCGTTGGTGAACATAAGTCATCCCGACTTTGCCGCTGCACTGCCCAGAAAAACACAGCCAAGCTTATTGGCCAAGCCCAAGCACACCAATGCATAAGCGGATGAAACGACAGTCGTGTGCTAAGCGTCTGCGCCATTAATACTAGGCAGAAAAACGGCAGTTGCCATTGCTGCATTTTGCGCAGCTTCTCCCACGATAAGGCACTACCCACAAACTCAATGAGTACCACCAAGCCCGCCACGACAGTCAGCAGAACCGCCGACCGTGACAAAATATGACGATATCCGCCTGTGCCAACTAAGCCAACTGCGCCCGCCGCGACGCTTTTGACGCCATCCACACCAGCCATTAGTTGTGCATAAGTGCCGGTATCTACGCCCGCCAGCAACCACAGCGCGCCCCAAGTGAGCAGCAAGAACTCACAGAGACGCTCGTACGGCTTGAGTACTTCACTATATTTAAGAATCAAATACGCCAACAACCATGCGCCTGCCGCAATTAAGAAACAGCCAACCACGGTGGCGTTTAGCCAAGGCGCGGCCGCGGGAACAGGATGCCAATTCACCGCAAAATAGCAGGCTGCACCGCCGTGCAACAATAACGCGAAGGTGCGCGCCAATTGGCTATTTTGACGACAAGCAATCCAAAAAATGGCAGCGGCCTCAACCGTCCACAAAGCAAACGTGGGCGCCACGCCCTTCGCGTCCACAAACAAGTAATACGGAATCAGCGTTAAAAACACAATTGCCAACGCAAGATGGGCATCGGCCAACACTCTAAACTTACCGTCGCCATCATCTACACGCCGCAACACCCACGCGAGCACACCATAAATTAGCGTGGCACCGATAGCCGTGTAAGCCAAAATTTGATTCGGTTGCTGCGCCGTGAGCGGACTTGTGAGCGCAATTTGCGCCATAAAAACCGTGAGCGGCGTACCAAAAACCAATGTGCCGTCCACCAAGCCTCTTAGCTTTGGCGGTTGGCGGAATGCAAACAACACCGGCACACATAAATAGATAAAAAAGAAGGCCAACAAAAATGGCTCAGTGGTGGCAAATTT
>JANNXI010000060.1:0-5715 GCA_031409495.1 Betaproteobacteria bacterium
TCACTTTCTCGTTGGCACTTCAACGTTTCGACAGCCGCAGTGCGGCCGTTGTTGACGAAGCCAATGCCATCGGTACGGCATATCTTCGTGCGGATTTGCTCCCTGTTCCGCTGCGGGATGAAGCGCGAGCGGCCATCAGCAAGTATCTTGACGCGCGCATCCTTGAGTCAACATTGTCGTTGGCGGATAAAGACGGCCGCGCCAAAATGAACAATGCTGCGGCAAGCGCGCAATCAAGCGTTTGGAACATTGCAGTTAACGCTTCGCGGGTAGACGCAAATGCATATGGGCCGTTTCTGTTCGTTGAGGCTGTAAACCAGTTTATCGATAGTTACGGCACGCGCGGCGCCGCTTTAAGTCGGCATGTTCCGGAGTTGGTTCTAGCGCTCCTGTTTGTTACGTTCTTACTTGCAGGGGCTGTTGTAGGTTTTGCTGCAGGTGTGGCGAGGCACCGGCCGTCGTTCGTGACTTATGTTTTAGTTGGCTTGATGGCCGTACTCGTTTTCATTGTTTTAGACCTTGATCGCCCGAGACGTGGCGCCATACAAGTGAGCCATGCGAGTCTGCTTGAGTTGGCGTCAACGCTGAATGAAGCGCGGCAAACACGCAACCCGCTCGCACCTTAAGACGATATCCCGTTACCTCGTCAATCAGCTACTCTGTCAGCCGCAACCCATCCGCAAACGGATCATCAGCATGGCGCAGTAGGGTTGCTTCTGCCACTATAAATGCTCGGCCGCGAATGCGTGGGATCACACGGCCTTGCGCATCCAAACGGTACTGGGCAATGAACCTGCCACCTACTGTGCTTTCCTGCACCCAAGGCACATCGGGTGCTAGTTTGCCGTCTGCAGCCAGGCAAGCCAGCTTGGCGCTCGTGCCGGTTCCGCACGGCGAACGGTCATAAGCACCCCCAGGACACATTACGAAATTGCGGCTTTGTGCGCTTGGGTCATTAGGGGCACCAAAGAATTCAATATGGTCAATTTTTGCGCCACCTTCGGCGGTGATGCCCGCCGCTACCAGTGCGTCTGATACATCAATGGCTGCGCGGCTCAACGCTGGGATAGACGCCATTGTTAGAGCATAAGGTGCCGACTGTACTAAAAAAAACCAGTTACCGCCCCAAGCAATATCGCCTACTACTCGGCCAAGGCCTGGCACATCCACGGGCACATCTTTGCGGTAGCGGTAGCTCGCGACGTTTTCAATTTCTACTTCGTTGCCATTGATTAGTTCAACGGCCACTTCGCCTACCGGTGTTTCAAATAGATGGGTACCAATGCCAATGCGCCCCATGTGCGCCATGGTTACGGCAGCGCCAATGGTGCCGTGCCCGCACATGCCCAAATAACCGACGTTATTAAAAAAGATCAACCCCGCAGCGCACAGGGGATTGACGGGCGCACATAGCAACGCCCCCACCACGGCGTCGTTTCCGCGCGGCTCATTGACTGCAAAGCTGCGATAGGCGTCGAAGTGCTCTTTAAACCGTTGTAACCGTTCTGAAAGTGGTCCGTTGCCTAGTGCAGGCCCGCCAGCGATTACCATGCGCGTTGGTTCGCCTTCGGTATGGGAGTCAATGATTTGCATGTGGGATTTCCTTATTGAAAACGTTTTAGATTAAATGGCGATAACTCGACTTCCGGCGGTACGTCTGTGGCGATTGCTGCCACCAATTCGCCCGTTATCGCGGCGAGCGTAAGGCCCAAGTGTTGATGACCAAAGGCATATATTAAATTTGATGCGGCGAGGCTGCGACCGATGGCGGGCAAATAGTCGGGCAATGTCGGTCGGGCGCCGATCCATTGCGACGTATCTTTAGAAAACGGCAGGCCTAGTGCTACCGCGTGGCGTGATAGCGCCTCCCATTTGCGCCTGTCTGGAGGCGAATCTACATGGGAAAACTCAGTAAATCCCGCGACGCGTTGTGTCGATGCAAATTGCGTGATGATGATCGATCGGTCGTCAAATGCTACTGGCGGGAGTGTATTTGTTTGGTTTGGTGCTTTCATTTCTACGTGATAACCGCGTTCTGCAATCAAAGGCACCACCCCTTCGCTGCGTCGTAGCAATGCGGCTGACCTAACACCCGCCGCAACCACGATAATGTTTGGCATGATTGTGCTGCCGTCTGATAGTTGTACTGTTGCTTTTCCTTCGGCGATTGAAATTGCTGCGGCGCGAACTTGGTGCGTTGCCCCACCATGGTTATGCAGCGCCGCCATTATGCCACTCCGCGCCATCGCTAAATCAGTAATCTGTCCGGGATGGTCGATGCGCACCGCATCCACCGGGCGCGCGTTAAATTGCTTGCGCAGCATAATAATTTCGGCTGCAGACGCAGCTTGTGCACGGGCCTCACCGATATCTGCATTAAGCCAATGCCGTTTGCCCCTTGCAGCGGTTTGACTAGACTCCCAGACCACATAATGTCCATCGGCGCGCAAATATTGCGCAGTATTGGTTTGTTGGGTCAGGCGTTGCCATGCCGGCATGGCTTGCGCCAATAAGCCAGACAAAGCTTGCTGGCCCCGCTCAAAGCGTTGGGGCGCGCTCGCCGCAAGTAGTTTTAAACCGAAGGGCAGCCACTGCGAAACGTTACGCACCGGAAAGCTAACTGGCCCTCCCAGTGTAAATAAACGCCGCGGCACGCTGCGTATATTGGCCAACGAGGCCAATGGCTCAATTTGTTCAATCGCTAGATGGCCCGCATTGCCCCAAGATGCCGCACTTTCAAAATCGCCCGGGTCAACAATTAGGGTTTGCAAACCAGCGCGTTGTATTTGCCATGCACACGCCGCGCCCACGAAGCCAGCGCCAATTACTACTGCGGTTTTCAAAACAAATTCCTTTCAGGCGCTTAAGCTAAGCTTTGCGACCAAGCGGCATACCACGCGTTAAATTTGGTCCATTGCGCCTTCGTGTGGTTGGCCTGGCTATCCGAAAGCGCATCGCTGGCGTTGAAGTGCAAGCCATATTCAGGATATCCCGCCAGCACCATGAGATATTTGTAATAAAGCACCAAATCAACGCCTTCGTCAAACTTAGAAAGCACGCTTAACGCTTGATCTAGCGTGCGCGCTTGTGCCTCTGCGATAGGGTCACCAAGGGCCGCCTTTCTGCATAGCGACACCAAATGCAGCACTTCTCTAGGCAGTGCATTGCCGATGCCGGTTATTGCACCCACAGCGCCGCAATTGGTAAAGCCATGCACCACTTGCGTGTCCACGCCCACCATCAGCACCAGCAATTTGTCCCGGCTCGTAATATGGTTGGCCGCGTAGGTCAAGGCCTCGCTACCGCCAAATTCCTTAAAGCCCACCAAATGCCCATGGCGCGCACGCAAATCAAAGAACAAATCTGCCTTGGTTTCATAGCCGTAGTAAGGGCTGTTGTAAATCACCGAAGGCAGGTCAACCGCCGCTGCTAATATGCCATCAAAGTGCGCCCGTTGCGCCGCAATTGAACTCCCCCGCGACAACACCCTCGGGATCAGCATCAAGCCCTGCGCACCTACTTTTTTAGCATGTGTTGCTAGCGCTGCCGCGCGTGCGGGGCTTTGCGCACCCGTGCCCACGACCACCGGTACGCCCGCCCGTGCTAGCTGCGCTACGCCTTCCATGCGCTCTTCGTCGCTCAAAAGTGGCCAATCCCCCATCGAGCCGCAATACACCACGCCCCGCATACCTGCATCAACTAGACGCTTGCCCATGCGCACGAGTGCATCAAAATCAGGTTTGCGTGCGGCGGTGCAAGGGGTCATCAATGCGGGTAACGTACCGTGAAAAATCGATGCATCAGAATTAAGCATGGTCATCCTTCGGGATAAAAAAATTTGCATGATTATACACAGCAGTGCATTGGCAGCTGTTCAACCTCAAGTGTCGCCTTATGTAGTTGGGCCTAGACTGCTTGTAAGTGGGAGGAGCGAGGTGATACCGATTGCTAACTAATGCGGTAGCAGCGGTTAGCGTCAGGTATCGCGAATTTGCAAAAGCTGTCTGGACTAACAAAAAATAGGCTGGAGATTGCCTATTTTAGTGTGTCTTCAGGCTATTGCGAGAGGTTTTTCATATGGCGCCCGCCCGCACGCGTCGCCGAACACATGGTCGTTCGGGGCAAATTTAAAAGGTGCGGCGCAGGCTTTTATAGGTAATAATTCGATCGCCGCCGCCGTTAACGTGATCCTACCTGTTCCAAGCAGAACCGCGTCGTCGCTCGGCACCACGCTGACGCTTGTGCTGAGCCCTCCGCAGATGCATGCCTTAGAACAACTGACGCGGCGCATTTGCCGCCGGAACCGTGGAGGCATTTGCGCGAAACCCAGTAGAAAAAATGCAAATGCGAAGTGCATTCACCACGCTAAAAATCGTATTGCGCGTAGCAAATAAGGGACTACAGCTGTTTGATTGGTGAGTGTACAAACTAGGCGAGAGTCGGCCAGTTGACCACCATTGTCCCGCTAGACAGTTCGCGAATCGGGTGTAAAGATAGAGCGCTTCATGTAAGAAAACTAATTCCAAGGCTCTCCGAAGACAACCTATTTTAGAAGCTATACGGCATATTGAAAAGAGTACTTCATACTAAATTACATAGATCAGTCAAGTCCTTTTATCACTTAGCTTATCTTGGTCACTGCCGTTTTCTGCTCACCCAAAAGCGCAACAGTTCGACCTTAGGCCAGGGCGCATTTGAAAGCGGTGCTGTGATCAAGGGTCGCGCGGCCGAAGATAGCTATAATTGCGGCGGTCTGCGTGAAAGATCTCTTGGGGCAAGAAAGCAAATTCAGGTCGTGGCTCTTGCTGGTTTAACCTGCGCTACCAACGCTAAAGGCCGCGCCTCGTTGTCATGGAAAAACGCCATCCATTCTTCGGTGCCGTCGTTGTGTCGATGGACGAGATGCGGCGCGTTCACGAACACGGCACCCCGCGCAATCAAAGCGTTTTGCGAATCATGAATATTGACCACGCGAAAATAAAGTATTGATTCACTGTACGAGCTTGCCCGAGTGTGCTCTGATTTTTTAGTATCGGACTCAGCTTCGGTCAGCATCAAACGCAAACCAGCGCAATCAAAAAACGCCATTTTCCCGAAAGAATAGATGTGGGTAAGCCCAGCCACCTCGCTATACCAGCGCCGCGCCGCGTCTATGTCTGAAACGACACGCGCGATTTGCGCGATTGCGCCTAAATGCGGCGCATTACATTGCGCTATCGAGGGCTCACTGCTTATGGCTTTTGTCATGATGGGGTTCCGGTCGTTGTCTGGTGATGTAGGTGCTTCGTTCGAGTTTCTTGCGAGCGCGCGGTGTTGCGCTACGCCAGTCCAAAGTCGTAGTTGCTCGCGGCGCAGGAAACCGAGCTTTTGCATCGCATTGCTCACGTGATACTTTACGGCGTTTAAACTCACTGCTAGGCGCTTTGCAATTGCTGGGTTGCTCAAACCATGGCGGAGTGCATTAACTACCCGCCATTCTGCTGGTGTCAATTGATCCTCTGTCGGTGGCCGTCCGCGTGTCTTACCCATAAACAATATTTTAGTCTAACGAGATTGCATTTTCCCTACCCGAATGATGAGAATTACCGCGTGATCTTCCGAAGTTTTTTGTACTAGTTCTATTGGCGAAAAAACCTAATGTGCAGAATTGCGTTTTTACGGCTACGTCAAAGAATTTATTCTGCAAAAGCAGCGCAATTTGCGCATACTTGATAC
>JANNXI010000061.1:0-14152 GCA_031409495.1 Betaproteobacteria bacterium
GTTACAGCGATGCGCAAACGCAAAGCAACCAACGCGCCTCCGCGTTTCGCGTATTTGGCGGCTATCAAATCAATCGCTATGTTGGCGTGGAAGCAGGTTATGCAGATTTTGGCACATCTCGCATTCGCACTAACGTCGTGCCTCAAGGCTCATTCGAACGGCGCATTGACACCACCGGCTTCGATGTAAGCTTGATCGGTACCTTACCAATCACCAAAAAGTTTAACGTGTTTGCGCGTGCTGGGGCCTTCATGAACGAGCGCCGAACGAATTTTTCAACAGCAGGCAATGTCGAGCTACTGAACGGCGTCCAAGGCATGAAGGAGCGCAAGACCAGCGCCACTTACGGCGCGGGCGTTATCTTTGATCTCACGCCGAAAATCGCGCTACGCGCTGAATTGGCGCAAACGGAAAAATATTCGGATATCTTACTATCGCAGACATCTCGGATAGACATGTATTCAATCGGGCTGCAATACCGTTTCTAAGCATTTTCAACAGTTGCTTTAGCGCGTGACAATGCGCGCAAAATAATCGGCTTCATGCGTGCTGTGTGTGGCTGCGCAGTAGCCGATTTTTGCCATCAATAGCTTGAATCTAGAAACGGACGTTCGTC
The DNA here is from genome assembly GCA_031409495.1 of Betaproteobacteria bacterium. GTDB lineage: Bacteria > Pseudomonadota > Gammaproteobacteria > Burkholderiales > Usitatibacteraceae > JANMDR01. The sequence goes on from JANNXI010000061.1 coordinate 617, forward strand.
CGAAATTTGACTATTTAGAGAAACCAGTGTGTGTCGCCCCGCAAAATGTGCAAAATTTTGCAATGCGCCCGTCGGCACATCCGAAAATAGGCGATTTGCAACTTCTGCTTACGTAAGCAAAATCAGGGACGGCATCGGGCGCAGGAGCCCAAACCTAGGGCGCTATCGACGCATGTGCCAATATTCCCACCGCACTCGCGCAACTTTCCTTCGTTGTAAGTTCCCCACAGTTTAATCAAACTGCATTATTTTGACCCAAATTCGCCTTGCTACGCGTCAAAAACGCGCTAAACTTCGTTCATTGTGCGATGCAGCAATTGATCGTGCACAAACGCTCGCCTCTACTTTCTTCATCGATCTTTTAGGAGCTATACATGTCGCATCCAAGCCGAAATTTGACCAAGCCAGCACGCCAATCCGGTGTGCATATTGTATCTGCCGTCGCTGTTGCTGTGCTAAGTGCCTTGAGCTGCCAAGTAGCTATCGCCCAAGCCGCCAAAGAGCTCAGCAAAGAAGAGAAAAAAACGCAGCTCGAAACCATCACCGTTACCGCTGAGCGCCGCGCAGAAAACATCAAAGACGTGCCGATGGCAATCAGCACCTTGGGCGGCGAAAAGTTAGATGTTATTAATTCTGGCGGCCAAGATATTCGCATGTTGTCGGCACGTATTCCTAGCTTAAACATTGAATCTTCATTTGGCCGTGCGTTTCCACGGTTTTATATTCGCGGCTTTGGCAATACCGATTTTGACCTAAACGCGTCACAGCCAGTGTCACTTGTGTATGACGACATCGTGCAAGAAAACGCATTGCTCAAGGGCTTTCCACTGTTTGATATGCAGCAAGTTGAAGTGCTCCGCGGCCCTCAGGGCACTCTGTTTGGCCGCAATACACCTGCAGGCGTAATTAAGTTTGATTCTGTAAAACCTTCAAAACTAGCTGATGGTTACTTAAACCTGTCCTATGGCCGCTACAACACCACGAACGTTGAGGGCGCGTATGGTGGCGCCATCAACAGCGACTGGTCGGCGCGCCTTTCGGTGCAGCTGCAAAACCGCGATAGCTTCGTAAATAACACTGCAAAAGGCCCAACAGACAAGCGCGAAGGCTACACCGACCAGGCTATCCGCTTTCAAGCACTTTACGAGCCAAGCAAGAATTTCAACGCCCTGTTTAACGTACACGCCCGTGAAATGGACGGTAGCGCACGTTTATTCCGCGCCAACATTATCAAAAAAGGCACTAATGACTTAGTTGATAATTTCAAATTCAATGAAATCTCCGTCGACGGCGCGAACTCTTCACGATTAAGCAATTTAGGGTCTAGCTTGCGAATGAAGTGGACGCTTGATAACGGCCTAACAGTGCATTCGATTACTGGCGTTGAGGCGCTAGATTCGTTTAACCGCGGCGATATTGATGGTGGCTTCGGCGCTTCATTTACCGGCAATTTTGGGCCTGGGTTTATCCCGTTCCCAGCAGAATCCGCTGATGCGCTGCCAAAGCACACGCAGTTTACGCAAGAGTTCCGTGTGGAATCTGATTCCAAAGGCCCGCTAAAGTGGATTGCTGGCGCCTATTATTTTGATGAAGATATCACCATTGATTCATATAACTATGACACATTGGCAAACAACGTCCAAAACGGCTTTGCAACCCAACGCCAAAAAAATAAAGCGATGGCCTTGTTTGGTTCCGCCAATTTTAAGGTGTCGGATCAGTTTAATGTCCGAGCTGGCTTGCGTTACACCAGTGACAAAAAAGACTTTACCGCCAAACGCTTAGTATCCCCTTTTGGTGCTGGCGCCACACCTGAACTTACGGCCAAGCCAAGCGATAAAGATGTGAGCTTCGATTTCAGCGGAACCTACGCATTGAACAGCGCCACAAACTTCTACGGCCGCTTTAGCCGTGGTTTCCGTGCCCCAAGCATCCAAGGCCGCGTGTTGTTTGGCGACGTCATCTCAGTTGCTAATTCAGAAAAAGTAACGTCCTTTGAAGCCGGTGTAAAAACTGACTTGATGAACAAGCGCGCACGTTTGAGCGCTAACGTGTTCCGCTATGAAGTACGTGACGCACAGCTGACAGCAGTGGGCGGTCAGACCAACTTTAACCGCTTAATCAATGCGGCTAAAACGCGCGGCCAAGGTTTTGAGCTTGATTTAGAAGCCATCATCACTGAAAACTTATTAGCCACCGTGAGCGGCAGTATTAACAACACCGAAATTTTAGACAGCGGTTTAGTAACGGCCGCCTGCGGCGGCGGTTGTACTGTGCTTGACCCAAAAGGTCCGATCGACGGTACGTTTAACATCAACGGCAATTCACTTCCGCAAGCACCAAAGTACGTGGCTAACTTCACGTTGAAATACACCCTGCCGCTTAGCTCCAGCACAGAGTTTTTTGTTTATACCGATTGGGCTTACCGTAGCAAAGTGAATTTCTTCTTGTATGAATCCAAAGAGTTCGTGGGTAAATCACTCATGGAAGGCGGCTTGCGTGCAGGTTACCTTTGGGACAACGGCAAATATGAAGTGGCTGCATTTGGCCGTAACATCGGCAATCAAATTCGCGTAGTTGGCGGTATCGACTTCAACAATTTGACCGGCTTCGTTAACGAGCCACGCACTTACGGTGTGCAGTTTAAAGCCAAGTTCTAAGCTGTTTTAAAACTTAGGTGGGTTGAGAGAAAGCCGGTCAGGCATGCCTGACCGGCATTTTTTTGCCTGTTTACTTTGGTTTGCTAGATCAGTAGTCCAACAAACCAATGCGCCGTTAAAAAAAAGTTGTAAGGATTCGTCGGAAGCTGCGACCTATTAACTGCAAACTAGAAATTGGCGTAACTTGCCGCCCACGCAACACTCGAAACCAACCGCCGCTGCGTAACTCTTAAATCAGTCGGCTCTTTTATGCTCAAAGAAATCATTATGACACTTCAGACTAAAGGCACTACCCTCGCAGCCGCCGTAGGACTATTCGCACTATCCATGTCCGCATTTGCGGCTGACGCACCAAAAGGCAGTAACGGCCTGGCAATTGGCGCAAACGACAAAGTTCATTGCTACGGCGTGCATGATTGCAAAGGCAATTCCGATTGCAAAACAACGGACAGCGCATGTAAAGGCCAAAACGGCTGCAAAGGCCACGGCTTCAAAGCAATCTCAGCCAAAGCATGTTTAGCTGCCGACGGCACGATTGCCGACATCAAAGAAAAGAAAAAAGCCTAGTCATATTTTTTCATTTCACTTCCCTTAGTGAGTCTTAGTGGCATCTTTTTACAAGGATGCCACGTTTTTCTATGATGAAATCAACCCCCCGCATCGCATCCCCTGGCGTCGGCATAGGTCTGCGCACGGCGCATTACACCGATTTTTTGGCGGCAACTCAGCCAATCGATTGGCTGGAAATTATCTCCGATAATTTTTTAGGTGAGGGTGGCAAACCGCTGCAAATGCTCGATACTTTTCGTGCACAGTACCCGATGGTAATGCATGGAGTATCGCTGTCCATTGGTTCAAGCAATGGTATCGATGTTGACTATCTGCAAAGTATTAAGCGGTTGGCGCAACGGATCGAACCGCTGTGGATTTCCGACCATTTGTGCTGGACCAGTGTGGACGGCAGAAACTCTCACGACCTATTGCCCTTACCGTATACCGAAGAGGCGCTAAATCTGGTCGTTCGCCATATTAAGCAAGTACAAGACACGCTTGGTCGGCGCTTGGTGATCGAGAACGTATCAAGCTATTTGCAGTATCAATCCAGTGAAATGACGGAATGGGCGTTTTTGCGCGAAGTATGCGCTGCGGCAGATTGCCTATTGCTACTCGACGTCAACAACATCTACGTGAGCAGTTTCAACCATGGATTTGATCCGCTGGAATATTTGCATCACCTTGAACCACAACGCATTCAGCAAATTCACTTAGCGGGTCATAGCCATAATGGCGACCATATTATCGACACACATGATGCAGAAGTGGCTGAGCCGGTATGGACGCTATACACGGCTGCGTGTGCACACTTAGGCCCAACCGCAACCATGATTGAGCGCGACGCCAACATTCCACCGCTCACCGATTTGCTGCAAGAACTAAACCGCGCCAGAGCGGTTTATGATAGCTGCGGCGGGGAATTGAATGGCTGAAAACGCCCTATTTACGGTCATCTTCAGCTATCACAATAGCGTTATTCGGGGGTATTAACGGGCATGAAACTGCACCAACTCCAGAAAAATTTTATGGCTTTGTTGCACGATGAAGCCAACACCATTGGTACACAAGTGCTTGGGGGCGGGCGTATCGACGTCGCGCAACGGCTGCACATTTACCACCACGGCTATAGGGCACGGCTACTCGAAGCGCTACAGGACGTGTTTGAGCGCACTTGGTCTTATCTTGGCGATGAGACATTTATTGAGCACGCCACCGGCTTTATCCAATCGAAGCCGTCAAAACAACCTACGCTGAATCGTTATGGCAAAGGTTTCCCGAACTATCTTGCAAAACAGTTTGCCGAGGATGGCGAAATAGCGGAAATCGCGCAGCTCGATTGGATGATGCGCTGCGCTTTTGATGGCGCAAATGCGCGATCACTGGGCTTGGCAGACTTAGCTGCGCTTGCGCCAGAACAGTGGGCAACAATTGGATTTCGCTTTCATCCGACAGTGGCGCTGCATACACTCAACTACAATACCGCCAGCATTTGGTCGGCCCTAGATAATGAGCAATCGCCACCGCCAGTGCAAAAATGTTCGCCTAGTGTCACACTCGCGGTTTGGCGACGCGACACGCGGCCGCAATTTATGACCATTGATACGATCCAAGCCGAAGCCATCATTGCCTTACAACACGGATCAACATTTGCCGACACTTGCGATCGACTCCAAACCAATCACCCTGCAGCTGATGTAGTTTCGATGTTGGGTGGTGCTGTGCGCAACTGGATCGAAAATGAAATGCTGGTGGGCATCACAGAATAAGGTTCGCGGCTGCCTTGCGCTGCCCTCTTGAAGCCTAACTATAGTGCGTGCAACTCAGTCTTTCGTCACCCCAGCGGCATACTGCTTTGCAAGGTTTGATAGCCAATTTAGCTGCTGATTGAAGCGCACGCAATTCTGGCACATACTCCAGTGAACATCCAAATCCGCGCGCTCGATTTCGTTCAATTCGCGATCACGCGCCTCACTCATCAATCGCGCCGCTGCTTTGCAGGAGGCTGCCAAATTTTCTGGCGGAATCTGGGTGTCTTCAATTTCAGTGATCATTCTATTCTCTAGTGCTCTCTATGTTGCTACGCTAAATTTGGGGTGCCGCAAAAGCCGTTTCTATCTAAGCATTCGCGCAACGCCACGCGTGCCCGATGCAGCATCGTCCAACAGTTAGACGAAGTAATGTGCTCAACCTTACAAATTTCTTCCACTTCTTCACCCATCACCTCGCGCTGGAAGAAAACCCGCGCGGTGGTGGGTGGTAATTTGGTCATACAGCGTTCAAAGGCTTCAAAAAGTTGCTTCTGCTCCAATGCCGAGCACGGCTGGCAGCCTTGTCCGAACGATGTGGTCCAGTGCCCGGTCTCATCGAAATACTCGTCAAACCAGGCAGCATCGGCGCCCTCGTTATCGCTATTGCTATCGGATTGCACAAATCGTTGCCGTTCGCCAGAAATTCGGCGCTGGAAATCGATCATTTTGAACTTCAAGATGCTCGTCAACCAGGTGCGCAAGCTTGCCTTACCGTCAAAGCCATCAACTGCGCTTAGCGCCGCCAATAAGGCTTCTTGCACCGCCTCCTCGGCATCATGGCCGTCGCGCAGCTTGGCGGTCGCATACCGAATGAGATAGCCGCGATGGGATTCAATTTGGGTAAATAACTCTGCTTTTGCCGCTAACGCTAATGTCATCTATTACTCACTTTATAAGTCACTTAACGGCGCACTTTATATCGGCCTACATAGGTGCAATCTCACACACTAAACATTGTACCTCACACCATTTGCTCAACTGCGCCACCTATTGTGTTAAAGTTTTGTAAGGATTTTAGTATCCGCACGACTGATTGGCATGAAGACCGCGTTACGAAGCCATGAGCGTGCAAAAAGTTCGTCTTCATCGTATTGCGCACCAAACCATCAATCCCATCACGTTACTCTTTAAAGGAATTTCCATGAAAAAAACTTATCTAAAATCTACCTTCTTCGCGCTAATGTGTACTGCCTTTGTAGGTGTTTCTACACCTGTACTGGCCGATTCTTCACCTGAAGATCTCGCACGCTTTGTAAAGATGTGTGACAGCAATGCCGACGGTATGGTCTCAAAAACTGAAGTGATGAAGCGCGTTGAATCAGCCCTGAAAGCCATGAATGCCCCTGCCAGCGGCATGATTGATTCCAAGCGATTTATGGACTTTTTGCTTGAGCTTAAGAAAACGGATGGTGCAGTTGCAGCGGCCCCAGCAGGCAAGATGATGTCTAAAGCTGATCTGATGAAGAAAGTTGAATCCGCATTTACCATGGCTGATAGCGCTAAAAAGAGCATGTTAGATGCCGCGCAGCTTAAGCTATTTATAGCCGAACTGAATCGTGGCGGCTAATTCCAGCATTCGAAACAGCGAGTAAAGTATCTAAATAGTGGCTGCAGATGCCTGTAAATAGGGCGTCTACAGCCATTTTGGTTCGTTAATTTGAGCTCTCAGCGCGTCGCAATACGCGGGTAAAGACGAATATCAGCACTGCTGCCAGCGTCCAACCGAGCGCCGTCATCCAAGGCAGTTCCAGCTTGAAAGATGCCAAGCTTGGGTTACTGCTCAGCATCAACACTAAGGCAATTCGGCCAGCAGTTGCTAAGGCCATCAATGCCAGGGCCGCCCCGAGCCACAAGCCGGTTTCACTGGGAGCACAGGCTTTGCCCATTGCTGATACGGCAGAAAACAAGGCCAACATCACTGTTGCCCACGCCGCACCCGCAAGAATTTGCAGCGCAATGAGTGTCCCGAGCGAGGTTGTAAAAACGCAGACAAACAGGGTCAGGCTGCCAACTAAACCAGCCAGCAACATCGTCTGCGTGGCGTAAGCAATTTGCGCTAACAGGTTGTCCGCATCTGCGCCGTGTTTAAGCCATTGCGATGCGGGGAACATGGCCACACTAAAACCAACCCAAAATAACGGCATCAACCATTCTAACGATGCCCCGGGGTGGGCAGCCGTAAAGTATTTGGCCGAATTTACTGCTACGTGCAGTTGCACGCCAGAGGCAAATAACGCCACTGCGAGCAGCAGCGGCAGTGCTAGCTTAAAATCAATGTTGAGCACTTGCGGCATGGGTAGTTTTGCGGCGGTATCAGCGTTGGTTTGATTGGCAAGCATTGGGCGCAATGCCAAAGTTGCCGCCAACAATGCGGCGCTGGCGAGCACAAACGGTAATAGCGGGTCAATATTTTTTAACGTGATAGTCAAGTAGGGTGCAAGCGCGCCCGCAACACCGATTCCAAAGAAATAGCCCGCCACCCCAATTGGCATTGTCTTACCTTCAGCGTGATTAGCCGCTACTGCTTTTGACATAAAAAACAGCGGCGGCACCCGCAATACCGATGAGCAAACCACCCACACAATCACTGCTACTACAAACAGTCCAGACGGGACGTTACCCGCCAACCACGGCAATGCCATAAATACCGCGCAAGAAATCACGACCGCTGCGAGAAAACAGTTACGCACTTTATCCAGCAGTTGCTGGCTGCGATCAAGCCAGACGCCAAGGCCAATATCCATGGCTGCAAAAATAAGCTGGTCTACGATAAGCAACCACGGTAGCCAATGCAGTTCAATGCCCGCCTGCTTAAAAAGTCCAGGTAAAAATATGACGTACACCGTCCAGCTCAGTGTAAAAAATAACTGCACTAACGCTAATCGCCAAATCATTTTGCTTCCTTCATTTTTAATGAATACTTCATAATTATCCTTCAATCACGCTCCCACAGGTCGAGGATAACCCTATGCTGTTTTTATCGGAAAATCCGCGGAAAACTAGCTGCTAGCCATATTGAAAGTGCTATACTTTCAGTAATTACTGAAAATTCAAAACAAAGGAACACTATGAATATGACGCCACTTAGCCAAGACTTCGTATTGCACTTCGGCGAAATGGGCAGCCGCTGGGGCATTAACCGTACCGTGGGGCAAATTTATGCCTTGCTGTATGTGTCGGAGCGACCCTTGAATGCAGACGAAATTGCCGATGCACTGCAGTTTTCGCGCTCTAACGTGAGCATGGGGCTTAAAGAATTGGAGTCGTGGCGACTCACTAAATTGCAGCATTTGCCTAACGACAGGCGCGAATATTTCACCGCACCGGAAGACATTTGGGCGATTTTTCGCACCCTCGCGGACGAGCGTCGCAAGCGCGAAATTGACCCAACCCTAAGCATGTTGCGCGATGCGATTTTACGGGGCGCTAATAACCCCGAAGACAAATATGCGCAAAAACGCATGAAAGAAATGCACGACCTAATTGAAATGGTCACCCTGTGGTTTAACGAAGTGCATCGCTTAGAACCCGATACCTTAAAGCAGCTAATGAAGATGGGTTCTAAGGTAACAAAGCTATTAGAGATGAAAGACAAGCTAAAAATCGTTTCAGGCAAGTAACCTTTAAAAGGTAAAAATCATGTTCGACCTAGACCCCATCATGCTCGCACGCGCGCAGTTTGGCGCGAACATCACTTTTCATATTTTGTTTCCCACCATCACCATTGCACTAGGTTGGTTGCTACTGTTTTTTAAGCTGCGCTATAACTATACGCATGATGAAAAATGGATGGATGCCTATAAATTTTGGGTAAAAATTTTCGCCCTCACCTTCGCACTCGGTGTTGTTAGCGGTATTACCATGAGCTTTCAGTTTGGCACCAACTGGCCGGGCTTTATGGCAACCGTAGGCAATATTGCCGGTCCCTTGCTGGCCTACGAAGTGCTCACCGCCTTCTTTTTAGAAGCGACTTTTTTAGGCATTATGTTGTTCGGCCAACAACGCGTTTCAAATCGTGCCCATACTTTAGCCACACTTATTGTTGCTGCTGGCACTACGCTTTCAGCCTTCTGGATTATTGTGCTTAATTCATGGATGCACACGCCTGCAGGCTTTGAAATGATCAATGGTCAGGCGCATGCGACAGATTGGTTAGCGATTATTTTTAACCCGTCATTTCCGTATCGTTTCACCCACATGCTGTTGGCTTCAGGCTTAACGGTGGCGTTTTTGGTGTCGGGTATTTCGGCTTATCGTTGGTTGCGCAATGACCGCTCAGCCAGCGTGATGGCTACCTTGAAGACAGGCGTGTATCTTGCCGCCGCATTGATTCCACTACAAATTTTTGCGGGCGATATGCATGGCCTTAACACGTTGAAACACCAGCCCGCTAAAGTCGCAGCGATGGAAGGTTTATGGGAAACCACTAAAGGCGCGCCGTTGCTATTGTTTGCGTGGCCCGATGGTGAAAAACGCATGAACCACGCCGAGCTAAGTGTGCCCAATATGGCTAGCCTAATTCTTACCCACAAATTAGATGGTGAAGTAAAAGGCTTGAATGAATTTAAGGGCGCGCACCCGCCGGTATTGCAGGTATTTTGGGCGTTTCGAGTTATGGTGGGTACGGGTATGGCGATGTTGCTAGTGTCATGGTTGTGCGTGTATTCGTTAAAGCGCAAACCGACATTTATCAAGCCTTTAGCCTATACCTTGGTAGCAATGACGTTTTCAGGGTGGGTGGCAACCGTAGCCGGATGGTATGTAACTGAAATTGGTCGCCAACCGTATTTAGTTTATGGTGTGTTGAAGACCGCAAACGCCGCATCAGCCGTGCCCAGCGCGCTTATTGCCACCACCTTTGCGATGTATATCGCTTTATATTTGGCGTTGATTGTGGCCTATGTTTCGGTGGTATTTCATCTGGCGCGTAGCGCTGGAAAACCCATTCCAGCCACACCTGTTACTGTACTAAATTCACTATTAGAAACTGCCTGAAGACGTCTTAAAATAGGGCATCTTCAGGCATTAGTTGACTACTTTAAAGGGAGATAATCATGGACAATCTTGCAAACGGTGGCTGGCTTCCGGTCGCATTTTTAGCGCTGATGGGCATCGCCATGTTGGCTTATGTGGTGCTTGATGGCTACGATTTAGGCGTTGGCATTTTGCTGCGTCGCGCGGATGACGCGCAGAAGGATCAGATGATTTCTTCAATCGGCCCGTTTTGGGATGCGAACGAAACGTGGTTAGTATTAGGCGTAGGCATTTTGCTCACCGCATTTCCGCTGGCACACGGCATGATTTTAACGGCGCTGTATCTGCCGGTAGCGTTGATGCTATTGGGTTTAAGTTTACGTGGTGTGGCGTTTGAGTTTCGTACCAAAGCACCGCCAGCGCGGAAAGTGATGTGGAACTGGGTATTTTATGGAGGCTCACTGCTTGCCTCGTTTTCGCAGGGGCTTATGTTGGGGTTATACGTGACGGGCTTTGCGGGCGGTGCTGCACATTGGGCGTTCGCAATCCTCACGGGTGCGTGTTTGTGCGCGGGTTACGCGTTGCTGGGTGCAACTTGGCTCATTATTAAAACCGAAGGTGCGGTGCAACTTAAAGCCGTGATGTGGGCGCGGGGCAGCTTGCTGCTTACGGGTGGCGGTATCGCGGCCATTTCTATCGTAACGCCAAGCTTAAGCGAACAAATTTTTAATAAATGGTTTGCGCTCCCAAATTTATTTTTGCTCGCGCCAATTCCTATCGCTACGTTCATCTTATTTTTAACCATCTATCGCAGCCTACAACGCCTGCCTACGCGCTTGGCGGCGGGCAATGAGTACGGTGCATGGGTGCCGTTTGCGGCCACCGTCGGCATATTTTGTCTAGCGTTCTACGGCTTGGCCTACAGCTTATTTCCGTGGCTTGTGGTGGATAAAATTACCATTTGGCAAGCGGCAAGTGCGAAAGAATCACTGATGATTATCTTTGTCGGTGCGATGGTGGTGCTGCCTGCCATTATTGGCTACACCGCGTTTGCCTATCGGGTATTTTGGGGTAAGGCACGCGCACTCACTTACTATTAGAATGTCGCCTATGCAAAACGCCCCGACATCGTACTTAACCCGTTGTGAAATCGATTTCCCCGCCAACGATAGCATTGCAGGCTCACGGATGCGCTTGCAGTTTTCTAACCCTCTCCACATCCACATCGCGCGGCATTTAAACGAGGTAGCAGACGTTCTACGTGCCGCCCAAGCCGCCACTGCGCGCGGCCACTGGGCGGTAGGCTTTGTGAGCTATGAAGCGGCCGGCGCATTTGATGCGGCCTTCGTCACCGCACCTGCAGACGCGGCCACCCCACTTGCTTGGTTTGCTGAATTTGCAGCAACCGATACCGCGCCAAGTACGGATGCTAATCCCAGCTTCAACACCAGCAGTTTTAGCACCACCGCTTGGCAAAGTGATACCGATAGTGCCACCTTCGCCCAAGCAGTAGAAACCATTCATGCCGACATTGCAGAAGGTAATTTTTATCAAGTTAATTTCACCACGCGCTTGCGTGCTGAATTTGAGGGCGACGCCTTAGCGTTTTATCGTGCATTGCAGCGCGCCCAGCCAAACGGCTATCAAATGTTCATCGACACCGCTGAATTTAAAGTGCTCTCAGTATCACCTGAGTTGTTTTTCTCAGTCGATAACGGCATCATCACCACGCAACCGATGAAAGGCACGGCACCGCGCGGCGATAACATCACCCAAGACACCGACCTTGCCGAAGCGTTAACGCAATCGCCAAAAGAGCGCGCCGAAAACATCATGATCGTCGATTTGTTGCGCAATGATCTATCGCGCATTGCCAAACCGCATAGCGTAAAAGTCACTAGTTTGTGTGCACTCACTGCCCTGCCTAGCGTTTGGCAGATGACTTCCACTGTGCAAGCAACCCTAGCCGATAACACGACCGTAGTCGACGTTTTCGCAGCGCTTTTTCCCTGTGGCTCGATTACCGGCGCGCCAAAAATAGCCGCGACCAAAGTTATCAACACGCTTGAAAAATCAGCACGCGGAATTTACTGTGGTGCGATTGGCTACCTTGCGCCTGACGTTGGAGCCAAGAGCATCGCTTGTCCTACTTTGGAAGCGAAAAGCACCGCTTGCTTCAATGTCGGCATCCGCAGCGTCTGGATTGCAAACGGCCAAGCGCTGTGTGGCGTGGGTAGCGGTATTACCTATGATGCCAAAGCCGATAGCGAAGCCGCTGAACTTGCCTACAAAGCACGCTTCTTAATGCGCGCGGCAAAACCATTCGGCCTATTTGAAACCATGCGTCTTGAAGCCGGTGTGCTGCATCGGCTAGAAGCGCATCTAGACCGACTAGAAAATTCAGCGCGCCATTTTCGCTTCAGCACGAGTACCGCGCACCTACGCGACCAAGCGCTAGCGGCAATGCAACAACTACAAACACAATACCCAAACGGCATTTGGCGCGCCAAGCTAGCCCTAAACGCTGATGGCACAATCACCGCCACGGCTGTAGCGCTGGATGACATGCCTGCAGATCCGCAGATCACAATAGCTGCCACCAGCGTTTCGCGCCACGACGAATTTTTACAACATAAAACCACTCGACGCGAAACCTATGACGCCCATACACCGCTGCCCAACTCGGGCATTTGGGACACGCTATTGTGGAATGCCGAAAATGAACTCACCGAATTCATCCGCGCCAATCTCGCGATAGAAATAAACGGTGAATGCTTCACGCCACCACGCCAATGCGGCGGCCTTAACGGCATCATGCGCGCGCAATGGCTGGCGCAAGGTAAAGCCACAGAACGAATTTTGTATCGAAATGACTTATACCGCGCCCAAAAAATTTGGTGGTTAAATAGTTTACGTGGCGCAGTCGCAGTGACGCTGCACTCCAGTCAGGCCGTCGATTTTAGGCAATAAAAATGCCTTGGAGACGCCATAAATTAGGGCATCTCCAAGGCATTAACTTACTAAATATTGCTTGTATTTTTAAACAACTACGGCGCCGCACTCACACTATGGTTTAACCCACTGCTTACCGCTGGGAAGTTATACGTATCCCCTGCAAACTCGCTGGTGATTACGCTATTGCCCGCTGCTGCAAAGCTCGTCACGCAAACGGCTTCGCGGATGTGTACGACATCGCTGGGGCGTAGGGTTAACGGTACATTGCTGCAGCCGGTGATGGCTGTGCCGTTGGCTTTGAAGGTAATGACGTTGCTGGCGCTGGGGTAGGGCACACCGGCAATGTCCGTTACCCAAGCTTTGAAGCTCACGGTTTGGCCTACCGTGCTGCTGGTTTGGGTGATGACTGGGGTGGTGTAGTTTTGTGTGGCTTCTACTGCCAACAAAAACGCGTTTGCTGCGGCTTCGGTGTTGACGTTAGTTTTAGGGATGAGCGGGGTAAAGGTGGCTTCCATTTGGCAAGGGCCATTTACGGTGACATTGTAGGTGCTAGCGCCGGTGCCAATAGGTACGAGCGCGATGGG
>JANNXI010000062.1:0-7509 GCA_031409495.1 Betaproteobacteria bacterium
AATGGGCGCAGGCGTTCCCAGTCAATCAGTGCATGTGCCTTCATCAACGCGCTGTCGCGCTTGATGCGCATTTCCATTTCGATGCTACTGAAGCTTTGTTGCATCGCTTATCCAGTGCTAGCGTTGGCTGTTTGGCAGTCCTGGTCTACAGCGAAAAGTTCTAGTTGTGCAGAGGTCTACTATAAAAGCAACACACTCTGTTTAGAAATATATTGCAATTCCATTTCTATACCATTAGTGCTTTAGCCTAGTGTGTTGACGGTGCCGTAGCCCGGCTCTCACGGCTTTTTGCGACAGCTGAGACGGTGGTTAAAGCAGGTGCTTTCTAGTGGCAAACACCGTCCCGGCTGTTGCAAAAAGCCGCGAGAGCCGGGCTACAAAACCAGCAATCTTTCTTCATGGCAAAGATAGCAATTACGACACGATTGATATAGACATAGAATAACTTTAAATATTTTCACTTAAATGCCTGAAGACCACCTATATTCGGGTATCTCCAATAATAGACTAAGCCAAAATCGCACCACTATTGATTCACCCAAGCCCCATAGCGAAACGAATTATCTACTTCCATACCGTCGGAATAAACCACTATATTCGCGATACGCGGCAGATAAGTGGGTGCGTTGTTTGATGATTTACCGGCTTCAGGTTTGGGCGGGATATCGAGCTTTAGCGCTTTAACTTGCGCTTGCACTTCCGGCGTGTCTAGCGACGGATGCGCATCTTCTAGCGTCATCGTGAATTTGACTGATATGTTCTTATTGGTGCCAATATTGAGTGGCGATAGCGATTCGGTAATTTTTTCAAACTTTGCTTTACCAAAACAAAAACGCGGCTCGTTGCGGGTGCGCTTGCTGCCGTCGTCGTTTGGTTTAAGTTTCATGCGCTTGTAATCGGCTTCATCAATTTCGTGCTTATACAGTGCACGGCCCAATGGCGTGAGGGTGGATACCTTGCGTTCGCGCACACTTCCGGACTCGGACGTAACTTCCTCTGTTTCAGTTTTGACCAATCCGGCTGCCGCTAAGTCGGCACATTTATCGCAACCTTTACGAAAATATTCATAGGCTTTTTCTGCTCGGTAGGTCATGGGCTCGCCCGGTGCATCGGCTTCAAACGGGCCTTCGAGCACACAGGCAACGCGCGTTATGTCAATCTGGTTTTGCAATGCTGCCTCTATGGCTGCACGGTTTTCTTTGATGAATCCGGAACCACCGGAATGGCCACTCCCTACTAATTTTTTACCGAGAAAAAGAACTGCAACAATGGCGAAACTGACGAAAAACGCTTTAGTGAGGGTTGAAGTTTCCATATTGTTCTATTTTGTTAGCGTTGTTGTTGAAAGGTTTTTCCAGACTACATCGCTATCGACGGGTGTAAGCGCATCGCGACGACCGGCTATACCGCCGTCGCCCAAGGCCCCTTCCTGATTACTGCCCCATGTGAGCAGTTTACCGTCTGCTGTTAGCGCTGCACGCGAGTAATGGGTGGCGGCAACTGCTGCCCACTTGCGGGTGTTGTCGATTAACACCGGTGCACTTGAGGCGTTACCGTCTGTCGGACCGTTTTTGGCATCGACATCAGATCCCCACGCCCACAGTGCACCGTCGGCTGAAATACCGAAGCTGGAGCTTGGTGCTACGGCAATGGTTGCCCAGCGCTTATCAGTTACTTTCTGCATGGCTTCACGCGGGATCTTTTTGCTCGCTTTAAAGGGGTCACCATCGCCATTGCCTACTTCGCCGAACGTGTTATTGCCAAAACCCCAAAGCGCATTGCCTTCATCAAGCGCCAGTACCCGCGAGGCATTGGCGCGACAAAACACGCGGTTAAACTTAGGCGCGGCTGTTACTTGCGCCGCTACTTGCGGTGTTACTTTTTGCAAGCGGGTAATGGCTTCGTGGCTCTCATCGGCAACGATTCGGCCATTGCTGATGCCCGATAAATTACCGCTAAACCACAGCGTGCCGTCATTGGCCACCGCGTAGATTGCGTCGATATTGATGCAAAAATCGCGCCACTGATTATCGCTTGCCGCTGTAGGACGGGTTAATTGTTGCGGCGAGCCGTAGAGCGGCGTGGGTTGCGGATATTGGTTTTGTGGGTCATCACGTTTAGCTTTGGCGATTTCACGCACGCTTGATTCCCGCCAAAAATAAAGTTTGCCGTCGCTAGAAATGCCCGAGCCCACGCCCCACATTTGTTCGGCTTTTTTCCACTTCAACGCAGGTGACTCTTCGGCAAACAAACGTGCATAGGTGCCTTCACCATACTTAACATGCGGCGTCACTTTGACGCCGCGCATTGACGGGGCAATCGGCCTGCGCCATAAATTACCATCGCGTGAAATGGCGTAGGAAGCTTGATCTCCGGCATGCACACGCGCCCAAGTTGGCGCGGGAATGGCAGCACTTTCTTCCACCGGTAGGGCCTTCGGACTCTTAACTAACTCTGAAAAGTGAAAGTACAGTTGTTCCTCTTTATTTTGGCCAAAACCGTAGATTTTGCCACCGCTATCGAGCACCAATATATAACCATCGCCGCCGCTTAGCGCGCCTTCAAGCACGGGCGCTATACTTGCGTTTGGGGTATCGGTTTTAACAAACATCAAATGCCGATATTTGTAGGCTGCCAACGCCGCAGCAAACAATAATAATCCAGCAATAATTTGGCCGAAAAGACGCATAGATAGGGCGTCTACAAAAGGTTATTAAGCATTCCTTATTGTAGCAAGCCCTTAGCCGGAATAGCGTACTTTACGCTAATTTTTGTGCCGCATTTAAGGCAGGCTTTACTTGTAAAAATGCGCTAATTGGCCGTGGTGCATGATGCATCCAGCGCACATACTGATGCGCATCACCGACGTGGGCGTGCTCCAGTAAATCGAGCGCTTCAGGTACCAAGGTTTTGGCGCCTAGCCAGGCACTGCAATGTAATCCTGCACGCATCACGCTATTAGGTACATGCAGCACTGGTGCAGGTTTGTGGTGAAGTGCTTGACGCAGGGCATTGATGTAATCCGCTATGCTTAACTGGGTTTGGCCCACGGCGTCAACATCACAACCCAAGGCGCGTAGGGTGCTTATTAGCGTGATACAAAGCTTTGCTAAATCATCGACATGAATCGGTGCTACGGCCTTGGTGTTTTCTGGCTGCACTAAAAACGGTAGCTTTGCCTGCAGTAACATGAGTTTGGTCGCGGCCGATTCTGCGCCAAATACCAGTGAGGGTCGCACAATTATGGCCGCACTATTGGCCATGCGGATCGCAATTTCTCCATCGCGCCTCGCTGCGAAATAGGGGGTGGGTTTTGCAACATCTAACCCCAGCGCAGAAATGTGCAGAAATGGCTTTTTTAGCGTTGCACAAGCCGCTGCCAGCGCAGCGGGCGCGTCGCAATGGATGCGTTGGTGTTGCTGTGGCGAGGCGTGCAGAATGCCCGCGGTGTTAATGACCGCTTGAACATTTGCAAGCAGCGGCAACCATGCTGCAACGGTGGTCATCTGGCTTACATCACAAGCTATCTCGCCGCTATTAAGGACCTCCGGCACCTCGCGCAATGCGCGCACTGGTTCGTGGCCCTGACGCACCAAGGCTGCAGCAATATGGCTGGCAATAAAGCCACGCCCTCCAATAATTAGCACCTTCATGGCTTATTCTCCTAACGGTTTGGTAGTGCTTACGGCACGTTGGCTTACGCTGATGTTGCACAGCGCAGTGTTGCAAGCGGCGCTGTTTGTGTTTGCCACCGTTGCCAGTGCACGTAGGTTTTGCTCACGCCGCGCTGATTGCGCAAAAACGGCCATAATTTTATGCAGCCCGAGCCGCGATAACCAATGACGATTACGCACTAGCCACGGGTAGAAGGCCACCGCACGCGGCTTTACAAGGGGGTGTGCCATGCACCGCGCAATCCAATCTAGTTCAACAGCCTGATACATCGCGATAAATACATCCACGCCACGGAGCCATTCGCCATCGGTTTTACGGGCGTGGATTTCATTGAGCATTGCGGTTTTAGTCAAGCCCAAGGCCGCGTAATCAAAACTTGATATGTTGCAGTCAATTAAGAGTAAGCGGGAGGCATGATCCCTGGCCGCAATATTGTCGATTTCGCTACGGCATAACTTGCAGCCACCGTCATAGTAAATGGTGAGCTGGGTGGGCAATTGCAGATTTTCGAGCTTCAACATTTTCCCCTTTTACTTTATTTCAGTAGAAACTGAAATATACAGATAAAAAATGACATTTTAGTGGTGCTTTTATAGCGACATTAAGATGCTTTGTGACTACTTAAGGTGGGCGCAAATTAAATGAGCCGAGCGGGCTTAGTTACTACCGCTACTAACGCCGGCACTGCTAGTGCTGCCTGCACCAGTACTGCCGCCACCACTTCCACTGCTGCTACCCCGTACAAAATTTTGTACTTTTGCGCCCATTTTGATTACTTTCATCATCGTTTCTGGCTCTAAACGAATCATCTCTGACGCCCAAGAAGACAAAGCCTCCATCAACGCCAAAGTTTCCTTAATCCGCAACTGTGCAGCAGCATCTTCTTTGGCAATTTCGCCACTGCGCAGGCATTCCCGCAGCACTTCAATAGTAGGGTCAAATTCACGCGCCTTACGCTCACGCACTACCGTACGAAACAGCTCCCAAACATCGGCCGAAGTTTCAAAATGATCGCGTCTATCCCCTATGAGCGGGGCGGTACGGATTAAGTTCCAATTGCTAAGCTCTTTCAAACTCATGCTCACGTTTGAGCGCGCTACATCAAGGGTTTCGGTAATTTCTTCGGCGTTCATCGGCCGGCCCGCGATGAACAACAGCGCATGAATTTGTGCCACTGTGCGGTTTACGCCCCAAGTTGACCCCATCTCACCCCAATGCAATACAAATTTTTTTGCTACCGGATTTAGTTCCATAGCGCTACCTTACGCCTATCATTCATTTCAGTCAATACTGAAATGAATGATAGGCGTAAGAACGAAAATATCGGTTTGAAGCTGTTTGGCGCTTTACTCGTAAGTACTTATCCTCTTCGCAAAACGCATGCATTGGCGTAAAATAATATGATAAAAATAAGTTTTACTATTCACTCGTTTGCTAGGGATTTTTTGACAGCAATATGCCGCACCTACTACGCGCTCAAGCCGCACGGCTGTTTTTCATATTTTTAACTGCAATTTGCATCATGGCTACGCCATTGTCTGCGCGCGCGGCAACAACTTATGGCGCTAACGAAGGGCTTACAAACCTGGGTGTGCAAACGGTGGCCCGCGACGGCGAAGGCTATATTTGGGTAGGTTCCGATGATGGTTTGCAGCGCTTTGATGGCCATCGTTTTATGCGTGTTGACCTACCCGGTGCTGCTGCTGATAACCTCATACGACAATTACATGCAGTACCTGGTGCACTGTATATTGTGACCAGTTCGCGGCTGCTGCGTTTTGACTTAAAAACGCAAACCTTTATCGATATTCCGGTTATTGACCGCAATGGTAAAGCCCCCGAGTTTTCGGCCGTCGTCGCATTTCCTGATGGCCAGATGTACGCCAGCTCTTACAGTGGACAACTTTTTACGTGGCGCGATGTTGGTGGTGTTGCGGTTAGCTATACCACTACACAGACACAGGCGCTGCCACGACAAACACCAAAGCCCCAGCCCGTTGCTTTTACGACAGAGCCGCTTGATGCGGCCATCACCAACATAACAGACCTTTACGCCGGCGCCAGCGGACTGTTGATTAGCACTAGCAAAGGGTTGTATCTACTGAACCAAAATAGCACCGTGGCCAAGGCCATTCGCTTCGATATAAGCGCCCTAAATAAGGGTGCAGTAGCTGCCTTTTCAGCGCACGAATATCCGGCTGGCGTGTTGTGGATTGGTTATTGGAACGACGCCTTGGTGCGGTTTGATTTGAAAACTAATGCCGTCCGCTGGTTTCACCCCAAGCAGCCCGGTGCTGGTGCACTTCGATCTACCAGCATTCACAGTTTCGCTTCGCGCCCTGATCGCCTCTACATTGGCACCAATCGCGGTATCGTGGTTTACCATCCAAGCTGCGAGTGCCTGCGCGGCTTAAACCAGCCAGCTTGGAATCAGATTGGCGGTGCCGGGCTCGTGGTGACAAAATTGCAGATTGAGAATGATGGGCTGTGGGCCAGCGTTTGGGGTGATGGCCTCACGCGCTTCAGCACCAATGACGAACTGTTTCAACATCAAGTTAAGGTTGACGGTAACGCATCGAGCCTCGCCCACCCCTTCGTGTATGCCCTCCACGCCAATCGTGAAAAGCTTTGGTTGGGCACCTATGGCGGCGGTGTTCAATCTAGCATCATCAGCCAGCAACGCGATGGTGAAGATTGGAATTTTCAAACGCTGCCCTGGGATAAATATCCAATTGAATCAAAGTTTGTTTGGAGTATTGCAGCTGTTGCTAAGGCTGCGTCAAGTTCAACGCCTGCTCCGGTATCCCCGCTTAGCACCCAGCAAAGCAATATTAATATTGGTACTGGCATTGGTTTTTATAATTGGCGCGGCGACGGTACCAATGGTCAGCTTTCCGAATTAAAAATTGCCGAGACCAATTTAACGTTACATAGTATTCGTACCCAATACACAAGTATCGCTGGCCGCCGATATGTCGGATCGACGCAAGGCCTTTTTCGAATTGAAGGCGACACGCTAGTAAAAGTGCCGTTTGCTGAAAGCGCACCCAATAAGCGCTTATCGCAAATTATCTGGTCAATTGCGGAACACGAAGGCGAAATCTGGTTAGGAACGTCACGCGGCTTGATTCGGCTCACCAGCGACGAGCGTTTTATAGCGTTGCATGAACCCGGCCTGCTGCCTTCGCAATTACCGGGCGCCTTGGTGTTGGTGCAAAAGCGCGATGCGTTGGGTAATTGGTGGATTGGCACTTCCGGAGGCCTTGTGCAGGTAAAGGGCAGTGCCGCAGGACCCACATTTGAACGCCACGACAATATTGCAAAATTAGGTGTACACCGCATTACCAGCATCGAGTTTGACAATGCGCAGCAGTTGTGGATGGGCAGCCCCAGCGGACTCGTGCGTTACCACCGAAACACCCAGCAGGCTGAATTATTTGACAAGCGCGATGGCTTAGTAAGCGATCAATTGAACTTTAATTCTAGCGCCAGCGATGGGCGCTTAATGTATTTTGGCGGGCTTGGCGGGCTAGTTGCATTTGATCCAGTTGCCTTATCGCCCCGTGCAAGCACGCCAAGGACGATAAACCCAAGGGTGGCGCGCGTGCGCGTAGGCCAGGGTGCGTGGCAGTCAAACACCAACACCTTATCCCTGGCACGCCACCATGATCCAGTTCAAGTCGAGCTAACCGCGCTCCACTTTTCACGCCCCAAGAATATCCGCTATGCGTATCGCTGGAGCGACGGTGATGATGCCTTTACCGAGCTTGGTGATGCGCAAAGCGTGGTGCTGGGCCGGTTACCGCACGGAACTCACACCCTAGAAATTCGCGC
>JANNXI010000063.1:0-18562 GCA_031409495.1 Betaproteobacteria bacterium
AAATCCAACACCGGTGCGAAAGAAAAATCAATGCCGTGCTCTACCAATTCTGCTGCTAACACCAGGCCAACTTGGCGCGCGAAAGCCTTGCCTTCATCGGCTGATTTGTTCCAAAGCTCTCCGACAGCACGCATTGGCGGAATGCGCGTAAACCCCTCACGAAAACGCTGTACACGGCCACCTTCATGATCTACCGCTATAACCAACGCTGGTGACCGCAAGCCGTGAATTGCAGCATTAAGGCTTTTTAGCTGGGTAGGTGATTCGTAATTGCGCGCAAATAAAATCATGCCGCCGACGAGCGGATGCTGTAGCCGGGTCACTTCTTCCGGCGTTAGCGTGGTGCCTTCTACGTCGACCATTACTGGACCTAAAGGGCGGGAAACTGAGGAAGCATTCATCGTGTTTTCTTTCGGTTTAAGTTTAAGTTTAAGTAGGAGATCGATTAACGGGAATGAAGGGAAGCTTTTACGCGGTCTCAAGGGTAACAAAAGCCAACACGTAATCGCGTTCGTCTGACAAAGAAATATGATGGGCGACGATGCCACAAACACTGAGATACGCCGAAAGGGTATCGCTGGCAACACATCTAGGTTTTCCGCTTTTGTCATTGGCAACGGCGATGTCGTGCCACGTAAACACACTGCCGATACCAGACCCGAGCGCCTTGGCAAAAGCTTCCTTAGCGGCAAAACGCTTTGCGACATAAAGCAAACGTTGATTCACATCGGTAAGGTTTGTAAGTTGGTCGCGCTCTGCTGCCACTAAAATACGGTCACTAAAACGCGCGCCAAAGCGTCGCATGGCTTCTTCAATGCGCGGTACGAACAAAATGTCGGTGCCAATGCCGTAAATCATCGCTATCTACCGAGTAACGACAAGAGGCGTAGTTGCACCGTGTAAATTAAGCAACTGTTTCATTTCCGCTACCGCCTGGCGTAAGCCCACAAAAATGGCGCGGCTCACAATGGCGTGGCCGATGTGCAATTCTCGAATATTGTGCATGGCGGCGATGTGTTTAACGTTTGTATAATTTAATGCATGCCCCGCGTTGAATCGCATTTTTAGGGCATCTACAGCCAGTCCGGCAACACGGATTTTTTCGATCTCTGCCCGCACTTTTGCATGCTCAGCGTCGCGCCCGTAATCATAAAATGCGTGGGCATAAGGACCGGTATGAATTTCGCAGACGCTCGCGCCAAGCTTGGCAGCGCAAGCAATTTGCGCTTCATCGGCGTCGATAAATACACTTACGCCGATGCCAGCATTCCGAAGCGTTTCAATATATTTACCTAACTGGCTAGCATGTTTAAGGCAATCCAGCCCACCTTCTGTAGTTACTTCATAGCGGCCTTCGGGTACCAACATCGCCATTTCGGGTTTGATCGCGCAGGCAATTGCAACCATTTCATCGGTCGCTGCCATTTCCAAATTTAGTTTCACGTGAATAGTCTCACGCAGCTTGCGCACATCTGCGTCTTGAATGTGGCGCCGATCTTCCCGCAAGTGCACAGTGATGCCATCGGCGCCACCAAGCTCAGCTTCTACCGCAGCCCACACGGGATCAGGCTCGTAGGTGCGGCGCGCTTGCCGCACGGTAGCGACGTGATCGATGTTAACGCCTAGTTCAATATTCTTCATTTTAGCTCTGCAAATTCTGCGATAAGGCTTCGGGTGTGCAGCACTTGGCTACCCAAAAGGTGATTAATTATTAGCCGGACTAACTGCTTGGATTGCAACTGCGTAATTGGGTCTACATAGCATGCGTTTGCGATGTCGAGCAACGTTTTGCCGCGTAATTGTAGCCCGTTAAAGGACTTTTTACGCCTTACATTTGCACAATCATTGCCTCCTTCACTTGGCCCTACCGTAGCGTCTACATTGGCAATTGCAACCGCGCCGTGATCGGGCAAGTAGTAGTAATCCGCATCAGCTTCAATGGGCAATCCAGAATGTGCTGCTGTCGTCAAATTTAGACCATAGCCAAGGTGTTGAAAGAGGGTGAGCTCAAACTGCCGCAGCGCAATAGCGATTTGCTGTATCTGCTCGGCACGGGCATCGCGTTTGATTTGCTTTAAATGGGCAGCGTACTGGGTAAAATCGGCCGCAAATTGGGTAGCTGAGGCGCGCGTATTCACCGTAGCTTGAGCACGATAATGGACTTCAATGAGGCACTGCAGCGTCGCGCGATAAACGTCAAAAAGCGCGGGTTGCGGGTCTTCCTTGGCACATAACTTCAACAGCAGTTCATTTAGGTAGAACGCCGATAGCAGTGCCGTCCCCTGAAGTTGCGGGAAAATCGCGCCACTTTCTGCCGTTTTAAGGGTTTTTAAATCGGACTTACCCATCCATACGAGATTTAGCGGTTGAAACGGACTGCGTGCACTGGTTAATGCCCCATGCGGCCGTTTTGCTCCCCGTGCCACCATCGAAACGCGGCCATGTTTGCGGGTGAATGTTTCAAGAATGAGGCTAGTTTCTTTATACGGATAGGCATGCAAGATAAAAGCCGCGTCAAACTCATCGGCAGCTGGTTTTGATTTTAGGGGCGATTTTTTTACGGTTACTTTAACCGAAAGCGCTGGTTCAGGGATCGACCGCGTATTTGACTTCACAGCCTGCTTGGCCGTTTGCTCACGTTCCAACTTAGGCTTTAGATCGCGACGACGAGCAGGAAGCTGCTCATGCGCCGCGTAGGCATCGGCAATGAGGAAATTTGCAGCTTGCGGGCGCTGCAGCAATGGTGCGCGCGGCAAAACTTCCGCAGGCAGTAATTGCACAGTTACTTCATCAATATCGACCATCGGCTCTTTGCTCAGCGCGGCCGCAATCACTGCATCGTCTGAAAGCTTCATCACGCCGCAATCACAGCACATCGCTCCTTAAGGCGCGATTTTAAGGCCGGCACTTTACTCGTAGCCGTATTGACGTAGCAACGCATTGTCGTCAGCCCAGCCTTTTTTGACCCGTACCCATAGCTCTAGATATACTTTTCCGCCAAACATCCGCTCCATCTCAATGCGTGCTTCGGTGCCAATTTTTTTCAACTTCTCACCCTTAGCACCGATTAATATGGCCTTTTGACTCGCCTTTTCGACCACAATCGCGATGTGAATACGACGCAACGCACCGTCGAGCTCGAATTGCTCAATTACTACACTGGTGGAGTATGGCAATTCTTCACCCACAAAACGGAACACTTTTTCACGCACAAACTCGGCCGCAATAAAGCGCTCTGAACGATCGGTAATATCATCAGGCCCATAAATTGGCGCTTGTTGTGGCAACAGTTTTGCGGTGACTTCTTTGAGTAGCTCTAGCTGTGTGCCAGCTTTTGCGCTAATGGGCACAATAGCCGCAAACGTTCGCTTAGTTTGAACGCCCTCTATGAACGGGAGCAAGGCGTTTTTATTAGCCGCTTGATCAATTTTATTGATGACCAACACCACATTCTCGTAAGGCGCCAGTATGTCGAGTACAGCTTGATCAGCCTGACCGAAATGTTTGCCTTCCAGCACAAACCAAATCACATCGGTATCAGCAATGACTTGATTGACGGTTCGGTTCAGCAACTTATTCAGACCGTTTTGATGCGTGAGCTGAAAACCGGGCGTATCCACAAAAATAAACTGCGCGTTCGGTTCAGTCTGAATGCCCACCAAGCGGTGACGCGTGGTCTGCGCTTTACGTGAAGTGATACTTACTTTTTGCCCGACTAAATGGTTTAGTAAAGTAGATTTACCAACGTTTGGGCGACCAACAATGGCAATCGTGCCACAACGAAACTCAGGATTATTTTTCATATTTTCTAGCCAACAACAACGATTAACTTAAAAAAGAACTTTTGGCAGCGGTTTGTACAAAATCAGGAATAGGCAAACACCAGCACATCGAAATCAAACTCAAGTATGCCGGCCACTCCGCCGCTTTTCGAGCAATCCGGCATCGCGAAGATGTATCAGCGCGGCTTGCGCAGCACGCTGCTCTGCCTCGCGGCGCGAGCCACCTTCGCCCGTGACGATTATGTGGCCGCCGTAGACGGCGCACTCAACCCGAAACTGTTGTACATGCGCTTGGCCGGAAATTTGCGTGACTTTGTAGGTGGGAAGGGGCTGCCTAATAGACTGCAGCGCTTCTTGAAGCGCTGTTTTCGCATCTTTTGCAGGATCGCCAGTCACGACTGATTCGAGCAATGGCTGGAATTGGCCAAGAATCACCGCTTGCGCTGCTACAAAGCCAGCGTCTAAAAATACCGCCCCAAACAAGGCTTCAACAGCGTCGGCCAAAATGGAAGGTCGTTGCGCGCCGCCCGTTTTAATTTCACCGGCACCCAAGCGCAAGTGCTCGCTTAACGCAAGCCCCTTTGCCATTTCAACCAGCACAGCTTGATTCACCAAATTAGCCCGCAAGCGGCTCAATTCACCCTCGGGCAGCTGTGGGAACTGCGCAAACAACTGGGTGGCGATGGTGCAACCTAACACGCTATCGCCCAAAAACTCCAATCGCTCGTTGTGGGGTGTGGCAAAACTGCGATGCGTGAGCGCTTGGGTGAGCAAGGCCTGCTGCACAAATTGATGGCCTAAGGCTGCTTGGAGCTGAACCAAATCAAAACCGAGTTTGACACTCTCTGCCCTCCTTTTTGCTGGCTTACGAAGCTTGACACTAACCCCGCTATTGGCACGATTGATCGAACCCGCGGTGACAATCTCACCCACTGAATTTTGGCCTCTGCGCGCAATTGGCAGTCGCGGCGTCAGTTTTTCTCATTTGAAGCAACAGCAAACTCGATGATCAGGGTCCAATTCGCTACCAAGGGAATCCTTGACGTCCATGCCGCCGAAACCACAGTTTCATTACCGTCTTTGGCGATCTCTAAATCACCAGCGGTAACAGCCTTAATGTTGTCGATATCGGTCGCTTTACCAAAGGCTTTGCGAATCTCGCTAACAGTGCCAGATTTTCCCGCTTCAGAATTTGCTACTAACATGATGGCTTTTTTAACAGAGCCGTACTCAAGGTAGAGCGGAATGACCTTTAGTGCTAGCATGCTGCCACTGCCGGCGATGATAAACAAAAACATGATTAGATAAATACTCATACCACTTTGCTTTTTTAAGCTCTTCATTGATTCCCTCGCATGGGTCTAAAACCTACGAATTAAAAAAAGTTACTGGATTTTAGTACCAATTCGGCTAAACGCATCGTAATTCATCCAGACCAAAAACGCTCGCCCAACAATATTTTCCTCAGGCACAAATCCCCAATAGCGGCTGTCATCGCTACCATCGCGATTATCGCCCATCATAAAGTAATGTCCAGCCGGGACTTTACAAGTCATTTCTTCGCCATTGTATGCGCAATTGTTAATGTTCGGGAAGGGACGCACGTTGCGGCGATCAAGGCTCGGCATTTCCGGAAGCACCATCATTCGATGGCTCGCTTCCCCTAGTTTTTCTTGATAACTTTGATAACTACGACCCTCTGCGGACTGGAAGTTATCCACATAACGCTCGCCGATAGTGGTGGGTTGCGCTATGCCATTAATAGTTAGGCGCTTGTCCTTGTAATTTACAACGTCGCCAGGAATCCCAATCACGCGCTTGATGTAATCCTTTGTTGTGTCGAGCGGATAACGAAACACCATCACATCACCCCGCGCTGGCAGCCCCACATCCATAATCTTTTTATTCAACACCGGTAGACGCACGCCATAAGAATATTTATTGACTAATATATGATCGCCCACCAAAAGCGATGGCACCATTGACGGCGTAGGTATTTTAAATGGCTCAAAGAGGAGAGAGCGTAATAAAAACACCACCAAAATAACTGGAAAGAAGCTTGCCGCAGTTTCGACAACTATTGGAGCAGCCCGAACCGCCGCCGCACCGCCCCCTAGTGCAGCGTGCTTCGCCAAACGCCGTTTTTTGAAGAACAAAATATCAATTAGCCAAATGCTACCGCTAACAACCGTCGCGGTCAGCAGGACTGCTGAGAAGCTCATGATGCTTTTTAAACCGAGCAACCCTAAAAATGCGACGAACGCGAGCGGATAAGCCAGCTCTTGCAGCGCTTGCATCGGCGTAGTTTCTGGCTCTGCAGCTTGATTACCAAATTGCGCTTCCGGCGGCTTTGCAAACAGCCCCATCACAATAATGATCATACTGGCAACTAGCGCAACCCACGCAATCGTTTCCCAATCCATAATTACTCTACTTTCAAAAATTTGAAGTTGCTAGTGTGCTGAAGTAACGCATCTGTTGTCGTGGGCATTGCGACGAACCCACAGAATGCACGGATGACTAGCCATCGCCAACCTGTAAAATAGCTAAGAATGCTTCTTGAGGAATCTCGACATTGCCTACTTGTTTCATGCGTTTTTTGCCCGCTTTTTGCTTTTCTAGCAATTTGCGTTTCCGGGAAATGTCGCCGCCATAGCATTTTGCCAACACATTTTTACGTAAGGCTTTAATGTTTTCGCGGGCAATAATATTAGTGCCAATGGCCGCCTGTACAGCCACGTCAAACATTTGGCGAGGAATGAGCTCTCGCATCTTCGATGCCAATTCACGGCCGCGATACTGGCTGCTGGCTCGATGCACAATCAAAGATAATGCATCCACTTTCTCGCCGTTAATCAAAATATCTAACTTCACCAAATCACCCGTGCGATACTCTTTAAAATCGTAATCTAAAGATGCATAACCACGTGAAATTGACTTCAATTTATCGAAGAAATCCATCACCACTTCATTCATCGGCATGTCGTACTTCAAAATAACCTGGCGTCCAGCGTATTGCATATCGGTTTGCGCACCGCGCTTTTGATTACACAGCGTAATCACTGAGCCCACATATTCTTGTGGCATCAGCATGGTGGCGCTAATCATCGGTTCGCGAATCTCTTCGATTTTTGTGAGCTCAGGCAGTTTAGATGGGTTTTCAATTTCAATCACCTCACCATCGCGCATCACAATTTGATAAATAACCGTGGGAGCCGTGGTGATTAGATCAACATCATATTCACGTTCCAGACGTTCCTGCACGATTTCCATGTGCAGCAACCCTAAAAACCCGGTCCGAAAGCCAAAACCAAGCGCTTGCGACGTCTCTGGCTCAAAACGTAGGCTAGAATCATTGAGTTGCAGCTTAGTAAGGGCGTCGCGCAAGGAATCATATTGATTCGATTCCACCGGATAAAGCCCCGCAAACACTTGCGGCTTGATCTCTTTAAAGCCTGGGCATGGTTCGGCAGTTGGGTTATCCAGTGATGTTACGGTATCGCCCACCTTGGCGTCTTTGAGCTCTTTGATACCAGAAATAATGAAGCCCACACCGCCGGCTGAAATTTGCTTGCGCGGCTGTGAACGCGGCGTGAACACCCCCACTTGCTCAACCAAATGTTGCGCTTTTGTCGCCATCAGTAGAATTTTATCTTTTGGCTTTAACACGCCGTCAATTACCCGCACCAACATCACCACGCCAACATAATTATCAAACCACGAGTCTATAATGAGTGCCTTAAATGGGGCGTCTGGGTCGCCGACTGGGGGTGGAAATCTGGCAATGGCGTACTCGATAACATCATCGATACCGAGGCCGGTTTTCGCGCTACAGCGCACCGCGTCCATGGCGGAAATACCGACGATGTCTTCAATTTCTTCAATTACGCGATCGCAATCGGCACTCGGCAAATCAATTTTGTTGAGCACCGGCGCTACCTCGACGCCTAGCTCCACTGCCGTGTAGCAATTAGCTACGGTTTGCGCCTCTACGCCCTGGGAGGCATCCACCACCAACAGCGCGCCTTCGCAGGCGGACAGAGACCGTGAAACTTCGTAGGAAAAATCCACGTGACCGGGCGTGTCGATGAGATTAATTTCATAAGTAATGCCATCCTTAGCCTTGTACGCCAACGCCGCTGTTTGAGCCTTGATAGTAATGCCGCGCTCGCGCTCTAAGTCCATCGAATCAAGTACTTGCGATTCCATTTCGCGGCTCGATAAACCACCGCAGCGCTCAATAATACGGTCGGCCAAGGTGGACTTACCGTGATCAATATGCGCGATGATTGAAAAATTACGTATGTGCTTCATGAATACCTTGAAAAAATTCCAAATGAAAACGGACGCAACGCCCAGCATGTAAATTAACGCCCTACTGTGCAGCCGTCGCTACGCCAACCTTTAATTTTACCGCAAAGCGTGGCAGAAAGCATTTTTTAACCGATGCTCGGCCTAAAGTTCACTTGCTAAAAATAAGGTAAAAGTCACTTCTGTCAACCCGTGAGCCATCACAAAATGCCTCCGCCAACTAACCCAGTCTATCTAAAACACGCCGTAAGGCTTATTATTTGGATGACGCTAATTTCGCGAAAGTACGAAAGCAAATGCCCTCTGATAACCCCAACGCAGCCGCCATTGAAGCGCGGATGCTAAGTTTGGCCGAAGAACATCGTGATCTTGACCATGCCCTAAACATCATGGCGGACAGCGCTATCCCCGATGAATTGCAACTGCGCCGCATGAAAAAGCGCAAGTTGTTGCTCAAAGATCAAATTTCATTTTTGCAGCGTCAACTATCGCCAGACATCTTGGCGTGACGTCGAGAAGACATCTTGCAGTGATGTTTAATCTCGCCTTCATTTAAGCGCTTTTTTCAAATAATTCCTTCATCTCGATTTCTAAACTGGCATAAATCGGCGGATAATTGATCGAGTAGTCATTTGCTGCTTACCTTGATCCAATATGCGTTGTTCCTGAAAACGGAAGTGCAAAACCTACGCACGCGCACTCAACAGAGTTCTTACTTCAAAATTTCCCCGCTTATTTTCTTGATTTTTCTAATTCAACATGCCAGCTAAAACCTCTCTTCTTACTAAATTCGCTCTGGGTATCGGCGCAATCGCAGCCTTAGGTGGTGCGTTTTATGCTGGGCGGACGAATCCAGCGGCGCCATCCACCAGTGTCAGCGCTGCCGTCGGCACACCAAATACCGCTAAAGCTGGATCCGGCGGGCCTAGCGGCGCCAATGCAGGCCCCCCACCCACAACTGTGGAAGTGGCAAAAGTTCTTAGAAAGGCCTTACCCCAAAGCATTACGGCGGTGGGAAGTTTGCGTTCGGACGAAACGGTCATTTTACGACCGGAAGTTTCAGGGCGCATTGCCGAAATCTTATTTCAAGAAGGCCAAGCAGTGACCAAAGGTGCGCCACTAGTGCGCTTAGATTCCAGCGTACAGCGGGCTGAACTTGAACAAGCGCGCGCCACGCTGGCGCTGAATAAGACTAAATACGACCGGGCAATTGACTTGCAGAAAACTGGTTTTATATCAAGCCAATCACGCGATGAAGCTGATAATAATTACAAAGTGGCGCGCGCCAATACCGATGTAGCAGAAGCGAAAATGGCCAAACTGGAGCTAAAAGCCCCATTTTCGGGCCTCATCGGCCTACGTAGCGCCAGCGTGGGCGACTACGTGCGAGAAGGTCAAGAAATCGTTAATCTAGAAGCCGTTAGCACGCTTAAAGCCGACTTTCGTGTACCAGAAAATTTTCTAGGCCAAGTGAAAAGCGGGCAAAGCTTACAAATTATTTTGGATGCTTTCCCCAACCAAACATTCGCTGGAAAAATTTCCGCCATCAATCCGCAGCTTGACCAAGCCGGTCGTGCCATTCTCATTCGCGCCAGTGTGGCCAATCCCAACGCCAAGCTTCGCCCCGGCATGTTTGCCCGCGTGCGCCTGCTATTGAGCGCCAACGCCGACGCACTCGTGGTGCCGGAACAAACGCTCATTCCGCAGGGTGATGAGCAATATTTATTTAAGGTCGTGGATGGACGTGCTGCACGTGTGAAGGTAGAGATCGGGCAGCGCGCAGATACCAATGTAGAAATTGTGCGCGGCTTAACTGCTAACGATGTCGTGATTACCGCCGGGCAATTGAAAGTACGAGATGGCGGTGCAGTGAAAATCGCCGGTGCCGATAAAGCACCACAAGCAACTTCGTTGCCGGTCAAAAAGTAGTTTCTTGCTTCCAGAAATACCCTGAAGACGCCCTAAAATAGGGCATCTTCAGCCCATAAAAGTCAATCAAAAATTCCGGAGCACTCGCCGTGACCCTGCCAGAAATCTGCATCCGCCGCCCCGTATTTGCGACTGTTTTGTCGCTGGCTATTTTGCTCATTGGTCTTATTTCGTATGGCCGCTTGACGGTGCGCGAATATCCAAAAATTGACGAGCCCGTCGTTAGTGTCGAAACCATCTACAAGGGGGCGTCGGCTGAAGTAATAGAATCGCAAATTACCAAGCCGTTGGAAGATTCCTTATCCGGTATTGAAGGTGTGGATATTTTAAGCTCGGTAAGCCGTGCTGAACGCAGCCAAATTAACGTGCGCTTTCGCTTAACGCGTGACGCTGATTCAGCCGCCGCTGATGTGCGCGACAAAGTGGCTCGCGTGCGTGGACGCCTGCCCGACGCGGCGGATGATTCAATCGTTTCTAAAGTAGAAGCCGATTCGCAGCCGATTATGTTTGTTGGTTTTTATAGCGAAAAGCACACGGCACTTGAAGTATCGGACTACGTTAGTCGCTACGTAAAACCACGCTTCACCACCCTGCCCGGTGCCGCCGATATTCGTATTTTTGGCGAACGTAAAACCTCCATGCGGATTTGGCTAGACCGCAATAAACTCGCGGGTTTCAAGCTAGCTCCTGGCGATGTTGAAGATGCGTTGAGGCGGCAGAATATTGAAGTACCAGCCGGCCGCATTGAAAGCCGTAACCGCGAATTTTCAGTGTTAGCCGAAACCGATTTACAAACGCCCGAAGAATTTGAAAAAGTGGTGATTCGCGACGCTGGTGGCTATCCGGTGCGCATCAAAGACGTAGCACGAGTCGAAATCGGTGCGGTCGATGAACGTGTGGTCGCGTCTTATCTAGGCAAATCTGCTGCTAATTTAGCCGTCATTAAGCAATCCACCGCCAATCCCTTAGAACTCTCGCTCGCCGTGCGTGCAGAAGTGCTAGAAGTGCGTAAAACGCTACCTGAGGGCATGTTTATCGAAACAGCCTATGACTCCTCGGTATTCATCGAAGAATCAATTAAAGCTGTATTTTCGACGATTCTGGAGGCCACTATTTTGGTGGCCTTGGTTATTTTTGTGTTCCTGCGCAATTTACGCGCCACCATTATTCCGCTGGTCACCATTCCAGTGTCGCTCATTGGCTCATTTGCGTTGATGTATATGTTTGGCTTCACCATCAACACGCTCACTTTGCTGGCGATGGTACTAGCCATTGGCTTGGTTGTAGACGATGCTATTGTGGTGCTTGAAAACATTTATCGCAACATCGAGCTTGGCAAACCGCGCGTACAAGCCGCCATTGACGGCGCGCGCGAAATCGCCTTTGCGGTGCTGGCCATGACCATCACGCTCGCTGCCGTGTACGCCCCGTTAGCGTTTGCCAGCGGGCGCACGGGGCGCTTATTTACCGAATTTGCGCTCGCGTTGGCAGGCGCTGTGATTGTCTCTGGCTTCGTCGCCCTCACCCTCACACCAATGATGTGTTCAAAGTTGCTCAAACACGAACCCAGCCACGGCAAGGTATACACCGCCATCGAACGGTTTTTCGATGGCGTTACGGCCCGCTACCAAAGCGCTTTGAAGGCCATACTAAATCATCGGTGGATTGCAGTGGTGCTATGGACCGCGTGTGTGGCGGGAGCCATTCCCTTATTTTTATCGCTCCGCCAAGAGTTGGCGCCCGTGGAAGACCGCGGGATTATTTTTGGCGTGGTTTCGTCCCCCGAAGGGGCCACCGTCAGCTACACCGCTAATTACATAAAAGAAATTGAAAAACTCTACGTAAATATTCCTGAAATGGCGCGCTACAACTCGGTTGCGGGCTTTCCTACCGTATCGGACGGCAATGCGGTGTTGCGCTTAAAACCATGGAACGAACGCAGCCGCAGCCAGCAAGATATCGCTAAAGAACTACAACCTAAACTTGCGCAATTAGCCGGAGTACGGGCGTTTCCGCTCAGTCCAGCTTCACTTGGGCAGGGTCGCGATAAGCCCGTGCAGTTTGTAATCATGACTCAAGCGCCATTTGCAGAGCTCGATAAATACGTGCAACGCCTAAGCGCCGAAGCCGCAAAGTTTCCGGGCTTGGTCGATATTGACTCCGACTTACGTTTAAACAAACCCGAACTTAAAGTGGGGCTTAATCGCGAAAAAGTGGCCGACGTCGGCGCCGGTATCGAAGCCGTAGGTCGCACCATGGAAACTATGCTCGGTGGTCGCACCGTGACTCGCTTTAAACAAGATGGCGAGCAATACGACGTCATAGTCCAGCTTGACGCACCTGATCGCAACACGCCTGAAGACATCAGCAATATTTACGTGCGTGGCAAAAGCGGCGAGATGGTGCAACTATCTAATTTAGTCAGCGTGCGCGAGTCCGTCGCCCCTAGAGCCTTGAACCATTTTAACAAACTGCGTTCAGCCACCATCAGCGCCAATATTGCACCGGGCTATGCGCTCAAAGACGCGCTCGACTTCATGGAAGCCTCCGCCAAAAAAACCTTACCCAATACCGTACAAACCGATTTGTCCGGCCAATCACGAGAATTCCGCAATTCCTCGGGCAGTATTTTCTTAACGTTTTTACTGGCGCTAGCATTTATTTATTTGGTCTTATCGGCCCAGTTTGAGAGCTTTATCGACCCCTTCATCATCATGCTCACCGTACCACTTTCCATCACCGGCGCTCTCATCGGCCTACACATAGGCGCCAGTATCGGCGGCCTATTCGGCATCGCCATTAGTCCCGGCACGCTCAACGTATACAGCCAAATTGGCTTGATTACTCTAGTGGGGCTAATCACTAAACACGGTATTTTAATTGTTGAATTCGCCAACCAATTAGCCGAAAAAGGGGTAGAACGTGCTGAAGCCGTGTCGCAAGCCGCCGTAATGCGCCTGCGCCCAATTTTGATGACTACCGGCGCCATGGTGCTAGGCGCAATTCCGCTAGCCTTAGCACGCGGCGCGGGGGCGGAATCGCGTCATCAAATTGGGTGGGTGATTGTTGGCGGATTATTGTTAGGCACCCTGCTCACGCTATTCGTAGTGCCAGTTGCCTACACGTTTTTGTCCCGCCGCAAGGTAGCAAGCGCACCTGTAGAAACTAACGAAACAGCAACCCGCCCGCAAGCTGTGCCGCAAGGCGCTGAATAAAAAGCGGCTGAAGATGCCCTACGACCCGAAGGTAGCGCTCTTGCGGGGAAAAGAGCGTCTTCTGTACATTAATTGCATAAAAAATATTCGCGCAGAACGCGTCCCAAGTGCTGCTTTCCCTTGAGGCAGCGCTGCAACGAAATGAAGTAAATCCGCGATCACGCGGGAGGTTTGGTACCATGCGCCATGATCGACCTTAAAAAATCCTGCTCGCGCCCTCTAATCGCCCAAACCGAGCTGCAGCTCATGGCCTTTGCATTCTTTGCATTGACCAGCTGCGCGTCGCATGCCGCGATTATCGAATGCACCAAGCCCGACGGCAGCAAAACATTTAGCGACCAACCGTGTCCGCCGGGAAGCAAGAATTCGACCGTGCCTCAGTCAATATCGCAACCCTCAAGAACTTCAGCCACGTCTCTCGATGAGTACAAGAATACTGCCGAAAAATTGCGGCTAGAGCAAAAGGCTGAGGAGGATGCCTTCCTTGCTAGGTTTGATGCCGCAATAGGGCCTCAATGCATCAAGCTTTTCAGAGCCCTGCCGCCCATACACACTATTTATTACGAACGAAACAAAAGTGTTGAAAAAGCAGAATTCATCGCACTCGGCTGCCCAGCTAAAGTAACTGCGGAGCAAACGGCATACTTCAAAAAATCTGAAGCCACTAAGCTGCGCCATGCGATATTGCTAGCGCAAATAAAACCCGACTCTGCGGCCTCAGAAACAGCGTACAGCGGCTTAGAGAAAAAAATGGCAGCGCTTGAACGTGAACAAGAAGCGCTGAGCCAAGCCAGCATGAATCGTCTTGGAGAAAGTCCGCAATGCCTGCAACTCGAGAACAAGCTCGAGCAAGCGCGCAAAGAGAAAAAAGCAGCTGCGGAATTGAGTGCAGCGCAAGCAGAGTACCAGCGACTCGATTGCGAGGCCAAGGCCAAGGTAATTTGGACCGAGCGTCAAAACAAAGAGAATGCCAACTACGAAGCCCGCGTCGCTGTACGAAAAGAAATGCGTGTTGTTGGCCAAGCGCGACCAGCACGCAATGCGCAAACGCCGCAATGCAAACAATTGGCAGATCAAATGGCCAAGATCATGCTAACCGGCGCGCGGAGCGAATCACATGTTCAGGCTGCTAAACAAGCGTCGAGCCAGATGGATGAACAAAAATGCGACTCAGATTTACGTCAGCAATCCCTTGAGCGTCAAACGGCGGCATTTAGCGCAAAGGTAGACAGTGAAACATCTAACCCTTGCGAAGCCAAGCGCGCAATACAAGATGAACTACGCAGACTGAAAGCCATGGCTGCGATATCCAATAATCAGCAAAAGATAGCTGCTGTGGAAGTGAGAATTTCAACGCTGAGTAAGAGATGCCCATAAATGAACCCTCGTTAGTTTAGTGGGCTCGGCGCGTTGTTTTACTGCAGAGGAGCTGTATCCAGCGGTTTTGCGAATTGGCGCTTTTTCACGGTAATTGCTTGTGCAAGTTGGAATCAATACAGCACGTAAATATTCAATAAGCTGAAGATGCCCTATTTTAGGGCGTCTTCAGCGTGTTGGCGACAAGACAAAAAGCTTCCGCATATTGTAAGCACTACTGCGCGTTATCAGCGGTGCGGATTTTTTCAATCTGTTTATTCACAGTCGAATAGCCGAGCTGAATTCCGAGCCCGGAGAAGAACGTCTTGCGATTTCTCGGGTTTTCGGCCTTTCGGTAGAATTCCGCCACATCGATAAAAAGACCATGATCCTTCAAAACGTAGTCTCGGATTGATTCATTATTCATGTATTGGATAAAATTGTCGCTTCGTCCATCCCAATCGGATTGTCCGTCTGCGTGGATACCAAATCCTGCTTTTCCTTTTGTGGCAGCAAGTTTTTTAGTTGCGGCAATGACGAGCGGTCGATCCACCACGTAGCTGTCAACTTTTAGCCAACGCCCATCCAAAAAAACCTCAGTTAGCGCGTGATCAACATAGGACGTTCCTGGGTCAAACAAGCCATGCAGCACCTGTGCAGATAGGTCCATCATCCTTATGCGGCTTGGAATTGTGCTTGCTCTTAGTAAAGCGTTGAACAGCGAGGCCTTAGAATTGCAATAGCCAACCTTTGCGTCCAGTATTTGGGTTGCAGAAGCTTCATAAAACTCTCGCGGTATCCCAAATCGTATCTGATCACGCACCCAGTTGTGCAAAAGAATTGCGCGCTTGCGCTCAGTTTCCGCGTTGTTTGTAATTTCTTTGGCAAGCGCGATAATCCTTGGGTGGTTTGCCTGAACCAAAGCCGTTGACATCAGATTTTCGGGAGTCGGCACGTCCATATCACTGACACGTGTTGAAGCCATGTTTTTTGTCGCCGTCAGCATTGCTGATGATATCAACGCATGCTGGATAAAATCTCGCCTTGACATTCGTATAGGCACGTGCTCGACCTTTCGCGAAGGCAGCGGTGCAGGTCCCTGAAATATTTGCTTTATACGCATAGATTTCAGCTGGTCCGACTAAATAATTCGACGCCCCTTTAAAGCACACGCTTTCAAGGGGCACGTTGCTCAGTACGCGACTATCGTTAGTCAACATATCGATATTTGGCGCCTTTGTGTGGTGTTTGAAAACAGCCATATCGCCTGCAGAGTGAAAGCTCTCTACTTCACCCCATTGATACCGCGCGGAAAAGTGGTCTCCGCTGCTACCAAAAAAATTGGCTAAACCACGCGTAACCAAATTTCATTGCGTCGCATAAACGTCGGCACAAACGGCGCGTTATATCTGGAAAATACGGGCTCGCCTTCTGTGATTAAGGAAGCGTTTTTCACCGCAGTACGCAGCTTGTCTAGGTGCGCATCGTAATTAGCTTGCGACCAGCTTCCAGAATATTGAATGACGGCATAAGTCATTGCGGGTACTTCGCGCAATTTGATGCTGGGCTCTAACGGCTCTGGCAGGGTGGCCAAGGTCCAGTTGGCGGGCATCATAAATTGCACT
Organism: Betaproteobacteria bacterium; assembly: GCA_031409495.1. GTDB lineage: Bacteria > Pseudomonadota > Gammaproteobacteria > Burkholderiales > Usitatibacteraceae > JANMDR01. Next base: position 16,219 of record JANNXI010000063.1, read on the forward strand.
AAAAAACCATTGGCGGTAGCAGCTTGGGTAACCGGTGCTGTCATATCGATTTTCACTGGCGCAGCGGCCTGCATTACCGGCGCCGTCATATCAATTTTCGCTTTGCCCTTATTCTTACCAAAAATATAGCCACCGAGCAGCGAGAAACTTTGATCACCCGCTTTGTCAGCTGGGCCAAGCACCACTACTTCAGCCACAATATAGGGCTGATATTTCCGCACCTCGAAAACTTCCGTGCGCTTTAGTACAGCATAGGTGGGCTCTTCGGAGGCACTAGCTGACGCACCCGAAAATGGAGCACCTATCGCCAAGATAATGCCTACAAAATATGAAGTTATCCGCATGTTTAAATCCAAAATTCAACGACTGCTGGATGCGGCCAGACTCAATACATCATTGAGCCCCATCGAGCCTAGCCGCAATGCATGGAAGTGCTAATTTTAAGGCATCAAAACTGTATCGATCACATGAATCACACCGTTAGAAGTAACGATGTCGGTCTTTACAACCTTCGCGTTATTCACCATCACACCACCTTCAGTTTTAAGCTTCAGTGCTTTGCCGTTTACGGTTGGAGCATCACCAGCTTTAACGTCCGCCGCCATTACTTTTGCGGGTACTACGTGATAGGTCAACACCCCGGTTAGTTTGGCTTTGTCTTTAATCAGCGCATCTAAATCTGCCTTTGGAATTTTGGCGAAGGCTTCATCCGTTGGTGCAAACACGGTGAAAGGGCCTTTACCTTTTAGTGTATCTACTAAACCTGCGGCTTTAATGGCAGTTACCAAGGTTTTGAAACTGCCTGCGGCTACTGCTGTATCCACGATGTCTTTTGGCGCATCTTTTGCGGCAAATGCAACTGACGATGCAGTAAGGGCTACGCCAACGAGTAGTGCTTTCATTGTTTTAATCATTGTGACTCCAATCAAATAAAGGTTTAAAAATTGCAAAAATAAGATTAAGATCACCTTGGTGACTTCCTAGTCCTATTTAAGACTGGAAATTCAAATTTTGACCAATCAGTCACTAATCAAACTACTCAGCATTGTTTTTGTCAATATTTTGAATCACATTTATCTAAACCTTTTTTTGGGGTTTAACTTGCGCTCATGTTAGAACTTAAAATTCCCTTTAGAAAACAACAGTTTGACGCGCGCGAAGAAGCGATTCTGGACGCCGTAAATAACTTATTGTCCGAAAAAGGTTATGACCTCATGACCATGGACGACGTGGCCGAACAGGTGGGTATTGCCAAAGGCAGTCTGTATAAGCACTTTGCGTCGAAAGAAAAGTTAGCTGCCTCCGTCATGGTACGGCTATTGCGAGAAACCACAGTGCAGCTCGATGCCATGCCGGCCGACTGGACTGCGGGACGCCAATTAGAGGAAATTTTGCGGTGGTCACTACGTCATCGCTTGGCTAAAGGGGTGCCACATTTACCATCTACCAGTAGATCATTACAGCGCAGCATGTTGCTCAATTTAGATTATTTACCCGTTGCCATCTCAGTAAATAGGCGCTTTTACGCCCTGGTTGCACAAGCCCGCAAAAATGGCGAATTGGCCGATGCAATTCCAGATGACGATATCGTTTACACGCTGTACTCGCGCCAATGCGACCCTACAGTTGAATACCTAAAGCGCGAGGGCAAAATGACGCATGAGGCCATTACTGAGGCGATGGTGGCGGTTACGTTTGGCGGATTTCGCAAATAGCGTTGATACTCGTTTTTTTGCATCAGACGATGCCTGAAAACACCCTATTTACGGGCATCTTAAAGCACAATCTAAATACCTTATCGAGTAGCCGTTAGTTGATTTAATATAGCCAGCACAGGTATTGCTGGCGCTAATTTCGCCGTTACTTGCGCCAGTATTTCCGTAGCCAATACGCTGCCTTCTACCTGCTGCGCAACCGTGCCGCGCCGGTGCAGCAATTGTGCGCGGGGAATTTTTTCTAGCCACGCCGCAGCGTGGGTTTTGCCATAGAAATTTGCCCAGTATTGCTCGGCAACTTCCAATGCCTTTAGCGCCTCATCCACATTGCCTACGTGCACAGCACTACGGGCTTTGGCGTTGGCGAGCATGGCGGGCAAATTAAAAATTAGTCCTTCTTTCGATTTACGTAATTGCGCAGCCTAAACTCTCATGGTTTGATCGACTTAGTTTTACGGGGGCAAAACCCATATTTGGCAAAGGCTGGAGATGCTCTAAAATAGCCGCGAGTGTCTACCGAGACCGCGCATTGGCCTTGAACAGGCGTATCGTTGATAGCGGGGTTTTGTTGCAAGCGGCATGGTCGAATAGCCTATGGTGCCTCGAGCCCGTAAAATAGATTGATCGCG
>JANNXI010000064.1:0-18482 GCA_031409495.1 Betaproteobacteria bacterium
GGCAAAACGCATGACCGGCATCGTGTCACGCGGCGGCAGCATCATGGCCAAATGGTGCTTAGCGCATCACAAAGAAAACTTCCTCTACACCCACTTTGAAGACATTTGCGAAATCATGAAAGCCTACGATGTGTCCTTCAGTCTTGGTGACGGATTGCGTCCCGGCTCAGGTTACGACGCGAACGACGAAGCGCAATTAGGCGAGCTTAAAACATTAGGCGAGCTCACCAAAATCGCGTGGAAGCATGACGTACAAACCATGATCGAAGGCCCGGGTCACGTGCCTATGCACTTGATCAAAGAAAACATGGACCTGCAACTAAAGTATTGCCACGAAGCGCCGTTCTATACATTAGGCCCGCTCACCACCGACATCGCACCCGGCTACGATCACATCACGTCCGCCATCGGTGCCGCAATGATCGGCTGGTACGGCACCGCCATGCTTTGCTACGTCACACCAAAAGAGCACCTAGGTTTACCCAATAAAGTAGACGTAAAAGACGGCATCATGGCCTATAAAATTGCGGCACACGCAGCCGACTTAGCCAAAGGTCATCCCGGCGCGCAAATTAGAGACAACGCGCTCTCTAAAGCCCGCTTTGAATTCCGTTGGGATGATCAGTTTAATCTAGGCCTTGACCCAGACAAAGCCAAGGAATTCCACGATGAAACGCTCCCGCAAGAAGGCGCCAAACTAGCGCATTTTTGCTCCATGTGCGGCCCCCATTTTTGCTCCATGAAAATTAGCCAAGACGTGCGAGATTTCGCTGCGGCTGAAGGCATCAAAGCCGAAGACGCCATTCAAAAAGGCATGGAAATTAAGGCCATTGAGTTCGTAAAAAAGGGCGCTGAGATTTATCACAAGGCTTAAGTCGCGTGAACAATGATGCCTTGAAGAAGCCCGTTTTTAGGGTATCTTCAAGGCATTTTAATGTGACGCGAGGCATTAGAGTGTCAAACTGTCGTAGAAATGTCGTCCCTTTATCGTAGTTTAGTCGTAAAGGTTTCCTGAGTTTTGATGGAATATGTGGTTGCCTCATTAACTATTAGATCGCGATTACGTATGAAGATAAATGCAGAATTGGTTTTCGAGCTTCGGACAAAGAAGTCTTGGTCACAAGATGAATTGGCCTTAGCTGCTGGTGTAAATTTGAGAACCATACAACGAATTGAAAAAGAGGCGGCAGCGTCGTTGCAAACTAAGAAGGCTTTAGCTTCTGTATTCGGCATACATATTTCTGATCTAGAACCTCAGGAAATATCAAAAATGAAAAAGTACGAATATAAATCCCTTGAAATTCAAACCAAAGATGGGTTCTTGTCTGGATTTAAGCAATCCGAGTTACCAGATTTTGCCAGTATCTTAAACAAAGAAGGCCAAACGGGTTGGCTGCTCGTTCAAATACTAACGCCTGGGTTAATCCAAGGTGTTTGGTCGGGCAAGACGGGTAATTTGCTCGCGCTGTTTCAGCGAGAAATTGTCGAGTAGCTTTAATTGAGCCATCGCATTGGGTGGTTTTGTATTTTGTCATATGCACGGCAATTTTGGAACGCAGTAATAGGCTGGAGATGCCCTAAATAAAGGCATCTCCAAGCACATTTTAATACCTAAATTTCTGCCGTTTAGCTATCCGCTAAGGCTCGAAATCCATGTGTATGAATATTGGGTCTATCGCCAAACTCAAAGCATGTGTCGATGTTTCTTGATTTCATCGACACATAGTCTGGATGTGTCGATTACGCACACACGATGTTGAACGCGCAAATTGTGATGGCACTTCGCAGCAGCTACTGCAAAATTTCTGCAAGTCATGCCGCTCGTTACGCACTCTGTCCAATTCGGCTAGTGCCGCTATCGACGTCGCGCCATGCTGCGCCAGCGAAGTCCATCCGGCGATCACGATGTTGTCGTGCGCAAACCTAGGAGTCTCAAATGAAGTTTGTTCCGTCGTTATTCACGCTGCCCATGATCGTTGCTGTCAGCTTGGCGCACGCTACCCCTGCCGCCATAATCCAGCCCTCAACTGCTTCACCTACGCCCTCTGCCTTCGTCAAAATCATTGAGCGTGAAGTGCCAGCAATTATGAAGGAATCCAAAATTCAAGGTGTGGCTGTTGGGCTCATTGTGGATGGGAAGTTGGTGTACGCAAAAGGGTTTGGTTTTGCCGATCATGCAGGCACAAAACCAGTTACAGCTGATACGGTATTTCTTGCGGCATCCCTCGCAAAGCCGGTTGCAGCGTGGGTGGCGTCACAGTTGGCGGTGCAAGGCAAAATTCATCTTGATCGGCCCGTTATCGAAACCCTGTCACCGTGGCCGCTCACCGAAACGAAGTTTGATCACCGTTCCATCACTATGCGCCATTTACTGTCGCACACGGCTGGAACTAGTTTGGGCGGATACCAAGGCTGGACAGAGTACAAAGATTTACCCACGCTTGAGCAATCGCTTGCTGGCAAAACGAATGGCCGAGGTGCTGTTGAAGTTGTGTTGCAAACGGGCAGTAAATTTCAGTATTCGGGCGGCGGCTACACCTTGATGCAGTTGGCGATAGAACGCACCCAAAAACGCAAATATGAAGACCTTGCTACAGCGCTTGTGTTTCAGCCGCTGAGGATGTCCAATTCCAGCGTGGCGCTCACGCCTGCGATCGTTGCCGAAGCCGCGCAAGGGCATGGCGACGACGGCGCTCCGGTTTCGATGCGCTATTATGTAGAACAAGCGCCATCAACGCTAACCACCACGGTAAATGACTTCGCCAAATTTATGCGGGCGGGTATGTACGTAGCCGATCGCGCAGCAAATGCCAAAAACGTTAGCCCACCTTCAAACAAACAACTGCGCGAAATGTACACGCCGCTGAAAGCCATTGCCGACGATGCGCCCAATAATGGAGGGTACGGCTTAGGGTATTTTGTGCGAACGCTAAGCGATGGCAGCAAAACAGTCGGCCACGACGGTCGCAATCAAGCAGGCTTTAGAGCGATGTTTTCAATGCGTCCTGAAAAAGGCGACGGCATTGTATTTTTAAGCAACGCCCGATCAGGGTTAGGGATGGATCGTTTGGTGTGCCTGTGGCATGAGTCGGTGACTACCGTTGTGCAAGCGTCGCGTTGCAAGTAAACACGGTTAGAACATAGAATTCGCGTGCTTCGCATCGACCGGCACCACTTGCAGCACATCCCAATGTTCAATAATTTTGTCGTCGGCATCGAAGCGAAAAATATCAATGCCGGCCCAATCCTTGTTCTGATCGGTTGGCCATATTTGGTGGCAGTGCAGCACCACCAAATCATGCTGTGCGATACAGCGCTTGAAGATCACCTGCTTACCTGGATACTCGCGCGCCATTTGCTCAAAGTAGGTGATGAAGGCGTCTTTGCCGTCGGCGACATGCGGATTGTGCTGCGTGTAAGTCGCGCCGACATAGCGTTCAACGGCTTCGCGGGGTTTGCTTTGGTTGAACATAAGATCGTAGAACGCCATCGCGTTTTTGCTGTTTTCATCCTTGGTGTTGGGCATTGTATTTTCGTCCATTAGCGTCATCGAGGTGCAGTTAGAATCGCATATATCGAAAATTTAATACCTGAAGACGCCCTAAAATAGCGCATCTCCAAGCATAATAAAACGCACCTATTCCGCCGCCGAAGGCGCACTCGCCACAGTCGCTGCCTTCTTCCCAAACGCTTTCCCTAACCAAATCACCACATCATCCACCATCGTAAACACCACCGGTATCACCAGCAGACTTAAAAACGTGGAGGTAATTAATCCGCCTATAACTGCTATCGCCATGGGGGATCTGAAGCTTGGATCCACCCCCCAACCTAGCGCGATGGGTAGCATGCCCGCGCCCATGGCAAGGGTGGTCATCACAATAGGCCTTGCCCGCTTATGACAGGCGTCCATGATGGCATCGAAGCGGTTCATGCCCATATCGCGTCTGGCGACGATGGCGTATTCAACCAGTAGGATAGAGTTTTTGGTGGCCACACCCATGAGCATTATTAAGCCGATCATGGATGGCATGCTTAACGAACTGCCTGCTGCAAGCAGCAAAATAAACGCGCCGCCAATCGACAATGGTAACGCCGCCATGATCGTGACTGGTTGGGCAAAGCCCTTGAATAACAGCACCAGCACCACGTAAATACAAATGATGCCGGTAAGCATCGCCAAGCTAAATGAAGCAAATAGCTCTTCCATCACTTCAGCATCACCTAGCGATGTTTGGAACACGCCGGGCGGCAGCGCTTTGATAGATGCTAACTCCCCTACTTGTTTAGTGACTTCGCCTAATTCAACGCCGTTAAGTTCAATATCGAACGTGATGTTGCGCAATCTATCGTAGCGCGAAATTTGCGATGGGCCGGAATCCATCGTGACCGTCGCTACGTTTTCAAGTGCTACTGAGCCCGTAGCGCTGGGTACTTTTAGGCGCTTAATCGCGTCTAAATCTTGGCGTAATGACGCGGGTAATTTCACGACGATAGGCACTTGGCGTTGCGATAAATTTAGCTTGGCTAAGTTCTGTTCGTAGTCGCCAGAAGTCGCAACCCGTATGGTGTCGGCAATGGCAATCGTGCTCACGCCAAGCTCGGCCGCTTTGGCAAAATCAGGGCGAATGGTGACTTCAGGGCGGATTAAGCTGGCGCTAGATGAGATATTGCCCAAGCCTGGTATGGTGCGCAAATCGCGTTCCACGGTGCGCGCGGCTTCAAGCAGTGTTTTGCCGTCTTCACCAGACAACACTAAAATATACTTCTCGCCAGAACCGCCCAAACCCACCGAAATACGTGCGCCCGGCAAGGCTTCTAAGCGGGTGCGTAGCTCACTTTCAATCGCTTGTTTTTTTACCGATCGGTCTTGTCTGCGCGTGAGCGTGATCGATAGTGATGCCTTGCGCGCCTCAGCCGCACCGCCCGCCGCCATCGGGTCTACCGAGCTCGTGCCGCCGCCGACTGCTGTGTATATTTGCTTTACGTGCGGATGGTCAACAATTAGGTTTCGTGCAGAGTTGGCCAATGCCAAGGTATCGGCATACGACGAGCCGGGAGGTAACTCGAGCACAATTTGTGTTTGCGCAATATCGTCTGGCGGGATAAATCCCTTCGGTAAAAACTGCACCAATGCCAATGAGCCCACAAAAAACGCGGCCGCTGCAAATGCCGTAATCCAGCGGTGATGGACGCACCAGGCGGCCGCGCGCATATACCAGCGCATGGTGCTGCCTTCTTTTTCTTGCGTCAAAATTGGCTTCAACATGTAGGCGGCCATCAGCGGCGTGAGCATGCGTGCGACGATGAGCGATGCGCCAATGGCTAAGGCGGCAGTCCAACCAAATTGCTTAAAAAATTTACCGGCAATGCCACTCATAAAAGCGGTAGGCAAAAACACGGCAATCAACGTAAACGTGGTGGCAACCACCGCTAAGCCAATTTCATCTGCTGCTTCAATAGCGGCTTGCATGGGGGTTTTGCCCATGCGCAAGTGGCGCATGATGTTTTCAATTTCTACAATCGCATCGTCTACTAAAATACCGATCACCAGCGACATTGACAGCAGCGTAACGGTGTTGAGCGAGAAGCCCAAATAGCTCATGCCGATGAAGGCCGGAATCAGAGATAACGGCAAAGCGGTGGCCGATACAAACGTGGCGCGCCAATTACGCAAAAATAAAAACACAACGATCACCGCCAATATCGCGCCTTCAAGCAGCAAAATCATCGAGCCTTCAAAGCTTTCTTCAACAAAGTCGATGAAGTTAAACGCCTCGGCAATTTTTACTTTTGGGTTGGCTTCGTTTAGCTTTCTAAGCGCGGCTTTTATGCGTTGCCCCACTTCAACCTCGCTGGCGCCTTTGGTGCGGGTTACCTCAAACCCCACCACCGGTTTGCCATCTAAAAACGCACCTGAACGCACTTCGGCTACGGTATCAGCCACGCTCGCTACTTGGTCAAGACGCACATATCTCGTCGTTCCAGCCCCCATAACGCCACCCATTTGCGGAAGTGCAACTTGCATCGCAGCAAGTTCTGCAGCGGAGCCAACGGTAGCCAGTGTGCGCACCGATTGCTCAGCCCCACCAATATCAGCGCGGCCGCCACTGCCATCAATTTGGGTTGCGCGTAGTTGGCGCGATACATCTAGCGCACTTAAATTAAGCGCTGCCATTTTGTCTACGTCAAGCTCAATGCGTACCTCACGCGACACGCCACCCACGCGGCTTACCTTGCCCACACCCGGCACCGCAAGCAATGCTTTGGTGACGTTGTTATCGACAAACCACGACAGCGCTTCGTTATCAAGCGCAGTAGAAGCAACGGTGTAGGTGACGATCGGTAAGCCTGAAAAGCTAAGTTTGCTCACCACCGGATCACGCAGCTCTGGCGGCAAATCAGAACGTACAGCGGCAATGGCTGCGCGTACATCGTCCACTGCCTCTTGGGTTTCTTTTTCTAACCTAAATTCGGCTGTGAGGAGCACAAAGCCATCTTGTACAGTGGTATAAATATGCTTAATACCTTGAATATTGGCAATCGAATTTTCAAGCTTGCGAGCCACTTCAGTTTCAAGCTGATTGGGTGCGGCACCGGGCAAAGATGCGCTGATGGTGACGGTGGGCAATTCGATATCTGGAAAGTTTTGCACCTTCATGCCGTGAAACGACATCCAGCCCAATATCGTTAACAGCACAAAAAGCAACACGGTAGGAATTGGGTTTTTAATTGCCCAGGTAGAAACATTCATAATCGCGCTCTCTTATTTGCTAACAGTTTTGGCGGGTGGCGAGATTGGATTATTGCTTACCCGCACCGTATCGCCATCGGTTAAAAACGCGGCCCCACTGGTAACAACGCTGGCACCTGGCGCCAAGCCGCTCAGCACTTCTACGCGGCCATTTTGGCTTGCGCCTAGCTGAATTTTGGTTAAAGTTACCTTATTGACTTTGTCGGCAACATAGACGTAGTTAAAGCCATCGCGGAGCAGGGCGGCGTTTTGCGGTAGCGTAATTGCCTCACGCGATGCGCCTTGAAATTCACCCGTTACAAACATGCCTGGGGACAATTTGCCCAAGGTGCCCGCGGGTAAATCTACATAGACAATCGCATTGCGGCTGGCGGCATCAATGGTGGGGGAAACAGTGCGTACGGTGCCGTCAACTGTGGCGTTACCCGTGCCGCCAACGCGTACTTTTTGCCCGATTGCAATATTGGGCAGAGCTTTCGCACTTACTTCGGCACGCCATTCTACGCGGCCTTGGCGGATAAGTTTGAAGTGCTCCAGCCCCGGCTGCGCTAATGAGCCCACCACGGCCGCGCGAGCAGAAATGACGCCATTATCGGGCGCCACTACTTTGGTTAAATTCACGCGAATTTGATCAATACGGGCGCGGGCTTTTGCTGAATCTACGCGCGCACGCGCAGTAAGTGCTGCGGTAGTAAATTGCTCAATTTGGCTCAAGCTCATTGCACCGCTGGCTTCCAGTGTTTTTGCGCGTGCGGCATTGCCGTCGGCCTCGCGTGCCATCGCTTCGGCCTCCGCCACACCAGCACGCGATTGCGCCGCATCGGCTTCAATGGTTTCGCTAGCCAGCGTCGCCAGTACTTGGCCTTTTTTAACGTTATCACCCACGTTAGCTAAAACAGCGGTGATCCGATAACCGTTAATTTCTGAACCCACCAAGGCTTCTTGCCATGCTGCCACATTGCCGCTGGCGCTAAAAACCTCGTTCCATGGGCTTTTTTGCGCAGCGGCGACCGTTACCGTGAGCGCTGGTTTTACCTTGATTTCACTTTTAGTGGCGTCGGCTTTTGCGGGTGCTGCTTTGTCTTGCGCATCGCTGCTACTGCTTACCGTTATGGATGTGGCAACAACAAACATCGCAATGCCTGCCACCCATTTGGATGACGTACCCGATAGCGTTTGCTTGGTTGCGCGCCATGCAGATTGTAGGGCGAGCGGTTTAGTGTCCATCGTCGCGCGCGGTGCTAGTGCAGCCGCAGGTGCGGCGCCCGTTCCGCCCACTGCAGTGGTTTTTGGGGCAACTGGTTTCTTAATTTTCATCGTCAATGGCTTTCTACAGAAGTATTTTATGCTTGAACATAGTGCCTGAAGAAGCCCTAGATACGGGCGCCTTCAGGCACTAAATAGTTGCTATTTTGCGGCGCTGGCGTTAATTTCTTGATCGCTCTGCCAACCGCCACCGAGGGCTTTGTAAAGTGCTACCCATGCGTGCACGCGCTCGCGTTGCACTTGGAGCAGGGCGGCGTTAGCGGCTACGGTTGTGCGTTGTGCTTGGGCAAGCTCTAGTAAGCTGGCTAGGCCGTTTTTATGGCGCAATTGCGCACCCTCTAAATAACGCGCATAGCCGCGCACTGCATCTTGCGCAGTTTTTGCTCTGGCCGTGGCGCTATCTAACCGCACCAATCCCTCCTCGGCTTCTTGCACGGCGCGCAGCGCGGTTTGCTCAAAACTTGCGTGCGCTGCATCGGCGCGCGCTTTTGCACCGTCAGTTGCGGCCCGGCGTTTGCCAGCGTCTAAAATTGGCAGGGAAATTGCGGGCCCGATTGACCAATTGCGCGTATTACTTGTTTCACCACCAGCTGAAATTCTGCTTAAACCCAGATTGCCCAATAAACTAATGCGCGGGTACTGGTCTGCAGCCGTTGCCCGCCAATCAGCACTTGCGGCAACGACGTTTGCCGCAGCAGCGGCTACATCGGCGCGTTGCACCAGTAGCTGTGCAGGCACGGTCGCTACAGCAAATAGCTTTGGTGCGGGTAGGGCAGTTGGGGTTTTATCGAGTTGCAAGGCCGCGCGTAATGCTATTTCGCTTTGATTGGTCAATGCCACTAACGCTTTGATGAAAAGCGCGGTTTGCTCACGTTGCGCGACGGTGCGGTTGGCCGATTCTGCAGCATCGCCTTCGACTAAACCAGCATCGGCTTGCGCTTCAAACCCGGCCGCAATTTTTAGATTGGTTAAGGCAGCAGTTTGCGCAGTAGCGGCGCTATCTTGTGCGTAAACGGCCTCAAGCATTTGTGAGGTCCGTAAACCCACATAAATATTGGCTACTTCGGCACTAATTGATACAGACGCATTACCTAACTGCGCGATCGCCTCAGTGGTGCGGGCGCGCGCAGCATCGGTGAGGCTTTGATTAAAGCCAAATAAATCGAGTTCCCAAAGTGCATCTAGGCCCGCTCTGACCATGCGGCTGTTGTTGTTTATAGAGTTGCCGCTGCTAAAACCGTTGCTATTGCCAAAAGCGTTGCTGCTGCCACCATTAGTATTGCCTGATTGCCGCTGGCCATTGGCTTCTGCACCGGCTGTTGCCGACACACTAGGAAATAACCCTGCTTGGCTTTGCGTCACCACGCTGCGCGCCGCCACAATACTAGCGCGTGCTTGGGCAAGGCTGGGATTATGGGTTGTAGCTTGCGTGATTAATTGGCTTAAGGTGGCATCGTTAAACTGCGCCCACCAGTCCTTAAACGCTGCTTGCTGCGCAATTTCCACTATGGGCAAGGGCGCTAAAAATGTCGGCGCGATGGCGGCGGCCGTAGCACCTTGGGGCGCTACACGGCTAAGGGGTGGCGTAATTGCGCAGGCGCCTAGAGTAGTAACTAAGGCGGCAACTAAGACGGCATTCGTTAAGGCCGTGGCCAAGCGCTTTGTTGCCCGCGGCTGGGTTATTGATGCCTTGGAGATGCCCGTATTACGGATGTCTTCAGAACATATAACAGTAAAAATTTGGTTGGTATTACGGTAAGGAGTCATGCTTTTTGATCTCTTAAAAGGTGTGATCGCGTGGCGGGAGTGATTGGATAATATAAATGCCAAGGCTTACGGGGCGCTTAAGTATGGCTGGGCACAATGTCGTCGAACCTTCGGGTTTTTTCAGCTGCCAGCAGCGCGCACGCATAACCCACAAAACGCTTAAGCGCACGGTCAATGGCTGCTGCGCCGACACAGATGTTGGGTGCTATTACGGAATTAATTTCTAAACTCATCATGTAGTCGCAGGCGATGCCAACCAACGTGAGCGCCAAGGCTTCAATATCTTCGTCGGGTGCGATTAAGCCTAGGTGATGGCACAACACTTTTTGAATCGCGACAAAATGGCTGGATACCGCGCGGGGCATCGCGTCACCCAACACGCCGGACGGCTCAAGGGATTCGCGCAAGTGCAAGCGCATGGCGTCACAGGTGCTGTCGTGCTGATGTCCGCAGGTCGTGGATGCGGATTCAGATTCGGATTCGGATTGTAAAGGGGTTAAAAACGCGCCATACATAATCGTCATTGCGTCTTCAAAACTCAAATCAGGGTTAGAAAACGCTTGTGAAGCCGCTATGGTTTGTTCCACTGGTAACAAAAATACCGCGCGATACAGCCCCGCTTTATCTTCAAAATAATAGTGAATCGCGGCCACGTTCACCTGCGCCTCACGACAAATTTCGCGGGTAGACGCGTTGGCATAACCTTTGTCGGCAAACATTTTGGTGGCCGCCACGATCAACCGCTGCCGTGCGGCAGCGCCACGATCTCCGGTAAGCGCTTCCACGTCAACGAGTTGGTTTTGCATCTGCACCGTCCAAAGTTAGCACTAAATCAAGCGATTGCTTTAATTGTAATGAATCGCAAAAAATAAATCAAGCGATTGCTTGATTTTGCAAGCTTATGCATTTTTGAAGATGGGAGCAAACGCTTTTTGTTAAACTATCGAACTTAACCCGGAACAAACCATGCCCTATACCAACGACGTAACGCAACGCTTCACCCTCGATAATCTCGATATTCGCGGCCAAATTGTGCACTTAGGTAGCGCGTGGCAAGCCATGCAAGCCAATCGCAATTATCCTGACCATGTAAGCACCCACTTAGGCCATTTAGCTTGTATATCCGTGCTTCTCGGTAGTGGCTTAAAATTTGCGGGGCGTGTTTCGCTGCAAATTAACACCATCGAGCCTGGCCAATCCCAAAGCGCGCCGCGTGCCGTACTTGATTGCACAACCGATCTGGGCATACGCGGCATGGCGCGGGTAACGGCGGCTGATGCGCATATTGGTGAAAATTTTAGTGATTGGATTGGCGGGGTTGGCGGCCAAAATAGCGCTGGCACTTTGGCAATTAGCATTCTGCAGTTTGCCCAAAACCGGATGCACCAAAGCGTTGTGCCAATCTCCGGCTTGAGCGTGGCGGAGTGCTTTGAGCATTATTTTGATCAATCTGAGCAACTACCCACCCATCTATGGCTTGCCGCAAACGAGCAAGGTGCCGCCGCACTGTTGCTGCAAAAGCTGCCAAATGCTGACGAACGCGATGCCGATGGCTGGGCGCGGGTTGAGCATTTAGCGGCCAGCGTCACGGATGACGAGCTCATCAATTTACCCGCCGCTGAATTGCTATCACGCCTGTTCGCCGAAGAAGATGTGCGCTTATACGACGCCAAGCAAATAAGCTATGCATGTAAGCATGACCGTGAAAAGGTAAGCAACATGCTCCGATCCTTAGGCCAAGCAGAAGTTGAAGCCACCCTAGCCGAGCAAGGCGTTATTGAAGTAAATGATGACATCTGCAACGAAATTTATCGCTACACTGCTGATGATGTAGCCAAATTATTCGCCCCCGAAGGCAACGCAGAATAAGCATGGTCGCCAAAGCCGCAAAACATACCATTCAAAGTAGCGAAGAAGACGGCGTACGCTTCTTGCACTTTGGCAATCACTGGGTGCAGGGCGCGATGCGCATCGCCAGACCCTATTCCTTAGAGCTCGAATACACGCGGGACATGATGGCCGCTTTTTTGCTTACTCAAGCCAAAGGCAAGTGGCCAAAACGTATCTTGCAAGTAGGTTTGGGCTCTGCATCAATCACAAAATTTCTGCACAGAAATTATCCTGAAACACACCAAACTATCGTTGAAATAAATCCAGCCGTCGTTGCCATGGCCAGACACGCCTTCAAGCTACCAGCCACAGAAAATATCGAAATTATTATTAACGATGCCGCGGACTACATCGCAACCTGCAGCGAAACATTTGACGCTATCTTTATCGACGGCTTCGACGCCCACGCCAGAGCTGGCGCGCTTGAGCACAGCCCTTTCTACCAACAATGCCTAGCGCGGTTAAACCCAAACGGCGTGCTCTCGGTAAACCTATTTAGCCGAGGCCGTGGCATCGGCACCGCCCACCAAGCCTTAGCTAACGAATGCGAAAAAATCGGCGGCATGATAATAGCCGGAACCTCGCTAGAAGGTGGAAATACGGCCACCTTCGGGCTATTGGCACCATTGAAATTGAATGCAAAAACCTTACAAAAAAGAGTGGATGCTTTATACGATGAAACGGGGTTGAAGCTGCATCATATGGTGGGGGTGTTGGTGGCGCAGATGGGGGAGGGAAAATGAAACTTTCTAGTACGCCCCTTTGGGGGGTAGTCGTCATGGGATTTGCTGTGGTGATAGCAAGCAAAAGTTTGTATCGTCAATGGAAAACCCAACTGCCCAACACGGATGTCGAGTGCAAAACTCAGTGCCAACGAAGCGGAAAAAGCGGGGCGATGAAGGCGGTGTATCCAGACATTAACACAACCGGCACTCGTGGAAACAGGCCAGTGGTTTGCGAGTGTTTCTGAGTTAGAAAAAATCGCGTAGCTGTTGGCCGCTAATCCAAGCGCGTTCGACATTGCTGACAGCATTTGTAGTTGGCATCGATGGCAGCCAATCTCCAATACAAAACAATCCAAGCGCGTGAGATTCTAACGCAGCGTCAGTCTGCTTGATTTCAGCGCTCGGTTGCGAATAAAGCCAGCGGTGTGCGGCTAATTGAACGGGTGTTTCTGTGCAATTGTAATGCTTGGAGAAAGCCGAATATAGGGCGTCTCCAGCCTGTTCTTTGGTGTAGTTTAGGTGGGTGGTCGTCCATTCTGGCGTGGCGTGTATTACCCATGATTCATTCGTGCTGCCAGCTTGGGGAGCTTGACGAACGCATTTTGAAAACGGCGCGCCGTTGGCCAATTCGACTTCATTAAAATCATTCACTGGAATGCAGCTTTGGTTCGCAAGCGTAAACATCGCAACCCAGCAGGGCTCGTACGCAGCACTTTCGGCTAAGGCTGCAATTGCGGTAAAGGGCGCGGGCAGAGGCTTTAGCAACGCGGCGGCTTGCGGGGCGGGTAGTGCTAATACCAATTTGTTGGTGGTGAGTGTGCCGGTTTCTAAGACTTCACCGGTGGGCGTTTCATGCTGATAGGTTACCTGCCATATGTTTTGTTGTATTTGCGCTAAACCCGAAACACGAATTAAGGTGTGAAAGTTTGTGGGTGTAAATACGCTGCGGGCAACTAAATTCATCGTGCTGTGCGCGCTTGAAGTGGCTTTGTAATGCCCTGAAGATGCCCTATTTTCGGCTATCTGCAGGCAATCATTGTGCGCATTTGCCCATGCGATAAAGGCGGGGCTTGTGAGCGTAAAGCTGGGTGCGCCGTGATTAAATTGTGCGGCATCAATGCGTCGCGTTGCCATGCGTCCGCCGGGTCCTCGGCTTTTTTCTAGTACGGTGACGGTTAATTTTTTATCGTGCAGGCTTTGCGCAGCACTCAGGCCAGCTATGCCAGCGCCAACAATACAAATATCGTGATGTGATTTATCTAAGGCCATCGTTTTTCTCTGGAATCAAACTAAAATAAGTGTAGCAGACTTCATTCCTTTCACTGAGCGAGTAACCATGACCAAGCCCAAAACTAGCAACAGCGTAGATACCCAATTAGCGCCGCTTTCCGGCCTAAAAGTGCTGGAGATGGGCTCGTTGATTGCCGGTCCGTTTTGCGGGCGGTTGTTAGCGGAATTTGGGGCGGATGTGATAAAAATAGAGCCGCCAGCGTCTGATAAAAGCGCGGGTGGTGATCCCTTGCGCAATTGGCGGCAGATGCACGATATTGAGGGCGAGCAAACCAGCCTTTGGTGGAGCGTGCAGGCGCGCAATAAAAAATCAATCACGCTCAATATGCGGGATGCTGAGGGGCAAAAAATTGCGCAGCAGTTGGCGGCACAGGCGGACATTTTAGTGGAGAATTTTCGCCCAGGCATGTTGGAGCAGTGGGGCATGGGTTATGAGGCGCTTAGCGCAATTAATCCAAAATTAATTATGGTGCGGCTTTCCGGCTTTGGTCAAACTGGGCCTTATAAAGATCGCTCGGGGTTTGGCGCAATCGGTGAATCCATGGGTGGTATGCGCTATATCACTGGCTATGCCGATCGTGCACCAGTGCGGGTTGGCATCAGTATTGGTGATTCGCTTGCGGCGATGTATGGTGTGATGGGCGCATTGATGGCGCTGCATCATCGGCACAGCAGCGGCCGTGGGCAGGTGGTGGATGTGGCGCTGTATGAGGCGGTGTTTTCGATGATGGAATCGATGCTTCCAGAATTTGGCATGACCGGCACGGTGCGCGAACGTACTGGTGCATCGCTGCCGGGCATTGTTCCGTCAAATACTTATCCCTGCGGCGATGGCCAGTATGTAGTGATAGGTGCAAATGCCGATGCAATTTTTAAGCGCTTAATGGTGGCTATTGGCCGTACCGATTTAGCTAACGACGCCGCGCTGACGCATAACGCAGGCCGTGTTGCACAAACCCAAAAGCTTGATGACGCCATTGCCGCGTGGACAAAATCTGTGCCGCTCGACAAGGCCTTGCAGGTGTTAGAAGCCGCAGACGTGCCCTCCGCTAGAATTTATTCAATTGAAGATATCGCCAACGACATGCAGTTTAAAGCGCGGCACATGATTGAAGCGCATAAGCTGCGTAATGGCGAAGAGATTTTGCTTCCCGGAATCGTGCCTAAGCTGTCTGCTACGCCCGGTGGCACAAAATGGCTGGGGCCGCGCTTGGGCGAGCACACTGATGCAGTGTTGGCAGAGCTTGGGTTTGCTGCAGACGCAATTGCGGGGTTGCGCGCACGCGGAGTAGTTTAAAGCCATCTGTAAAGTTGCCTTTAAGCGTGGTCTGCCGATGTTAAACTAAGCGCTTCAGTGGAATTTAAGAGGTATGGCGTGAAAATTAGAGTAAACGATGTGGCGCTGCGCGATGGCTTCCAGATTGAAAAAAACATCATCGCCACCGAAACCAAAATTGCGCTGATTAATTCCTTATCCAAAACAGGCTTAACGCGGCTAGAAGTGGCCTCGTTTGTGCACCCAAAATTTGTGCCCAATATGGCAGATGCCGTTGAGGTGTTGCGCAATATTGATCGTGTTAAGGGCGTGATTTATACCGCTTTAGTACCCAATGCCAAAGGCATGGAGCGCGTTGTCGCAACGCACGAGGGCGGTACGGTGATTGAAGAAATTAATGTGTTTATGTCAGCCTCTGAAACGCATAATTTGGCCAACGTAAACCGTACCACTGCCCAATCGCTGCAAGATTTTTCGGTTATGGCAAACATGGCGAAGACGGCCGGAATTAGAGTCAATGGCACGATTTCAACCGCTTTCGGGTGCCCGTTTGAAGGCCGCGTGGAACAGGTGCGAGTGCTTGATTTTATTGGACAATATCTAGCCCTTGGCTTTGACAGCATTACCTTTGGCGACACCACTGGTATGGCTAATCCGGTACAAGTTAGTGCAATGTGCAAAGCCGCGATTAGCGCCTATCCCAATACCGATTACACCTTACATTTCCACAACACGCGCGGCATGGGCTTGGCCAATGTGGTGGCCGGTTTGGGCGCGGGCGTAACGAGTTTTGACGGCTCGTTGGCAGGCTTAGGCGGTTGCCCGTTTGCGCCCGGTGCTACAGGTAATATTTGTACCGAAGATATGGTAAATATGTTGCACGACATGGGTGTTGAAACCGGTGTTGATTTAGATAAACTACTGGCCTGCGCAATAAAAATCCCGATAATCGTGGCGCACGACGTGCCGGGACAAGTGATGCGCGCGGGTAAAACCATGCATCTGCATCCGGTGCCTGAAAAACTTTATGTGCAGTAAACCAATTGAGGAAGTTCGTGAATAAAAATAAACTGATTGCGCTCGCCATATTTGCGTGTGTTTCACTGCCCGCGGCGGCTAGTGGCTTAGATGATGTAAAACAATTATCGCAAGACGCTTTTGTGAAGCTTGCAAAAGATTTAGCAGCCGTTACTGCCATTCGGGCATTGTCGCCCGCAGTGTCGCTGAATCTTTTGGGCGTGGATGTCAGTGCAGAATTAGGTGTTGCCAATGTGGCGTCGGGTGATGTGTGGAAGAGCGCTGGTGGCGGTTCAACTGCGGTGATTATTCCGCGTCTCAATATTTATAAAGCTTTCAGCGGCGGCTCGGATATTGGCTTGAGCCTCGGTGCAGCGGGTTCGTCGGGTTTGACCACGTTGGGTGTTGTTGGGCGTTATCAAGTATTGGCGCCGGCGCTGATTGGCCCCGGTGTTTATGTACGGTTTAGCGGCAATCGCGATATCGGTTCAAGCACTGTCGATGTGCGCAGTTTAGGGTTGGATCTGGTTGTTGCAAAACCTATCGGCTTTATTACACCATATATCGGTGCAGGCGGCACTCGTACGGACACCAAGCCAATTGGAAGCAGCTTAAGCGCAGTGACCACGAGCAGCGGCCGTTTATTTGCCGGGTTTGACACTAATTTACCATTTGCCACCCTATCGGCCGAAGCCGAGAAAATCGGCAGCGTGACCACTGTTTCGACGAAGCTTGGATTTAAGTTCTAACGTTAATGCGGTTTCACCGTAAAATACGAGAATCCAATCCACCTGTTAATTTTCGAAAACCATGAGCTATCACGCGAATCAATCGTTCTCCCTATTTTTCGTTCGTCACGGTGTCACTGACGTGAATTTCCGTGGCTTGCGCTGCGGTGGTGATCTTGATATTCCCCTCACAGACATCGGCTGTGATCAAGCCTATTTGTTGGCCAAGCAAATAAAAATGATGGATTTAGATATCGGCTTGATGGTTTGCAGCTCGTTAATTCGCGTGCAACAAACAGCGCTTATCATCAATGGTGTGCTCGGCAACTTACAAACCGTGACTGATCCGAGCTTTAATGAGCGCCTACTTGGTGAGTGGAACATGAAATCCATTGCCGATACTGAGCAAGATTTAGCTGATGGTGTGCCGCCCCCCGGTGGTGAATCTGACGAACAGTTTCAAACTCGCGTGGAATTAGGCGTAGAGCGCATCAACGCGCTGCTACCGCGCCGCCCACTAGTTGTTAGTAGCAAGGGTGTTGGACGCATTCTGAACACCATTTTGGGCGGGACAGGTCGCTTAGCCGTGGGTAACGGTGAAATTGTAGAATTTGCAGTACGACGAGATCCTTTAGATAAGTTATTTTTGGATGTGCGCCGGCCGCATCAGGTTTAGCGCCATCGTTTATAATAAGCATCGGTAATTATTTGAAAGCAATTATGAATACGCAAGACAAAATTCAGCAACAAGTATCTGGTAACCCCGTGGTGCTATACATGAAAGGCACAGTGCAGTTTCCACAATGCGGTTTTTCATCATCTGCAGCGCAAATGCTCAAAGCCTGCGGAGTCGATAAACCCTTCACGGTAGATGTATTGCAAGATGCAGACATCCGCCAAGGTATTAAAGATTTTGCTAATTGGCCAACTATTCCGCAGCTATATGTAAATGGTGAGTTTATTGGCGGTGCGGACATCATGCGCGAAATGTATCAATCGGGTGAGTTGCAGACACTTTTGGGCGCAAAGTAATTCGTCGCGTAGTGGCATGCGTTGAATTTGCATCAAAAGTCTAAAAGTAAGTATTTACCCCCTTGAAACAGCCCAATTTTAGGGCGTTTTCAGCTTCTAGCTGACGCACTTCACAAGCAATTTCGATGCTGCAAAACAACGCCAGTAAAGAATCGTGTTAGCCACATACACCATTTAGTTGACACCCTAACCCGTTTCATACTATAGTCATGGGCTGTGCAAAAGTGTAGCTACAACTTCAGCCGTTTGAAATCCTCAAGCCAAGAAGTTATTTTGCAGTCCAAACCTGTAGACGAACCTGAAATCAGCTAATTCGATTTCAAGCAGGAAACAATTCAAGCCATTGAGAATCTTAAGCGAGCGACTATGCCAACCATTAACCAATTGATGCGCAAACCGCGCAGCAAGGTCAAGACCAAGAGCAAAGTGCCGGCAATGCAAAATTGCCCGCAAAAACGCGGTGTTTGTACCCGCGTGTACACCACAACCCCTAAGAAGCCGAACTCGGCTTTGCGGAAGGTGTGCAAAGTCCGCCTCACCAATGGCTACGAAGTTATCTCCTACATCGGTGGCGAAGGCCACAATTTGCAGGAGCACTCAGTGGTGCTCATCCGCGGTGGTCGCGTTAAGGATCTGCCGGGTGTGCGCTTTCACACTGTGCGTGGATAGTTGGATACGGCTGGCGTGAAGGATCGTAAGCAGTCGCGTTCGAAGTACGGCGCCAAAATGCCTAAGGC